>JBJFHP010000162.1:0-41033 GCA_051893715.1 Oscillospiraceae bacterium
CTTAACGCATATTTTTACGAACTCTGTAAAGAGCGTCGAAATTTTTCAGCTTGCTTTCAAGCTGGGCGGTGGGACCCTTTTCCCCCGAAATGAAATAGCTGTCCGTTATTATGGTGTCAAGAACGGCGAGCATACTGCGCTCAAGGTCCTGCGCCTCGGCGGTGTTGCCCGGGGAGAGGTATCTCATATCCTCCGCGATCTTCTCTGCGGCGGCGCGCATACTGTCGCCCTTTTCAAGCCCTGCGGCGAGCGCCGCGAGCCTGCCCGCCCTGTTTCTGAGCGCCGTGACGCCCGACTTCTTTGCCTCCTCGTCGCGCGCGGTCGACTCGATGTGACCCTTAGCGACAAGCGCCAGACACATCCATATCACAAACACGAACAGAGCGACGCACTGGATAATTATAGGAATAACAAGCGGAATAAACGTGAACGCAAGAACTATCGCAACAACGGAAGCGGTGAAATAAGCAGCAAGCCCTTTCCAGTACACCGCGGCAGCAGCGGCAAGAGAGGCAATACCGCCCCTCGCCGAGCCGAGCAGTATCGGCAGAAAAACGGCGAGGTACAGCAGCGAAACGCTCACGCAGGTGAAAATATATTCGGGCATCATACGCTCGAAAAGCGGGCTGAGCAGGGTGTATGCGACAGCGAGGACAACTATCCCCACAACGAAAATGATGACCCTTACGGCAAGGTGTTCGTTTTTCTTCATAATTCCTCCCGTCCGTTACATAAGCTTGTTTCCGCAGGTGGGGCAGAATTTCAGCCCGTACTGCACAGGGTTGTGGCACTTGAAGCATACGTTCTCCGAAGCGCCGCCGTTGTTGTTCGCGAGCGTCGCGCCGCAGGTCACGCACCTTGTCGAGCGGGCGGAGTTATCCGCGCCGCACATCGGGCAGGGGTTGTATTTATTGCCGCAGTGCGGGCAGAAAGCGGACTCCACCGAGAATTTCTTGCTGCAGTTTGAGCAGAACACCTCGCGCCGCGCCATTCTCTGATTGGGCGCGCCGCCGAAATTCTGACCGCCGTAATTCATGCCGCCCTGATTCTGGTTGAACTGATACTGATTCTGCGGGGGCGTCTGCATCATAGCGCCGCCCATGGTGTTATTGCCCGAGAAAGCGCCCGTCATCATCGCAACGCCGAGTATTCCCATAGGCGAATTGTTGTTCACGGCGTTGCCCGCAACCTCAAAGGACTGCTTCTGCTGCCATGTGTAGCCCGCGATAGCCTGCGCGGAACGGTCGGACATTGCCTCGGCTATCTTCCTGCCCTCGGGGGAGGAGGTGTCAAGGTTGACCTCGGTTATGTAGAAGCCCTCAAGGTTGAAGCCGTATTCCTCCCAGAACTCGGACATGGGCTGCTTTATGAACTTCGACAGGTCGTCAAGGTGCATTGCAATGCTGTTTATGCCAACGCGGTTGGCGTTCATGAACGCAACGATGGAAGAATTTGTCTTGGCGATCATTGCGCCCTTGAAATGGTCGGTGAGCTCCCTTGCGGTGAAGTGCTGCATGGTGCCGACAAGCTTGACGAGGAAGCGCTCCGCGTCTGTTACCCGCAGACCGTATCTTCCCTTTGCGATAAGCGGGAGCATCTGCCCGTAATCGGGGTCCATGAAGCGCATGGTCGTTGTTTCCCAGTCGATGTTGAGCGGCGCGGTCTTGTTGACGAACCAGACCTCCGCCATGAACGGATTTCTGCCGCCGAAGGGTATTCCGAAAAGATTTCTCAGCAAAGGAAGATTCTGCGTTGACAGTGTATGCGAGCCGGGGCCGAATTTGCCGAGGATCTGCCCCTTGGAGAAGAAAACAGCCTCCTGCGATTCGTGCACGATGAGCTGTGTGCCCGTGCTGAGGTTGCTCTGCGGGAAACGGTAGGCGAACTCCGCGTTGTTTTGCGGTGACCATTCCACCATATCAATGAATGCCATTACAATTCCTCCTTAAAATAATATCCTGTCGGTGCGCGACGGATAATTTGATTTACCGTTGATAAATGCCGATAAATGACATATTACACAAGTTTATTATAACACTGTGAATTTGTTTTGTCAATATATTTATGACCCAAAATTCACTCATATTACGCTGCTGCGAGGTCTGTCGGGGCGTGCGCTCCCGACGGGCATTGCATACAAAAACCCGGATCATTCGGCAATGACCCGGGAACTGTTATTTTACCGAGAGAACTGCCCGCGCAGGGCGAAAGCCGTATCTGCGAACGCGCGGGCTGCCGTTTTTCGGGGGCAATTCCACAAATTCACCCGCCGCTGTTAGCGGTTTTCGCGACGCGCTCTATCTCGTCAATGCAGCGGAAAAACGCGTCCACAACGTCGGGGTCAAAGTCCTTTCCCCTGCCCTCGCGGATTATCGCATAGCACTTTTCAAGCGGCATTGCGTCGCGGTAGCACCGCTTTGCCGACACCGCGTCGAACACGTCCGCTACTGCCATTATTCTCGCGCAGAGCGGTATCTCCGTTTCCTTCAGCCCCTCCGGGTAGCCGCGCCCGTTCCACTTTTCATGATGATAAAGCGCGACCTGATACGCCATGTCCTTGTATTCGTCGTCCATGGTGTGCCCGAAGGTGTCGTTGATTATCTGCGCGCCTATCGCCGAATGCGTTTTCATTATCGCGTATTCCTCGTCGTCAAGCTTGCCGGGCTTGTTTAGGATAACGTCGGGGATACCTATTTTTCCTATGTCATGCATCGGCGCGGCAATGATAAGGTTGTCCATGAAATCCTTGGTTATCAGGTAATGATAGTGCATATCCTTCCGCAGCTCGCGGGCGATTATCTCGGCATACATGGAGGTCCTTTTGATGTGACCGCCCGTGTTGTTGTCCTTGTTTTCAACCAGAGTCGAAAAGCCCATTATCATCTCCCTGTGATAGAGCTTCGCTTCCTTGACGGAGGGATTTTCCATTATGAGGTAAAGGCTCGTTACGATAAGCGTCACCGCCAGCGACGCGAGCAGCGTTTCATGGAATATTATCTGAACCAGCCATATTACCGTTGAGATAATTATTGCCATCGTGAAGGATATCTTCTTGTCATGCTCGATATAGGCGCTTTTTCTCAGGAAAAATACGATCGTCAGCACGGTATACAGCGCTAAGTCCGCAAAGCATATGTACACGGGAATGCCCATGGAATAATTTGTATATTCGCCCTCAACGTAGTAAAGAAACGGCATGGTGAGCAGCGTCGCCGCCAGTGAAAAAATCTGCGGGAGCATACACGCGAGCCTTTTCCCCCTGCCCGAGGCTGTGCCCGTTATATTGAGCCAGTAAACGAAATGCTCGAACACGAACAGCTGCAGCGACACAAGATACATCGTGTGTGCGACAAGGTTGAACGCGGCGGGAACGCTGTCAAGATGATTGACGGTGTAGACCGTTATGCCGTCAAACACAACGGCGATCTCCGCAATAATAAACAGGCTGTCGAAATGCTTGTTGCAGAGCTCCTTCCCCGATTTTTTGTTCAGCCTGTTGCCTTGTTTGATGAATAAAATACCGAAAAACATCAGAAATATCAACAGCGCTATCTGCATTTTGCAGGTATATAATACTTCCAAAATAATACCCTCCCACGATATTTTGACTGTTCACGGTCACATACAAATGTATTATACCACATTCCGCCAAAAAAATCAACTCCCGCCGCGCTTTTTGTCAGTTTCGGATAAGGTATTGCTTTTCTGTGGGAAATATTATATAATATGTATATGCAAATACGGCGCGTTCCGCCCGAGCCTGCCGTGACCCGCCCGTAACACTTCACACCAACTCACGACAAAGGTAGCCTGCCATGAAAGAAAACAACTATTCAAGCATCGAAAAATATGAGGACCGCTTCGGGTACAAGGAAAGCGGTGCCTTTTACTGCGGGTCAAAATACGAATACCTGCTGTACGCGCTGTGCGTATGCGCGCTGGTTATCGGGATAATCGTTATCGACGCCAAAATCCTTGAGCCCGCGCTGTACCAAACGTCAATGGCGCTGTTTTTCGCGCTGGCGTCACTTATCGTCTGCTCTGTCTGGGGAGCGATCTGGGTAGTATTGGCGAAGCTTGTTATGTCGGGGTTCAAATGCCGCTACGAATGCGACAGGGAGCGCTTCACTACCACCGTCGGCTCCAAAACGCGGACGATATATTACAAAGAGGTGCTCGGCGTCTATTACGACGAAATGACCCTTTTCGGCAAAACACGCGGCTATAACGTCACCGTGCGCACGCTGAACGGCACGATAAAATACCGCCTTGTTTTCCCAAACAGCCACGCCGTAACCAACCCGAGGAACACCGTATTCAACATCATCGACGAGCGCGCCCGTAACCTCCGCAAGCCGCAGCAGCCCGAGGTCGTTCCCGCCGCCGAACGCTATATTGAGGAGGCAATGAAGCCGGGCGACCGTTCGACAAGCAATGCGCCGCTCGTCGGGGCGGTGTTCCCCGCAGAAAGGCGGGATAATATCCCCGAAAACGCGGAAATGCCCACCGTTTCCCTTAGCTCGCAAAGCGTTCTCGCGCGGCTCGAGGCGGAGCTTTCCGACAACGACCCGCACGAAGCCGCGCCCGCCGCAGGACTGAGCCCGACAGCGGAGCAGCTTCGGCGGGATCGGGAAGAAGCCGCAAAGGACGCGCTTATCGCAAAGGGAAGAATGCAGCTTCGGCAGAAAATGGCGTTCCCGCTTGCCGCCGCGATAGTTGCCGTTCTTGTGGCGATAGTGTTCTGCGCCGTATGCTATTTTCCCGATCTGCTTGCGGCGCTGCCGGAGCTTGCTCTGCTTGTCGCGGCGGTATTCCTGTTCGGCGGCACATTTGCAGCCGTAATGATACTTACCGGCGGCAGGGAGTTCGGCTACCGCGCAACGGGCAGGGAGTTCGTTATTTCCGACCGCAAGGGCAGAGAGGTCATGACGTTCTATTACAGCGACGTGCTGCGGGTGGACTATAAGGAGCAGAAGCTGCTGTGGAAAACCATCGGCTACGACGTCACAGTTACCACAAAATACCGCGCGGTGCTCTACCGCTGGCTTTTCCCGCACAGAATGACCTACTGCACATTCGGCAAGACCCCGTTTCAGATAATCATAGACAACTGCCCGCCGTTCGAGCCGCTGCCCGATAACAAAAAACGGAAAACCGAACGCATGAAATGAAATTTGACACATCAAAAAAGCGCCCCGAAAGGAGCGCTTTTGGTTTATTCTGCCACTAATTCGGTTTCTTCCGAAGCTGCCGTTTCTTCCAAATCTTCCGTTTCTTCCAAATCTTCCGTTTCTTCCAAATCTCGGGTCACTTCCGAAGTCTCTTTAAGCAGCGTGAACCTGTCGGTAAGGCTGCGGAGCATTTTCGCCTGCTCGTTGAGCGTCTGACTTGCGGCGGCGCTCTGCTCGGCTGTGGCGGCGTTGCTCTGAACCGCTGCGGAAATGCTTTCAATGCCCTCGTTTGCCTTTTCGACCATTTCCGCCTGCTCATGCGACGCGCTGTTTATCTCGTTGATAAGCGCTATTGCCTCCTCGGTTACCGCAACCGCTTCGTTAAGCGACTCGGCGGTCTCGCCGACAACGGCGGTGCCGTTCTCCACCGCGCGCAGCGTCTGCGCAATAAGCTCCGAGGTACGGCTGACAGCCTTGGCGCACTTTGTCGCAAGGTTGCGCACCTCGTCCGCGACTACCGCGAAGCCCTTGCCCGCGTCGCCCGCTCTCGCCGCCTCAACTGCCGCGTTGAGCGAGAGAATATTAGTCTGGAAAGCAATGTCGTCTATCGTGTTGGCAATATCCACAATTTCGGAGGACTTCTTCGCGATATCCTCCATTGCCGCCGTCATTTCCTTTATCTTCTCGTTGCTTTCGGAAATGCACTCGCCCGCGCGCATGGTTTTCCTGCTTGCATTGTCGGCGTTTTCGGCGTTGCTGTTGACCTTTGTCCTTATCCGCGCGATATTACCGAGGAGCTGCTCGGTATATCCCGCCTGATCCGAAACGCTTTCGGAAAGCGCCATAGAGCCGTCCGCGATGTTCATTGCCCCCGCGTTGACCTCGTTCGCCGAAACGCTTATCTGCCCGATAGCGTCGCTTAACCCCACGGCAATTTCATGCAGCGACTCCGCAATGTTCCTGAAATCGCCGCGGAAATCATAGTCGGTGTGATAATCAAAGTCGCCCAGCGACAGCTTCTCGCCCGCCGCGCTTATCTCCCCGACGCATTCGCGAAGCGCCGACACAGTTTCGTTGACGCTGCTGCCGAGCTCGCCTATCTCGTTTTTGCTGCTGATATCCACCGACACCGAAAGATCGCCCCGCGCAACGTCGTTCATTGCGCCCTGAATTTTCTTTATTGGCTTAACAATGCGGTCTGCGGCGGCATTTATCAGCACGGCGGAAATCACAATGCATATCGCCATGCAGACGATCATCAATACCATGCACAGCCACGTCCCGCCGAGAAATTCCGAGCTGTCCGCCTCGATACCGATGACCCAGCCGTCCGTGCCGTCTATCGGCGTGAATACCGCGTATTTGCCGACGCCGCCCTCGGCGAATGTCCCCGAAAGAGTTTCCCCCTGCGCAAGGCTTATTGCAGCCTGTTCAAGCTCGGCGCGCTTTGCGGCGGCAGGGTCGCTCTCCGCAGCCGCGGCGGCGTTGTAGCGGCTGTTCACCTTCTCGGCGTCGTTATGCGCGATAACGCAGCCGTTCTTGTCCAGCACATACGCCGTGCCCGAATTGCCGAGCCGTATCCCCGAGGAAATTTCCGATATCCTCGCCGCGTCAACCGAGGTGTAAATAACGCCGACCGTAGGCACGGCAACGTGCTTGCCCGTCTTGACAAGCGTTGAGGCGATGTATATGGTGCTGCTGCCGTCGGCGGCGATCACGGGGTCGGTAACAACCGTTTCCCCCGCAAGCGCAGGCGCGAACCAGCTCTGCCCGCTCATATCCTCGCCGTAAAGGTTTATTCCCGCCGCGTCGGTAATGTTGTAGTCGATAAAGCCGTAATACTCCGCCTTTTCGGCAAGGAGCTCGAGCTTCTTCTCCTCCGAAACAACGTCGTTCGTGAGCTGCGTGTTCATTCCGAGCTCCCTTACGAGCAGCTCCGACTGAAGCAGCGCGTTCTTTATCTCGCCCGCGGCAGTCTTTACCGTTTCGCACATGGTCTGCCGCAGGATATTCTCCGAGTTGACATAGCTCGACACCGCGCCGATAGTGCCCGTCACGACGACAGAGGATATCATGACCGACAGAAAGCTTGTGAGCATACTTTTCTTTATCGTTTTCATATCCGAACCGTTCACTCCCGATCAAAAAATAGTTGTTCTTTTAAAATTATAACATTTATCGGGTAATAAATCAATTGTCATTCTAGCTAAAATAAGTTTATCTTTTATGTTAATGTTTACTTAACATTTATCACAGGCGCATACAAAACTTTTAACCGCGCGCAAAAATAATGCGGGGCATATGACCCCGCATTACTGCCAAAGATTAAAGCAAACCGCCGCGCGGCAGATCAGATCCGTACAATAAAATCAACGTCGCCGAACGGGAATCGCAGGCTTATCACAAGCGCGTCTGCGACATCGGAAGCGGGAACCGCCGCGTTGTATTCCTGCGGCTCGAGCACAAGCTCCTTTCCCTCCTCGTTGCTGACGTTAACGGCGAAAAGCCCGTTGTGAAGGTTGAGGAACTCGCCGATACACGCCTGCGCGTACTCGTCGTTCTCGGTTATCTTTTCCTTTGCGAAGCGCGAAGCGACGCCCGCCGCTGCTTTGTCGTCGGCGGCAATCGCAGTGAGTATCTTTTCCGCGCCGTTAATGCTCTGCTTAATGCAGCCCGTCAGGTCGGCAGTCGGCTTGTCCTTTATCACAGGCGCGAAGTCGCTGCCGATAAAGCGGATAATGTTCTTAAACAGAAGATAAACAAACTTATTAGCCTCGCTGTCGTCGTCGAGGGAATAGAAATCCGCCATTATGCGCTTTACGGAAACCTCGTTTTCGCTGCGCATATCGTCGTCGGATATGCTGTACCTGCTCTTGTAATCGCCGAGCGCCTTTTCAAGCGCGGCGTTGGTCAGCACGCCGTTGTCGACAAGCTCCTGACAAAGCAGAAGATGAGCGGGCGGCTGTATCGAAAACAGCATATCGACCTGCTCGCTCGTGAGGAAGCCCAGCTCCACCATAACGTCGCCGATACGCTTGTCCTCCTGCTGCTGCTTGTTATGGGCGATCTCGACCTGCTCCGCGGTGACGAGCCCCTGCTCTATCGCGATCGTGCCGAGCTTGGGACGGCGCGGCTTCTCGGGGGAAAGCGCCTTCGAAAGCTGCTCGCCCGTGACAAGCCCGCTGCTCAGCAGATAATTCCCGAAAAATTGTGTAAACATACGATTCTCCTTATCCCTTTATTTTGTCGATTATCTTCTTGACCGCAGCGTCATCTATCGGCTTCTGGAGAAAATCGTATGCTCCCGCGACGATAGCCTCCTTGAGATTTGCCTGCGTACCGACAGAGGAAGCCATTATCACCTTTGCGTCCTTATCAAACGCGCGGATCTCTTTCAGCGCGTCAACGCCCGTTTTTACGGGCATAATGATGTCCATAAAGCAAAGGTCGGGCTTTTCCGCCTTGTACTTTTCAACTGCCTGCTGTCCGTCGGAGGCTTCAACGATGTCGGTAACGCCCGCCTTAACGACTGCGTCCCTCATTTTCTTGCGGACAAACATCGAATCGTCACATATCAGAATTTTCATGCCGGGTAATATCCTTTCTTTTTATTGCCGGGGTAATAACTCCAGATTCTATTTTAATATATTTCCCGACAAAAATCAAGGGGATATTTGCTTTTTTTATAAAAATTAACGGTTTTTTGTGAATTATTTGGTTATAATGCGGCATTTATTCCGTGCCATAATTCACGGCAGGTAAACCGTCCCCGTGAACAGCGGCTGACCGTCCATGCCGCTTATCACGAACAGGAAAGGTCTGTCAAGCACAAATTCAACGCGTTCATCGGGCGGACACGCCGCGCCGCAGGCTACCATTTCGGTGAACGCCGCCGCCTCGCAGCCCTCCTCGTCTATCTTAACGCGGGCGGAATGCGTCGCCCTGCCGAGAATTACGCCCGAATTGTCGCCATCCAGCAGGCAGTATTCCGCAGCCTCGGGGTCGAACGCGTCGGTTATCCCGAGGGCTTTCATGCCGTCGGAGAGGTCGATAGTTGACGAAACGTCAAATTTAGGCACCGAATAGTCCACGATAAGATATTTCGAATTTTCGGAAATACCGCGCGATTTGACGAGCTGCATATATTCCCCCGCGGAAAGCACGTCGTCGACGCTCTTGTCCTCGTCGGGCAGGAAGAACCACATTCCGCAGCCCGAAGCGAAATCAAGCCGTATCGCGCCGAAATCCTCGCCCCAATAATAGCTGCGTGTCATGCTTGCGTTCATAAATTCCGCGTCGATATCGCCGTTCGGCGCGTGGAATGCCTTGGTGTCATTGTTCGCGCTGTTGAACCTTGTATCCCATTTTCCCTTGAAATAAACAGTCGAATACAGCGCCATGACCGCCTCGGGCGGTATTTCAATATTGTCAACGGCGTCGCTCAGCAAACCGCCCGTCTGTTCGTTAAGCCACCCGCGCAGCGCCGTGTTCATTTCGCTGCTCCCGAACTTTCCCGAATAGGACGAGGCGTAAAGCTCCCGCGCAAGGGCTTCGAGGACGTCGCTGCGGTAATCAAGGCTGTCGTCCAGCCAGAGCGAATTTCCCAGCACGCTGGTTATTGCGCCGTCGTCGCAGTAATTCTCGTTCCACACCTGCCCCGCCTGCGTGCGCAGCGCCGCGATGTCATCGGCGGAAAGCAGCTCGAGTATCTGCCCGCGCGTCTGACCGTCGGATATTTCCGCCAGCATCGACAGCGCCATGTAAAGGCTTATCGGCGAGTAAACGCGGTTCTCCCCCGCGCCCGACAGGAACTGCCGCGTGCTGTCCCCGTAAAAGTCCCACAGACCGTCGGCATAGCCCTCGCTGCCGCAATGCTGCGCTCGCCTGCTTTCGTACCACCTTTCATAGTCATGGTCAAAGCTAAGGCTCATTTCATTCGGGTATTTCGCCATTTCGGGGTATACCGCCTGCGCCGCCGCAAGCCCTCCCGCCGCGCTGTTATGCAGCACCGCGGCAGTCCCGCCCGCAATTCCGAGGCACGCGACCGCCGCTGCCGCCGCGATAAGCAGCCTGCGCTTTTTCGGCTTGGCGGGGTTATTTTTCGCAGTCGTGGCATTATTTTCGGCATTCATCATGATATTCTCCTTTCGGCAGCAATGCTCCGTTTGTTAATAATACCAAACAATAAGCGAAAAGGTTGCAGAAAAAAAGCCCCCCAAAAAGGGAACATTCCGGACTGTCGATAAACCCTGAAGGTTTATCTTAATGAATAATGAATAATGAATAGTGAATAGTGAATAATTGTTGTGTGCCCTGCGGGCACGGATTTTAAAAAGTGAGGTATAATCACATTTTTCAGAACAATCGGCGAAGCCGATACCGCTATTATTCATTATTCATTCTTCGTTATTCAATATTCATTTTTTGTCGATAAGGCTTTTTCGACAAACTGAAATGCCCCCCAAAAAGGGAGCATTCCCGTTTTTTTCCGCTTAACCCCATATTTCCCGTAAAACTCATCAATATCCGCTTCGCTTCTGACAAGCTCGGCATATTTGAGCCTCTTTTCCGACGGGGAATAAAAGCCTATCGTCCGCTCGCCCGTGCACACGCTTGCTTCAACGCGTATATCCGCGGCGGTAAATCCCTCGGGAAAGGGCAGCGGTTTTCTATCCTTTGAAAAAAATCCCACAACATCACACCCCGACAGCGTTCAATCCTCAATAAGCGCCCTCTTGCCCGAAAGCTCCGAGCCGTCCATACGCGCTATTCCGTAATCGACAGTGACCTTTCCGCCCGTGTACAGCCTGCCGAAGCATTCAACAATTCGCGCAGCGACCTTGTCGCCGTTCTGCGCGTCGGTGTCCATGAGAATGACGATTATCTGCTTGCTTGAATACCTTGTGGACACGTCCGAGCGGCGCAGCGACAGGTATATCGCCTTTTCAAGCAGCTCAAGCGCAAGCTCTGTTTCCGTCGAGTCGATATCCTCGTTCTCCGACACGGTGAAAAGCACCGTCTGCACAGTGTGGCTGTTGCGCTCAACAAACCGCCTTATGAAATTATAAACATGGTGGAAGCTGTCGAAATCCAGCAGGTACGCTCCCCTGCCGCTGTCCGAGCGGCTCATGAAATCGCGCAGGTATTCAAGGTCGACCGTCTTTCCCGCGCGGCTGCTTTCCGACTGCACCTTGTCGCTGTAAAAGTGAAAGGAGTTCTTGCCGTTCTGCTTGACGTAATACAGCGCCTTGTCCGCGCAGTTGTAAAGCTTGGCGAAATCCGTGCCGTCCTCGGGCGTCTGCGCTATTCCTATGGATACCGAGGAATTGGTTTCAAACTTGCATTGCTCAAGCTTGTAGCAAAGGTCGGAGATGATATCCGAGGCGCGGTTGCCGAGCTCGCTTTTCGAGGTCATTCTCCTCACAAAAACAACAAATTCATCGCCGCCGATACGGCAGAGGACATCGTCCTCCGAGGAGAATTTGCGCAGCGTGTCCGCGAACATTTTCAGCGTTTTGTCGCCCGCGATATGCCCGTAGTTGTCATTTATCGCCTTGAAGTTGTCCATGTCGATCATCATGAGCGCGCCCGCTTCTCCGCCGCTTATTATCTCGTTCACGGCTTCCTCGGTGTAGGCGCGGTTCCACAGCCCCGTCAGCGCGTCCTGACGCGACTTGTTTTTCATGTCGGACACCTCGCGCGTTTTCTGTTCAAGCCTGTAGGCAAGGCTTCTGCGAAGCTCCTCGAGTTCAAGCGCCCTGCCGACGCGCGAAAGCATTACCTCGGGGACGAACGGCTTTGCGATGAAATCCACCGCGCCCGCCTTGAAGCAGCGCGTTTCCGTTTCGCTGTTGCTGTCGGCGGTGAGGAAGATAACGGGGATATCCCTGCAGCGCTCAATGCCGCGTATCATGGTCAGCACCTCGAAGCCGTCCGTGTCGGGCATATTTATATCGAGCAGCACGATGTCGCAGTCGTTTTTCTCAAGAAAAGCGACCGCCTGCGAGCCCTGCAATACCGCCGTCACCTTGTATTCGCTGCACAGCACATTCCTTGCTGTGGCAAGATTTATCTTATTGTCGTCAACAACAAGTATTTTCTTCATGCCGTTTCTCCTTATCACGAATTATTCATCGGGGTCAGCCCTGACAAAAAGCACGCCGACCGTTCCCGCGCCGCAGTTGCAGGACACCGTTGCGGAGGCTTTCGTGACGGTGACCTCGTTAAATTCGCAGAGCTTCGCAGCGCGCTCCTTAACCGCGTTTATCTGCCTTATCGAACAGCCCGCATGGGTTATGAAAAGCCGCCTTTTGTCAATTTTTCCGCTGCGCCGCAGCTCGCTTTTTATGTAGCGCATTACCGCCTTGTCATAATTGCCTATCCTGATATTTTTGAGGGTTATCTTACCGTTTTTCAGCACAAGCACGGGGTGCAGCATGAATATGCCGCATATATTCTTTACCGCCTTGCTTACTCTGCCGTTGCGGTACAGATAATCGGCGTTCATGGTGATAAAGCTTGTCGAAACGCGCTTTTTAAGCCGCTCCGCAGCCGCCGCTATCTCGTCGGCGGAATACCCCTCGCTGCGCATTTCCGCAGCCCTGATGACGATATGCCCCATGCCCGTCGAAAGGTGCCCCGAATCGATAACGCGCACCTTGCCCCTCTTCTCCCCGAGCAATTCAAGCGCCGCGTTCGCGTTACGGCAGGAAAGGCTCGCGCCGCTGCTTATCGCAATGTGTATCAGCTCGTCGCACTTTTCGAGCTGTTCAAGGAAGAAATCCCTGTATTCCTCGGGCTCGGGCGGCATTGTTTCGGATTTTGCCCCGCCGTTTTCGAGATATTCGAGGATATTCCCCGACGTTATCTCAAAGCCGTCGCGGAAACGCCCCGTTGACGTTGCAATATAGAAATACAGTATCCCGACGTCGTTGCGGGTCAGGTAGTCCTCGGGCAGGTCGCATACGCAGTCGGTCGATATTCCGATCTTATTCATTTATCTTCCTCCCCGACAGCGGCAAGCTTTTCAATTTCAGCCGCCGCCGCTTCGTATTCAAAGTCCTCCGCAAGCTGTGCAGCCCTGCCGAAGCTGTCCTTCAGCGGAACGCCGTTAAAGCTGCGGTTCGCGGTGCTCTCCGCGAGCTCCGTTAAAGCGTCGCCGTCAAAGCTGCCGCACGCCTCTCTTGCGCGGGCGATATACCCGAGAAATTCTTCCCGCGTTATCTCGGTAAGCGAGCTTTCGGGCTCGGGCTGCTCCTCCGCGTCGGCTGCGCCGGAATTACCGAGGTATTCCTCCGCTATTCCGATGACCTCGCCGTACATTTTAAGCAGCTCGTCGTTCTTCTTTTCGATGACGGAATAGCTCTCCGTCTTGCCCGCCGCTTCGAGCTCCGCGGCAAGCTCCGAAAGCCTTATCGCGCCTATGCTTAGCGACGTGCTCTTGAGCGCGTGCACCTCGATGACGTAGTTTTTCCAATCCTTTCTGCGGAACAGGTCGCCGATATGCTCCAGCTTTTCGACGCCCTTTTTCGCATACAGCGCGAGTATCTCGCAGTACGCCTCGCTGTCGCCGCCCGTGTAGGAAAGCCCCCTTTCCGGGTCGAACATTACGGCGGCTTCGCGGGGAGCATTCGCGCTCCTGCGCTCCGCGCCCGCATACGGCGCAGCCGTCGGCGCCTGAAGATATTCCTTGGGGAGGTAATTCCTCAGCACCCTGTCCAGCGCCGAAAGCTCTATCGGCTTCGCGAGGAAGTCGTTGAAGCCCGAGTTCAGGAACATATCCCGCGCGCCGTTTACCGCATTTGCGGTGAGCGCTATTATGGGCAGATTTTTGTAATAATCGACCTCCATTGCGCGTATCAGCCTTGTCGCCTCAACGCCGTCCATTTCGGGCATCATGTGATCCATAAACACAAGGTCTATATCGCGCGAGCGCAGCATACTTATCGCCGCGCGCCCGCTCTCGGCGGTCAATATCTGCATATTGTACGGGCGCATAAGCCCCGCCGCGACTTTAAGGTTTATCGGGTTGTCGTCAACGATGAGCACTCTCGCCTTGGGCGCAGTGAAGCGTATATCCGCGCCGCGCCGCTCGTTCATGTTGACGACAAGGTTCTCGTTGTTAAGCGCGGACACCGCCGAAAGCGAATACAGCGGCTTAAACACGCACTTCACCTTTTCGGGCAGCGTTATTGCGTCCGCCCTGTCCTGTATCACGAACACGCGCGACTTTTCCGCCGCGGCAAGGAAAAAGTCCTCGTTTTTCTGATAGATCTCCCTGCACACAAAATAATGCGACACCTTTTCCGCGTCGGTCTGTTCGGGGATATCGCGGCAGCTCATGTCAACGCCGAGCTGTTTACCCATTCGGGCAAACAGCCGCTCGTCCTCCTCGCCGCAGAAAAATCCGACCGCGCGGATATCCTGCCCGTCCTTTACGGAAGCGAACGGGCTTTCATTCTCCACCTTGAGCGGTATTACAAAGCGAAATTCCGTGCCGAAGCCGTACCTGCTGTTTACGCTGATAAACCCGCCCATTTTGGTGACAAGGCTCTTTGATATCGCGAGCCCAAGACCCGTCCCCTCAACGGAGCGGTTCTTTTTTGTGTCAACCTGACGGAAGCTCGTGAACAGCTTCTCAATGTTTTCCTCGGTTATTCCAATTCCCGTATCCCTTACGGAAACAAAAAGGTTGATGCCGTAATCCTGCTTCGTCTGCGACACGGTGAGAGTTACGCTGCCGCGCTCGGTGAATTTTATCGCGTTTGTCATGAGGTTAACGATGACCTGCCGTATGCGCACCTCGTCGCCTATCAGCCCTGCGGGGATATTCGGGTCGGCGTCGACATATATTTCAATATTCTTGCTGCCCTTTCTTGCCTCGGACATATTTATAACGTCGTTGAGCGTCGACGCGATGTTAAATTCCTCGTTGATAAGCTCCATTTTCCCCGACTCTATCTTTGAGAAGTCAAGGATATCGTTTATGATAGAAAGCAGGCTCCTGCCCGAGGTCTGAATATTGAAGCAGTTCTCGCGGACGTTTTCGTTTATCCCGCTTTCGCGGAGGATAAGCTCGCACATTCCGACAATGGCGTTCATCGGCGTTCTTATCTCATGGCTCATGTTGGCGAGGAAGTCGGATTTGTAGCGCTCCGCCTGCCGCGCCTCCTCGACGCTCGCTTTCAGCTGTTCCTCGTTCTTATCCATGCTCCTGATGAAAATGAGCAGGAAAAGCTGCGCGATAAACATAACGGAGATCCTGACGACAAATTCGGTTATCTCCGCCGCGCTCCCGAGGCTCACGCTCCGCAGCACAAGCACATGATACAGCACTCCGCCCGCAGTAAGCAGGATATATGTTATGAGCAGCGTCGCGTCCTTGTACACGGAAATAAGTATCGCCGCGCCGAGTAACACCGCTATCGACGGGTAGATATTATTCTCCATCACGCTGCATACGAAAATATTCGAGAACGAAAACAGCGTCATAATCACGGGCTGAATATTTTCGGACGCTTTCGGTACGAATGTCAGCACGGTGAGTATCGCCGTATGCGCGCCGAGCATGAGCGGCACCCAGTCCGCCCATTGGCTGAAATATGACATGGTGAACATTATCGCCGTGCAGAATGTGAACACGATCCATGCCACCCTTGACGCGGCTTTCCTATCGGTAACGATGTCGGTGTATTTCATAAGTCAGCTCCTTGTTTTTCCGATAAAACACTATCTAAGTAATTTTACCACACTTTATAAGAAAAGTCAATTATTTTTCCGCAATTTTCTTGCCGCAGCACAATTCCGTCCGTTCCCGAACGGAACCATTTTCCAACCTCTTGACAAAACGGCGGAAGTATGCTATAATAAAAAGGCAATAGAATATGGTAACGTTCGATCGTTCTTGGGGTGCACCACCACGGGTGCAGCTTGGGGACGATTTTTTTATTGCATGGAAATTTCTGTATAACGGGAGTGATGAACATGGTAAGGATAAACGGCGAGCAGGTGCAGGCGGACGGAATGACCGTTTCGGAGTATCTTGCGCAGGAAAAGCTTGACCCGCGGACGGTCGCTGTAATGCTCGGGGAGAACATTGTCCCCAAAGGAAGCTACGACAGCACCGTGCTGTCCGACGGCGACAAGCTCGAGGTAGTCGGCTTTGTGGGAGGCGGCTGATGAACATTACGGAGATAACGGAGGAACAATTCGCGCAGGCGGTCAATTCCCGCAGCAGCGCGCCGATTTACCAAAGGCTGAAGCCCGCGCGGGTAGGCGTTGCGGGGCTGGGCGGGCTCGGCTCAAACATCGCGGCGGCGCTTGCGCGAGGCGGCGTGGGACACCTCACCGTTGCCGATTTTGACCGCGTGGAGCTGTCCAACATCAACCGCCAGCTCTACACCTTAAAGGATATCGGCAGGAACAAAACCGACGCGCTGACGGATATAATCGCGCAAATCAACCCGTTCTGCGAAATAACCGCCCGCTGCGCGCGTGTGACCGCCGAAAACTGCACGCGGATATTCGCCGACTGCGACATAGTATGCGAGGCGTTCGACCTGCCCGACCAAAAGGCAATGCTCGTCAACACGCTGCTCGAAAAATGTCCCGAAAAATACATAATTTCGGGCTCGGGAATGGCGGGCAGCGGCAGGGCGAACGAAATAGTAACCCGCAGGATAACCGACAGGTTCTACCTCTGCGGCGACGGCAAAACCGACGCAGCAGGCGGCGAGGGGCTCACCGCCGCGCGGGTAATGATCTGCGCGGGACATCAGGCGAGCAAGGTGATCGAAATTATTTTAAGCGGGGAACAGTTCCACGCGGAAAGGAAATAACAATGGACGACAAGCTTATTATTGCGGGGCATGAATTTAATTCGAGGTTTATCCTCGGCTCGGGGAAATTCGACCTCGACCTCATCAACGCGGCGGTGGAACACGCGGGCGCGGAAATGATAACCCTCGCGCTGCGCCGCGTGAACAGCTTCAGCGGGAACATTCTCGAGCATATCCCGAAAGGCGTGACGCTCCTGCCGAACACCTCGGGCGCGCGCAACGCCGACGAAGCGGTAAGGATAGCAAGGCTCGCGCGGGAGGCGGGCTGCGGCGACTTCATCAAGATAGAGGTAATTCACGATTCAAAGTACCTCCTGCCCGATAACTACGAAACTGCGAAAGCCTGCGAAATGCTCGCAAGGGAGGGCTTTATCCCCATGCCGTATATGTACCCCGACCTTAACGCGGCGCGCGATATGGTCAACGCGGGCGCGGCGGCGATAATGCCGCTTGCGGCGCCGATAGGGTCAAATCAGGGGCTTGCAACGAAGCAGTTTATCCGCATTCTTATTGAGGAAATAGACCTGCCGATCATTGTTGACGCGGGGATAGGCAAGCCCTCGCAGGCTTGCGAGGCAATGGAAATGGGCGCCGGTGCAATAATGGCGAACACCGCTATCGCCACCGCGGGCAATATCGTTGAAATGGCAAAGGCGTTCAGGCACGCGATCATTGCGGGCAGAACGGCTTACCTTGCGGGCACGGGCAGAGTGCTCGACAAGGCGGACGCTTCCTCGCCGCTCACCGGCTTTATCATGGAATAAGGGGGCGCGGCAATGCAGGAACAGCGTATCGACCACATGAAATATCTCCCCGATATGGAGATACTTGACAATTCGGACATCGGCGAGCGGGTAATCGCGGCAATGAACGCGTATGACTACACGAAATATACCGCTGCGGACGTGAAGCGGGCTCTCGGGGCGGAATACCCGTCAACGGAGGACTTCGCAGCGCTCCTCTCCCCCGCCGCAGAGCCTTTTCTTGAACAAATGGCAGCAAAGGCGACCGCCGAAACGCGAAAGCATTTCGGGAACAGTGTCTGCCTTTTCACGCCGCTTTACATCTCGAATTACTGCGAGAATCACTGCATTTACTGCGGGTTCAACTGCCACAACAAGATCCGCCGCGCGAAGCTTGACTATGACGGCATACGCCGCGAAATGGAGGCTATCGCGAAAACGGGCATGGAGGAAATACTTATCCTCACAGGCGAAAGCCGCAAAATGAGCAACGTTGAATACATAGGCGAAGCGTGTAGAATTGCCCACGAGTATTTCAAGAATGTCGGGATAGAGGTCTACCCGATGAACACCGACGAATACGCCTACGTCCACAAATGCGGCGCGGATTATGTGACCGTGTTTCAGGAAACCTACAACAGCGACAAGTACGAAACGCTCCACCTTGCGGGTCACAAGAGGATATTCCCCTACCGCCTGAATGCGCAGGAACGCGCTATACGCGGCGGAATGCGGGGCGTTGCGTTCGCGGCGCTGCTCGGGCTGGACGACTTCCGTAAGGACGCTTTTGCGGTGGGAACACACGCTTATCTCATACAGAGGAAATACCCCCACGCCGAAATTTCATTCTCCTGTCCTAGGTTAAGACCTATAATCAACAACGACAAAATTAACCCGAAAGACGTTCACGAGCGGCAGCTTTTACAGGTGATGTGCGCTTACAGGATATTCATGCCGTTCGCGGGGTTAACCATTTCGACGAGGGAGCGCGCAGGCTTCCGCGACAATGTTATAGGAATGTGCGCCACGAAAATTTCCGCAGGGGTAAGCACGGGAATAGGCAGTCACACCGAGGACGGCGGAAAGGGCGACGATCAGTTTGAAATAAGCGACGGGCGCACGCTCGACGAGGTTTGCGCCGCGATAAGGAGCAGGGGCTTGCAGCCCGTGATGAACGATTATGTTTACCTTTCCGAATAAAGTAATTTGCGTCACCTGCCGCAGCCTTTGCCCGCGCCCGCTTGAGCAGCAGGTCGGGCGGATAGCCGCCGCGGGAGTAAATAGGCTTATACTCCGCGAAAAGGACCTTTCCTCGGAGGAATACCTGCGGCTCGCCGAAAGGGTGAATGAGCAGTGCCGTATTTACGGCGTTGACTTCATTATCCACAGCTTCCCCGAGGCGGCAAGAGCGCTCGGGGTGAACAAGCTGCATATGCCGCTGCCGCTGCTTACGGAGGAGCTCTGCCGCGAATTTGCCGTGGCGGGAACATCTGTCCACAGCGCCGAGGAAGCGGTGCGCGCGGAAAAGCTCGGCGCTTCCTATGTTACCGCAGGGCATATTTTCGCGACAGACTGCAAAAAGGGCGTGCCCCCGCGCGGGCTTGAATTTCTCCGCGAGGTCTGCCGCTCGGTCGATATCCCCGTGTACGCTATCGGGGGCATCAACGAGGGGAATATTGACCTCGTGCTAAACGCGGGAGCGGACGGCGCCTGCATAATGTCGGGTTTGATGACGATATAACAAAAACGCCGGACGTATTGCCCGGCGTTCAGTCTGTCGATAAACACAATAGAAATTGAAAAAATGAATAGTGAACAGTTAACAGTGAACAGTTTCGGTGCGCCCTTCGGGCGAATATTTAAAATACATCGGCGAAGCCGACTCATTCGCTGTTAACTGTTAACTATTAACTGTAAACTAATTTGACTTTTTCAACATTCCGACGCCGGACGTATTGCCCGGCGTAATTTATGCTGTTTTTTTGCGGGGTCAAGCCTTTTTGCCTTTGCCTGCTGTCTTGCTCTTGGCTGCGGGCTTATCCTTTACCTCGGTCTTGCTCTTTACCTCGGTCTTGTTCTTTACCCTGTCGGAAATTTTCTGAAACTCCAGCGCCTTGTCTATGCTGCCCTGAACCTTCAGCTTGCCGCTTGTGAATGCGACAACGGGGTTGAGCTTGCCCTCGATAATTCTGAAGAAGTCGTCGGCGGTAATTATGAAAATGCAGTCGCGGTCGTAATACTCATAGGGCTCGACATAAACCTTTCCCTCGAGCAGCTCGATATAAAACGCGCCCTCGCCCTCGCCGATGATGTTTACCTGTACCGCAAGGTGTCCCTCAAGACCGCTGAGGTCGTTTGCGTAAATTTCTTCCCTTACCTTTTCGAATATCTCCTGAAATGTCAACTTTTTGTCCTCCAATTAAATTATTTCGCCGTGAGCCGATTGATTGCGGATCATCTTCTTCGATGTCGTTTTCTCAAATTCGGCGTCCCTTAAACGAATGCGGCGCATTGCCTTTGAAGCGGGCAGCGCCTTGTTTATCCCCGAAACGGCGTCCTTGAGCAGCCCTGCAAGCTCCTGCGCGGGCATACTGCCGCATATATCCTTGTTGGGGAATATCTCCGCGCACAGCACGTCGTCATCGTCGTAGACCATTACCTCCGAAACGATGTCCAGCCCGTCGAACATATTCTCAAGCTCCTCGGGTGAAACGTTCTCGCCGCCGCTCAGGATTATCAGGTTCTTCTTTCTACCCGTGAGGAAAAGGCGGTTCTGCTCGTCAACATAACCGAGGTCGCCCGTGCGGAGCCAGCCGTCGGGCGTGAGCGCCTTTGCCGTTTCCTCGGGGTCCTTGTAGTAGCCTGCCATTACGGACGGGCTCTTTACAAGTATCTCGCCGTCCTCCGTCTTTACGGAGCAGCCCTTGACGATAGTACCAACGTCCTCGGACAGGTCAACGCAGTCAACAGGCTTGCAGGAAATTCTCGGCGCGCATTCCGTCATGCCGTAGCCCTGCAAAAGGCGTATCCCCATATCATAATACGCTTTCTGAAGCTCGGGGCTTAGGTATGCGCCGCCGCTGTACATGACCTTCAGCCTGCCGCCGAATACCGCATTGGCAAGCGCCGCAGCGGGTATTTCGGGCTGCGCCGCGGAAGCCGCCTTTATCTGCTTGTAAATGGTTTTCGCGATCATCGGAACGACAAGCATTACCGTCGGGCGGTATACCTTCAAATTCTGCGCGATGTGCATAAGCGAGTCGTTAAGGCACAGCTGCGAGCCGTACCTCATGGACAGCAGAATGTCGCAGGTGAAGCAGTAAATATGGTGGATAGGCAGCACCGACAATACAACTCCGTCCGCGTCGCTCTCGTTATCGCAGCACATTGCGTTGTCGATGAAATTGCTGTTGAGCAGCATTACGCCCTTGCTCTTTCCGGTCGTTCCCGAGGTGTAGGATATCGCCGCTAAAGCGTCGGGCGAAACGGGCGCGGGCTCGTCGGGGGCGTATTTTTCAAGTATCTCGTCAAGCTCGTCGCCGCCGAACGGGTTTTCCGCAGGCGCGGGGCGGTTTATGCAGACGTATTTCTTCACCGCGGGGCAGTGCTGCTTCAGCAGCGGGATAAGCTTTTCATATCTTGCGTCATAAAAGAATATGACGGAATCGGAGCGGTTGAGCAGCTCTATTATTCCCTCGGGGTTAAGCAGCGCGTCAAGCGGCACCGCCGCGTTGCCGCCGAAAACCGTGCCGAAATAGCTGACTATCCACGCGTAGCTCGACGGACCAATGACCGCCGCGTGAACAGGCTCGCCGCCGCCGCGCACCTCGTTCACGAAGCCGCATACGCGGCAGGCGTCGCGGTAGAAATCGTTGAAGCTCTTGTCGCGGATATCCTTTCCCGCCTTTTCGCGTATGTAAACTCTGTCGCCGTTTTCCCTCGCGGATTCACGCGCAAGGTCAAGCAGGGTGTGAATGGCAGTCTTGTCCATAATTACCTCCGATCAGTTTTTAAGGCTCTCAAGATACTCGATAGCCTCGCCGACGGTGCGGATATCAACGATGTCCGCCTCGTTAACCGTTACTCCGAGCTCGTTTTCAAGGTCGCCCAGCACGCACATGATGTCATAGGAGCTTAACCCCAGATCATCGGTAAGACAGGAGTCCTCGGTTATTGCCTCGGGCTCGACCTCAACATAATTGCATATGATATTTCTCATCGTTTCCAGCATGGTCATTCTCCTTAAATAAGTTCAAGTATTTCGCCGATGGTTCTGCTTTCGTCCTCGATACCCCTGAAAAGCACGCGGCAGAGGTAGTAATAGAAAAACTCCATCTCCTGCTTTGTCACCGCGTCCGCGCGGTATTCGAAGTTGAAATTCAGCCCGTTGTCCTCGGGGCGGTGCATAACCGTGAGGTACAAAGGCTGCGCCGCAACGCCGTTGGTGTACCAGAATGACTTGTATTCGACGTCGGGCATTTTAACGGTGTTGTTGCGCATGGTCAGCGGCTGATAAGTCAGGCTTATGCTCTCGTAGCTTGCGCCCGGCTGGATCTTCCAGTATTCGCCGCGCTTGCGCGTGAGCTCGATGGGGTCGTAATTCGCATGGCGGAATACCTTGTTCTGCTCCGCCTCGATGAGCTTTATCCCCTCAAGGAACGTCATCTCGGGCTCCATGACGGTGCGCAGCGGGAAGAAGTGAATGCGCGTGCCGCCGCTGTTCTTCTCGGACAATGTTCCGCGCCTTGAAACGTTGCACTTGACCGAAACGTCCTTTTCGTCGTCGTTGAATTTCGAAAGCACCGTTCTTAAACCCATAGTCAGCAGGCAGGACATGGGAACATGATTTATCTCGCAGAACTTCATAAGGCGCGTTGACGCGTATTCGTCGAGGTGGAACACGGATATCGACGCCTCGGGGCTTTTTGATACAACCCTCGCCCAGCGCTGCTCCGGATTGCCGTTTTCGCGGCGCTGCGTGAGCAGTCTGCCCTGACCCGCGAAATCGGTGTACATCGGCTCGCTGCGCGCGATCTCCTCCATCCAGTACTGCTCGTCGCGCTTCTTCGCCTCGGAGTTGTTTTCATAGGCGAGATCCTTTTCAAGCTGCGCGATGTAGGACATCATCGGCTTCGGCATGGGCGTGCCGTAAACCAGCGCGCAGTATATCTCGATGACCGTCCTGCTGAACCCGATTATCGAGCTTGAGTCCATAGTCATATGGTCAATCTTGGAGTAAATGCCGTTATAGCCGCCCGGCATTTTCACCATTTCAACAACGTTCATCGGGGAATTGCAGCGCTCGAACGGGACAGACGTTCTGCGGCTGAGCTCCTTGTAAACGTCCTCCTCTTTCCAATTGCTGAAATCATTAAGCGGGATAAACCGCTCCTCGAACGGGGCGATATACTGATACAGCGTCCCGTCCTCGTCCGCAACGAAGCGCAGGCGCATTGTTTCAAACATCTGATAAGCCTTGTAAATAGCCTCTCTGAGCTTCCCGAAATCAAGCTCCTGCTTTACATAAACGCCCGTGCCTATGCAGAGCACCTGAGGCGGCGAGAACTTGATGGTGTAAAAGTGCATACGCTGCGCCGCCGTCAGCGGGTAGCATTTCATGACCGCGCCGTTGATGTTGATTTCCTTCATAAGCTATGCTCTCCTTTCAGCCGATGTGTTTTTCAAGGAAACTGCGTATACGCTCCTCGTATACGGGCGGATCCTCATAATAGGAAGCGGCGTGAGCCGCGTTCTCAACAAGCATTATCTCCTTTTCCGAGCGGCAGGCCTCGAAGTTCTGCTCCGTCATATAGGTCGGCACGAACTTGTCCTCTTTGCCGTGAATGAACAGCGTGGGCAGGCGGGTGGTTTTCATTGCTTCAAGGGTGGAATAATCCCTGAAGCCGTAGCCCGCCTTTCTGCGGCATAGCTGCTCGCTGATGTTCATGACGGGGAACGGCGGGAGGTGATAATCCCGCTTGAGGATATGCGCGAAAACATCGTAGGGCGTGGTGAACGCACAGTCCGCGACAGCCGCCTTTACCGACGGAGAAAGGTCGGTAAACCCCGACGTCATGAGCACTATCGAGCCGCCCATTGACACTCCGAAAAGCACGATATCCTTGCTGCCGCCGAAGCGCTCGTCAACGTAGTTTATCCAGCTTTTGCAGTCGAAGCGGTCGAGTATTCCGAAGCCTATGTATTTGCCCTCGCTGTTTCCGTGCGCGCGGTGGTCAACGATAAGGCAGTCGTAGCCCTGCTTGTGAAAGAAAACCGAAATCGACGTGCTGTCCCTCATTCCGCAGCCGGTGTAGCCGTGGTTGATTATCGCAAGCTTGTTGGACGGAGTATCCGCGGGGAAATACATCGCGGACAGCTTCAGCCCGTCGTAGGAGGTTATCGTGACCGGCTCCAGCGGCTGCTTTTCAAGCCACTCTCTGTTGGGAACGATGAATTTCTTGTATTCCTCCCACCTGTCCATATCCGCCATTTCGCTTATGTCAACGCGGAGCTGATCCTGCCGCGGGATCGTCCTGTTAAATAGCGTGAACGCGCCCGCCGTGAACCCGACTGCCGCCCCGACAAGCGCCGTACCCGCAGCAGCTGCTCCAATAGCAAGAACCGACATTGTTATCTTCCTTTCTGTATTTCGACTATCGGTCGAAAGTGTAGTATACGGTATCTCACCCCGCCCGCGCCGCATGGTATCGGGATAAATGCCGCGCATTCGGCGGGATATTCCCACGCCGTTTTCCGACCGTTGGTCAATATTGCGGAAAACCGTTCCCCCACCCGCGCCGCGCGGTATCGTGCAGCGTCAACCACGGGGTATATCGGTGTGTTTTCCGACTGTTGGTCAATATTGCGGCGCACCGTTCCCCACACTGCGCCGCGAGGTATCGTGCAGTGTCAACCACAGGGTATATCGGTGTGTTTTCCGACTGTTGGTCAATATTGCGGCAAACCGTTCCCCACACCGCGCCGCGCGGTATAGGTCAGCGTTCGCAGAGGGAAATATCCGCGCCGTATTCCGACCACCGGTCGAAAACAAGCGGCGGCGAGAATTGTTTTTTATTTACATTTTTATTATAACATTATTTCTGCCGTTGGTCAACTACTTTGCGGAAAAATATTGCACACATTCCTCAAATATGTTATAATCAATAAAAAAAGACCGAATTATCATGAACAGTATGGAGAACTTATGAAAAAGGATAAGTACAAAATAATCATCAATTCCGCGCGGGAGCTTATGTGCTCCGAGGGCAGCTCCGCCGACATCACCGTCGACATGATCGCAAAGCACGCGGGCATAGGCAAGGGCAGCGTCTACTACTACTTCAAAAGCAAGGACGAGATAATCGACGCGGTAATTTATCAATGCATTGCCGCCGCTGTCGGCGACTTTATCTCGGGAATAAAAAACCGCGAAAGCACGCTCGAAAAGCTGCGGCTGCTGTTCCGCTCGATACTTGGCTCGGAGCTTCGCGACAAAAGCAGGAACGTTATCCGCGAGCTTCACCTGCAAAATGATATTGTCACCAACTACAAGCTGATGATGGCGTCGGTCAGGGTAATTTCGCCCATTGTGACGGAGCTTCTCACCGAGGGCACCGCGCGCGGCGAGCTTCACGCCGACTACCCCGCAGAAAGCTCGCAGATGATCGTCGCGATGATGACTTTCCTGCTCGACAACTCGTTCTTCCCGCAGAGCGACGAAAGCCGCACAAAAAAGCTCATGCTGTACGCACAGATACTTGACACCTGCCTTAAAACAAAGCCGGGGAGCTTTGATTTTCTTTTCAACGACCGCTGACCCCGCTGTACAAGCCGCAAAGCGTGAACGCGTTCAGATAAGAATGCCCTCCAGATGATCCAGCTCGTGCTGAATTATTTCCGCGGTGAAGCCGTCGTATTTTTTCCTGCACCGCTTCATGCGGATATCAAGGAACTCCACCTCGACAGTCTCATAGCGCACGGCTTCCCTTTCGCCGACGTGACACAGGCAGCTTTCCCGCGCCGTGTAGGTCCCTGCGCTTTTCTGCTTTATCTCGGGGTTAATCATCACGACGTATTTACCGCGCTCCTCGAATACGATAATTCGTTTCAGAACGCCGATCATGTTCGCCGCCATTCCTACGCATTCGTGAGAATGAGCCGCGAGCGTGTCAAGCAGATCCCGCGCCGCCGCGATGTCGTTTTTGTCATTTTTGTCCACAGGCAGCGATTTCTGCCCAAGCAGGAATTTGTCCTTTACAATAGGTCTTATCATATGCTATACCTTATAATCTTTATAATAAATCGGCGCTCTCCGCGCAACGCGGACAGCGCCTTTACTTATCGAAAAAGACTTTTCGATAAGAAAATGAATATTGAATAATGAATAACGAAGAATGAATAATGTTGGTATCGACTTCGCCGATTTTTCTGTAAAATGTGATTATACCGCACTTTTTAAAATCCGTGCCCGCAGGGCACACAACAATTATTCATTATTCACTATTCATTATTCATTAAGATAAACCCTGAAAACAGGGTTTATCGACAGCCCGCGTCGCTCTCCGCGCAATGCGGACAGCGCCTTTACTTGTCGAAAAATTACTTTGCGCCGAAAAGACCGCCCAGACCGCCAAGCTTGTCCTTGAGCCCGTCTAAGTTTACCTTTGCCTTAACGCCCTCGACAACCTGATTGATAACATCATCGGGAAGGTCAACGCCAATAATGCCCTCGACCGTCTTTATAGGCTCCTTCTGAAACTTTGAAGCAATGTCGGGATCGCTTTTTACCTTGTTTACAATTTCATCGATTTTTGCCTTGATGTCCATGTTAAAGCATCTCCTTATGTATTTTTGCGGTTAACCGCCGTTTTTATTATAGCACGATTTGCCGCAAATTGCAAGTACGGCGGGAATATCCGACGAATTTTCTTTGGGGGCAAATATTCTTGTGCATTTTCCGAAAAAATATTTATAAAAAGCAAAAAATATATTGCATTTTTCACAAAGATGTGCTATACTGAACTCATAAATATAAACGACAAATGTCAGGCAACGGCATTTCAGGATCTCAACAAACCGCGCTTTGCGTCTGTCACCGCATTATTGCCGCATAATAACAGGCGCAGACCCCGCTCACAGTGCGGGTCAACGGCATGGGGCGGCTCCCCGCCGCAATGTTATTCAACCTGAAAACGGAGGTCAACGAAAATGAGAAGGAAAAATATTGCAGTATGCGTTACGGGCTATGACGCCGAATATGAATCCCTTATCATAAAGGGGATCTATGACAGGTGCGTCGAGAACGACATAAATCTTCTTGTTTTCGCGAGCCTGATAAAAAAGCCGGAGCTGAGTTCAACGGACACGCTCGCTGACAGCACCGTCCGCGGCGAAAGCGAGATATTTAACCTCATAAACTACGACATGATCGACGGGCTCATCATCATGGGCGACTCGATCGTAAACGAGGCAGTTATCGCCGAGGTCGACCGCAGAACGCGCGAAAAGGGTATCGTCACGGTCAACGTCAGCGACCCGTTACATAAGGCGCAGAAGAACGTCCTGCTCAGCGACAGCGTTGCCATGGGCTTTGTTGTGGATCACCTCATCGAGGAGCACGGGCTGAAGCATATCAATTTCATCGGCGGGTTCCCCGGGAACATTCAGACCGAGGAGCGCCTTGCCGCATACAAAAACTCGCTCACACGGCACGGTATCCCCGTTGAGGAAAAGCGTATAGCCTATGGTCAATTCTGGAAGAAAGCCGCGGAATGCACCGCGAAATTCATGGAAGCCGAGGAAAAGCCCGAGGCGATAGCCTGCGCAAGCGACTCGATGGCGTTCTTTTCCATGGAATGGCTCAAGGAACACGGATACAATGTCCCCGAGGATATAATAGTGACCGGCTTCGACGGTATCAAGGACAGCGGGCTTTATTCCCCGAGCATTACCACCGTGCGCAAGGATTTTGAAAAGGCGGGCACGACCGCCGTTGACGTTATACTCGGCGTTCTTGCCGGAAAAGATGTTCCCGACGAGGTATATATCGACTCTGCGCTCACCGTTCGGCAGTCCTGCGGCTGCGTTCCGATGGAGCAGAGGGACGTGACAGATTTTTACAGCAAGCATTACGACGAGCTCAACACGATAAAGGGCTTCAACAACTACTCCCTTGATATGGACACGAAATACGCGAGCGCGGCTACCTCCGTGGAGCTGTTCGAGAGCGCGAATTACGGGGCGACCTTCTTCGGGCTGAAAAGGCTGTACATTTGTATCGGAGAGGACATAGAATGCAGCGAGCCGAGCCTCGAAAACCGAACAGACAGCCATTACAACGGTATCTGCGGCACAATGGTGTCAATGCTGAAATACGGTCATGACGTCCCCGTCGGGACAAAATTCCGCTCCGCCGACCTGCTGCCCGAGGATATCCTTAACGGCGAAAAGCCCGTTATGGTGGCGTTCTCGCCGCTGTATTTCAAGGACGATTTCCTCGGCTACCTTGCATACGAGCCGTCAAAAATAATCGGTATCGGCGAGCTTTTCCCCGCATGGACAATGCAGCTCTCGAGCAACGCGGGAAGCTTCTACATGAACAAGGAGCTTCAATACTTCGTCGACAAGCTTGAAAGCCTTTATATGTGCGACCCGCTGACGGGGCTGTATAACCGCCGCGGTCTTGAACGCCTCGGAAAGCAGCTGCTGGAGCAGGCAAAGGCTCGGGACGAGCTGTTCACGGTATTTGTCGCGGATATCGACCACCTCAAGCCGATAAACGACGTTTACGGTCACGAGGCAGGCGATAACGCCATTCTTCAGACGGCAAGGGCAATTAAGAAAGCAATGTCGGAAAACGCGGTCTGCGTCCGCACGGGCGGCGACGAATACTGCGTGCTCATCTCTCACACCGACGAAAATCAGCCCGAAGCCCTCGCACAGCAGGTCGAGCTTATCCTTGAGGAATACAACAAGGACAGCGGGCTTGCATATAAGATAGGGTGCAGCTGCGGCTGGTGCACCGCAAGGGCGAACGAGCTGGAGCGCTTCGACGAGCTTTCGGGTCAGGCGGACGAGAATATGTACCGCACAAAAATGGCAAAAAAGGCGGCAAGGTGATACCAAGCGGGACGGCACAGCCCGCTTGGGACAAATTGACCCCGACATACAACAAAGGCAGCATTCCAAACAAATGCTGCCTAAAATTATGTTCGGTTATTATCCCTCGGGCTTTTCGTTCACAACGTGAACATCAAGCTGGTCGAACGGAATTTCGATATTGTTCGCAATGAACGCCGCGCGTATCTGTTCGGTGGTGTCAAAATAAACGTCCCAGTAATCCGCAGTCCTGCACCACGGGCGGACGGCTATCACAATAGCGCTCGCGCCGTGCTCAAGCATTCTTACGGTAATATCGCGGGTCTTGTCCACCTTGGGATTAGCCTTGAGGACGTCAAGAATTACCTTGCGCGCTTTCTCAAATTCCTCCTCGTAGGAGATGGAGAACGTCATGTCGACGCGGCGGGTATCGTTGCCGCAGTTGTTGATGACAACTGCGTTTACCGCCTGCCCGTTCGGAATGAATATCGCCTGATTTGACGCGGAGTCAAGCCTTGTGTGCAGTATGGATATCTGCACAACGGTGCCCTCCACGCCGTTGACGATTATGTAATCGCCTATCTTGAACGGCTTGGTGACAAGCAGAAGAAATCCGCCCGCAACATTCGACAGCGAATCCTGAAGCGCAAGCCCTATCGCAACGCCCGCCGTGCCGATAATGGTAACTATCGAGGTCGCGGGAATGCCGAGTATCGACAGGATTATCGTCACAAGCAGCACATACAGTACTATCTTGGTCACCTGTGAAACAAATTTTGTGACCGTAAGGTCAAGCTTTGTTTTGTTAAGCCCCTTTGACAGCAGCCAAAGCGCAAGCTTTGTCGCAAAAAGACCTATCACAAGGATAAGCACCGCGAAAAGTATCGTCGGAATCGCGCCGAGTATACTGTTCAGCAGATCCTGAAAGAATTTGCCGAGCGCGGAAAGCGTCTGCTCGGGGTTTTCCACAAGCTCATGCACCGCGTCGTTGAGCGTTGCCTCCTGCGTTGCCGCCTCAACGGTCGCCGCCGCTGTGCCTGTAAGTATTTCCAACATCAGTCAAACATCCTCCTGAGCTCTGCCTCGGCGGTTTCCGCGTCGCTCTCGCGGATAAGCACGGAAATCTCGTCAACGCCCGTCGTTATCAGCAGTATCATCGCCTCTATCCTGTTGAGCATTTCAAAAACTCTCGCCGCAAAGCCCGCCTGCGTTTCCATGTCGCTTGTCTTGATGACGATTTTGCGGTTGCCGCTGTTTATCATGGGGACAATGCTGCTTTCCTTTGCCTTGAGCTCCTTTACGACAGCGAGCAGCTTCGGCATATCCTCGTCGGACAGCGTGAAGCCGAAGCTGAATATCTCCGACGTTGGGACAGTCATGGAGATCATGTCGATGTTAATGCCCGCCTTTGCGACTGCGGTCAGCGTGTCCTCCATGATAGTCTTGTTCAGCGGCACGTTGTTGAAGGATACCGCAGATACGTTTTCGGTGACCTGAATACTCATATCAATTCTCCTTTATCAAATCAGACATGGCGTACATTCCCGCAGGCTTTCCCGCAAGGAATACCGCCGCGTTAACCGCGCCGACAGCGAAAACCTCCCGCGACTGCGCCGAGTGCGACAGCGTAATCACCTCGTCGTGTCCCGCAAAAATGATGTCGTGCTCGCCGACGATAGTGCCGCCGCGTATCGCGTGCATACCTATCTCGTCCTTGCCGCGCGGCTTTCTTACGCTGTGGCGGTCGTATACGAAATGATCCTTCCCGCCGAGCTCCTCGTTTATTGCCTCCGCAATCATTATCGCAGTGCCCGAGGGAGCGTCCTTTTTCTGGTTGTGGTGCTTTTCAAGTATCTCTATGTCAAACTGCCCGCCGAGCACCTGCGTCGCCTTTCGCGCAAGCTCCACCAGCAGGTTTATCCCCAGCGACATATTGAACGTAAAGAAAACGGGTATCTGCGCCGACGCAGCCGTAATCTGCGAGCGCTCCTCGTCGGTGTAGCCCGTCGTCGCGATGACGAGCGGAACGTTGTTCATCTTCCCGTAGGAAAGCAGGTCGGGCAGCGCCGACGGGTGCGAAAAGTCGATGATGACATCGGGCTTCTCCGCCATGTCGAACACACTCTTGTACACGGGAAATTCGTCGTATTTCTCGCCGAGCTTATCTATCCCCGCGATTATCTCGCAGTCGCCGCGTTCCTTGCAGAGGCTCACGATAACGCGCCCCATTCTTCCGCAGGCGCCTGTTACAGCTATCCTTGTCATTTAAATTCCTTTCCGAAAAAGGGCGGACAAAGGCAGCGCCGCACAATTGCCGGCTGCGCCCTTGCCGCCCTGCTGTGTCACTTGATCGAACCGATAATTCCGAGCGGCTCCATTGTCTTTCTGAGCGTTTCAACCTGCGCCTCGGTCATGGAGCAGAGCGGGAGTCTGCACTCGCCCGCGTTAAAGCCCATGATATTGAGCGCTTCCTTTACGGGTATGGGGTTAACGTCCATGAACAGTGCCTTCTCGAACGCAAGCAGCTTCTTCTGGATCTCAAGCGCCTGCGCATGATTGCCCTCGAGGAACAGCATTATCTCGTCATGTTTTTCCTTTGGCAGGCAGTTCGCGGTCACGGAGATAACTCCCTTTGCGCCCGTTGCAAGCGCGCAGAGCGCCTCGTCGTCGTTGCCGGAATAGATGTCGAGATCGGTGTAGGTCGATATCTGCATCATCAGATCCATATTACCGCTCGCTTCCTTGGTGGCAACGATGTTCGGGTGCTTCGCAAGCTCCTTGTACGCATCTATAGAAATGCTCACGCCCGTGCGGGAGGGAACATTGTACAGCACTATCGGGATATTCACCGCGTCCGCAATGGCGGTGAAATGCTTCACCAGCCCGCGCTGCGAGGTCTTGTTGTAATAGGGGGTTACAAGCAGCAGCGCGTCCGCGCCGAGCTTTTCAGCGTCCTTGGACAGCTCAACGGCGTATGCCGTGTCGTTGCTGCCCGTTCCCGCGATAACGGGGATACGGTGCGCAATGCGCTCAATGCCGTAGCGCAGCACCTCGCGGTGCTCGTCGTCGGTCATGGTCGCGGACTCGCCCGTCGTTCCGCAGATAACAACGCCGTCAGCGCCGTTTTCCACCTGAAAATCAAGCATTCTGCCGAACTCTTCGTAGTTGATGCTTCCGTCAGCGTTCATCGGGGTCGCGATAGCGGTCGCGACGCCTGTAAAAATCGTATTGCTCATAAAATGTCAAATGTCCTTTCGCGTGGAACGGATCAGTCCAGATAGCCCTTTGCCGCAAGCAGCTCTGCCATCTCTACCGCACCGCCTGCGGCACCGCGCAGCGTGTTGTGGGACAGGCATACGAACTTGTAGTCATACTGGGTATCGGGGCGCAGGCGTCCGATGGACACCGCCATGCCGTTCTCGAGGTTTCTGTGGAGCTTAGCCTGGGGCATATTGTCCTCCTCGAAATAGTGGAGGAACTGCTTGGGAGCGGAGGGCAGACCGAGCGCCTGGGGCTCTGCGGAATACTCCGCCCAGATCTTCTTTATCTCGTCCATTGTGGGCTTGTTTTCAAATCTTACGAATACCGCCGCGAAGTGTCCGTTGGAAACGGGAACGCGCAGGCACTGCGTCGTGATCCTCGGGGAGTCGGTCTTAACGATCTCATTGCCCTCGATGTGACCCCAAACCTTGAGCGGCTCCTGCTCGGACTTCTCTTCCTCGCCGCCGATGTAGGGGATAAGGTTGTCGACCATTTCGGGCCATGTTTCAAAGGTCTTTCCTGCGCCCGAGATAGCCTGATATGTGCAGGCGAGGACTTCGGTTATACCGAACTTTCTGAGCGGGGAGAGCGCGGGAACGTAGCTCTGGATAGAGCAGTTGGACTTTACGGAGATAAAGCCGCGCTTTGTGCCGAGGCGCTTTCTCTGCGCATCGATTATCGCCGCGTGGTCGGCGTTGACCTCGGGGATTATCATGGGGACGTCGGGAGTGAAGCGGTTCGCGGAGTTGTTGGACATAACGGGGCATTCAGCCTTTGCGTATGCTTCCTCGAGAGCCTTTATCTCGTCCTTCTTCATATCAACGGCGCAGAACACGAAATCCACCTCGGAGGCGATCTCCTTAACGTCCGCCGTCGCGTCCTTTACGACGATATTCTCCATGTTCTTGGGCATGGGAACGTCCATGAACCATCTGTCGCCGACAGCCTCCTTATAGGTCTTGCCTGCGGAGCGCGGAGAAGCCGCGAGTACCTTTACGTTGAACCACGGGTGATTTTCGAGCAGGATAGCGAAGCGCTGTCCCACCATGCCCGTTGCGCCGATAATGCCGACATTAAACTGCTTTTTCATAATAGTTGCCCTTTCTCTTTTTATAAAATTTTTAGCTGTGCCGGATAACAAAAAAACCGATGAGAAAAATGTCATCGGCGTAGTTCGGCAAGCAATTCGTTCATCAAAAATGCGATAGCTCTCCATCACTCGAAAGTCGATGACAATCGTGCGCCTGTTCGGCGAACGACCAGATATATACACCTCGGATTGTATATTCTTCGGCGGTAAGCCTTTCGCGCGGCGGCGTCCGAACGCCTTTCGGTGCACGCGCTACTCATCTGTCCCGCACCTCTATCAGTCAGCCCGCGACAGCTCTGTCATAGGCTTTATTTATTGTAGCACAATTTTTTCTTTTTGTCAACGGTTTCGACGGCAAAATCCTATCGCAAATATAGAAATATGCCCGCAGTTTTCATGTTAATTTGTACATTTTGTCGGCGGCGTCACCGATTGAATTATATGAGAAATTGTGGTACAATAGAAGATGATATCATATTCAGAGGAGATTTTTCAATGCTTAAAAGCGATTTTTACTACGACCTGCCCGAGGAGCTTATAGCGCAGACGCCGCTTGAGCCGCGCGACAGCTCCCGCCTTATGAAGATAGACCGCGCGACGGGGGAAATTACCCACGACCGCTTCTACAATATATGCAGCTACCTGAAAAAAGGCGACCTGCTCGTAATGAACGACAGCAAGGTGTTCCCCGCGAGAATTTACGGGACAAAGCGCGAAACGGGCGTGCCTGTCGAGTTTCTGCTGCTGAAGCGGCTGTCGCTCACCGACTGGGAAACGCTTGTCCGCCCGGGAAAGCGCCTTAAACCCGGCGTTACCGTTGATTTTAACGACGAGCTTTCCGCCGAGATACTTGACACCTCCGACGACGGGAGCAGGATAGTCCGCTTTTCGTTCGAGGGGGACTTCTTCGATATTCTCGACAGGATAGGGCAGATGCCACTGCCGCCGTATATCACCGAAAAGTTAAAGGACAAGGACCGCTACAACACGATATACTGCCGCGAAACGGGCTCCGCAGCCGCCCCCACCGCAGGGCTGCACTTCACCGAGCGCGAGTTTGAGCAGTGCCGCGAAATGGGCGTTGACCTCGCGTATGTTACGCTCCATGTCGGGCTGGGGACATTCCGCCCCGTAAAGGAGGACAATATCCTTGACCACAAAATGCACGTCGAGCATTACTCCATACCGCAGGAAACCGCCGACAAGATACGCGGATGCAGGGCGCGCGGCGGGCGCGTTATCGCGGTCGGGACAACCTCCTGCCGCACGCTCGAAAGCGCGGCGCAGCTCTCCGAAACGGGCGAAATTACCGCCTGCACAAACGACACAGGTATTTTCATCTATCCGGGGTACACTTTTAAATGCATAGACGGGCTGATAACCAACTTCCACCTGCCCGAAAGCACGCTGATAATGCTTGTAAGCGCGTTTCTCGGCAGGGAGAAAACGCTCGCCGCATATCACACCGCAATAGAGGAGCGCTATCGCTTTTTCTCGTTCGGCGACAGCATGATGATCGTCTGACGCTGTTCCCTGCCCTGTTTTTGGGGTCAATTGCATTTTGGGGTCAACGGCGTTTTGGGGTCAACGGCACTTTGAGATAAACGGCGTTTTGGGATCAACGGCGTAAATTTACGGAGGTAAAGCTTTGATAATAGACGCGCACGCACACATTTTCCCCGACAAAATAGCCGAAAAGGCAGTCGCGGGGATAGGCGGGTTTTACAATATGCACATGGACTACGACGGCACGCTTTCGGGGCTGCTCCGCGAGGGCGGCGAGGCGGGCGTTGACCGCTTTATCGTGCAGTCTGTCGCGACCGTGCCCGCGCAGGTTGAAAGCATAAACAACTTCATTTCGCGCAGCGTCGCGCGTTACCCCGACAAGCTTATCGGCTTCGGCGCAATGCACCCCGACTACGCTGACCCCGCGCGGGAGATCGACCGCGTGATATCGCTCGGTCTGAAAGGACTCAAGCTCCACAGCGACTTTCAGGGCTTCGCCATTGACGACGAAAAGGCGTTCCCGATCTACGAGGCGGCGGAGGGGCGCCTGCCGATACTGTTCCACTGCGGCGACACGCGCTCCGACCTTTCCTCCCCCGAAAGGCTGCTGCGAGTGGTGAAGAAATTCCCGAAGCTTACGGTCATCGGCGCGCACTTTGCGGGGTGGTCAATGTGGGACAGGGCGGCGGAGGTGTTCGGGCACAGCGGGATATACACCGACTGCTCGAGCTCGCTTTACGCAATGACCCCCGAGCACGCCGCCGCGCTTATCCGGCGGTTCGGCGCGGACAGGGTAATGTGGGGAACGGACTACCCGATGTGGAGCGCACGGGAGGAGCTTGAGCGGTTTGAAAAGCTCCCGCTCACGCCGCGGGAAAAGGAAATGATTCTCGGCGAAAACGCGCTGCGGCTTATCGGCGGCTGAATATAAAAATCAAGGGGAGCACCACGTCGGCGCTCCCCTTTCGTCATCAATATTTATCGTCGTCCGACGACCACGCCGCTGCGCCGTTATTCACGGGCGCTTTTTCCGCCGCCTTGGGTTCAACCGCGGGTTTATCGGGCTGAACAGGCTTTTCGGGCTGTTCGGGTTCAACGGGCTGTTCGGGTTCAACGGGCTGCTCGGGTTCAACGAGCTGCTCCGACTGAACGGGCTGCTCGGTTTCCTCGGGCTTGGCGTTCTTCTTTGCTTTGCGGGACTGCCACGGCTTCTTGGTTTTCTCGGGCTTTTCGGGCTTCTCCGGTTTAACCGACTTTTCCGGCTGAACCGGTTCCTCGGGCTGCTCCGACTGAACGGGCTGCTCGGTTTCCTCGGGCTTGGCGTTCTTCTTTGCTTTGCGGGACTGCCACGGATTCTTGATTTTCTTGGGCTTTTCGGGCTGCTCGGGCTGTTCCGTTTCGGCGGGCTGCTCGGCTTCTGGAGCGCTCTGTGCAGGCTCGGACGGCTCGTCGTCAAGGTTTATGACGGGCTTTACGCGAGCCGCGTTTTCGGCGCTGCGCTGTTTCTCCGACTCCGCGATACGGCGAAGCTCCTCCTCATATTCCGCAAGGTATTCCGCGCTGTTTTCCATGAGAGAAAATCTTCCCGTAAGGTTGCGGAGCTCTGTCGCCTGACTGTTCAGCTCCTCGCCCGAAGCGGCGCTTTCTTCTGCCGCCGCCGCGTTGGTCTGAACGACCGCGGTGATCTGATCGATGCTCTTATTGACATCGTTAATCATTTCAGCCTGCTTGCGCGACGCAGCGGATATCTCGTTTATAAGACCAACCGCCTCGGTGGTGATCGCAACGGAGCTTCTGAGCGACTCCGCCGTTTCGTCGGCGATTGCCGAGCCCTCGTCCACCGCGTTGAGCGACTGATTTATAAGGTTCGTGGTGCTCTGGGCAGCCTTTGCGCTCTTTGCGGCAAGATTGCGCACCTCGTCCGCGACGACCGCAAAGCCCTTGCCCGCGTCGCCTGCGCGCGCCGCCTCGATAGCCGCGTTGAGCGCAAGGATATTCGTCTGGAAAGCAATATCGTCGATCGTTGCGATGATGTTGTTTATCTCGGAGGACTTGGCGGAAATGTTCTCCATCGCCTTTATCATGTCCTTCATGCGCTCATTGCTCGCTGTGATACGCTCGCCCGCGCGGACTGCCTTTGCGCTCGCCTCCTCGGCGTGCACTGCGTTGGTCCTTACATGAGAATCAAGCTGCGCCACTGCGGAAGAGAGGTCGTCAACGGACGCCGCCTGCTTCGTTGTTCCCTGCGCAAGGCTCTGCGCGCCGTCGGATATCTGCGTCGCGCCGGTGTTGACCTGCTCGGCTGCGGTGTCAATGTTCTCCATGGTCTGGCTTAACGACGCGGCAAGCAGCTTCAGCGAGGTGATGACCTCGACAAAATCGCCCTTGAACTCAACCTCGGAGGTGAAATTAAAGTTGCCGTCGGATATCTCGCGGGTAATTCGGGAAATCTCCGAAACATATGATTTAAGCGAGGTAACGGTGTCGGTTATCTTGTCCGCAAGGTCGCCGACCTCGTCCTTTGTCCGCCTGAGTACCGCTACGGAAAGGTCGCCCTCCGCAACCCTCGACATCTCGCCGTTTATCTCCTTGATCGGCTTGACAATGCTTCCCGTCTGAGCGATAATGAAGATCGCCGCGAGAATAAGCACAACAACGGCAACGACAGCCGTTATGATAACGCACAGCCGCGACTGCCCCATAAACTCGTCCTGCTCCGCCTGAATAGCGATGACCCAGCCCTCTGTGCCCGCTATTTTCGACATTGCGACGCACTTTGTCGAGCCGTCAAAATCACAGGAGCCGAAAAGCGATTCGCCGTCCGCAAGGGAAAGCGCCTGCTTCTCAAGCTGCTCAAGCTCGTAATAGGAAGCCATTTGCTCCTTCTTTGCCGCAGCGTCCTCCGCCCAGAGGTCGGTCACGCCGTCTGTAGGCGCTTCAAAAATGCTGATAAGGTTTTCCTCGGACGTTACCTTGCTGTAATCGTCGTGGGCAATGACAGTTCCCTCATGGTCAAGGATAAACGCGCTGCCGCCCTCGCCGACCTTGATATTCCCCGAAATATTGGAAAGATAAGTCGCGTCGACCGCCGCGTAAACAACGCCCGCGATAGTTTCGTTGTATTCCTCGTCAAATCTGATTATCGGCGCTGATATGTACATTACATAGCTGCCGTCGGCGCGGTTCTGCGGTGCGCAGAGATAGACCTCGCCCTCGATAGAACGCTTGAACCATTCGAGCGCGGAATAGCTCGTTCCTCTCGGGGTAATGCCCTTGGTGGTGGTATAGCCGTATTCCACGAAGCCGAATCTGTCGGCGCGGTTTTTGAGCATGATGAGCTTTGACCGCGAATCAACGTCCGCCGACGCAAGGAGCGGGTTCATGCCTATTTCCTTAATAACGGTCAGCGATTCGTTAAGGTTGCTTTCGACCTGTCCCGCAGCAATACGCGCCGTTTCGGACAGGGTCTGCTCCAGCGTTTTTTCCGAGCTCATAAAGCTGAAATAAGCGCCCAGAATCCCTATAGGGATTATGGCAGCCATTATTACCGTTATATAACGCACCAGCATTCTGGCTTTCAGTGATTTAAACATGTGCAGTCTCCTTTTGCCGTGGGGTAGATAAATTTGCTAATTAACTACTTAATATTATACCTCTTTTTGTTAATAAAGTCAAGGGAATTGGCGTTTTAAAAGCACTTTTTACATTATTCGTTGTTTTTCACAAAGATTTTTGTGATAAATTCTGTTTATCGGATACAAAACTGTGAATAATGACACATAATTATTAAAATGTTATTCTGCCCTTGATTTTTACCGAATAAAGTGCTAAAATAGACTTATAAAGCCGTTCGGGGGTAATGATATGAAAATAAACTGGAACCAGAAATATTTCACCATAGCCGCTTATGCGACGCTCACCGTCATAGTGAGCGCCCTTGCCATCATGGTGATATTCAATTTTGACGCGGTAGCCGAAAAGCTGTCCGTCATCGGCACTGTCGCTACGCCTATTATTATAGGAATATTCTGCGCCTACCTCCTCAACCCCCTTATGGTGCAGTTTGAGCGCGGTGTATTCGGAAGGCTTTACCGCTCCCCCGTCGCGAAGAAAAAGGGCACAGCCCGCGCTCTTGCCGTGACCTGCACCATGCTCACCGTGGTTATCGTACTGACGCTGATGGTACTCATGGTCATTCCGCAGCTGGTAACGAACATCGTTTCCATCTTCAGCAACATGAACACATATATTGACACCGTGCGCGACTTCATCGACAAGCTGTCCGCCGATCACCCCGACCTCGCGGCATTCCTCGGAAACCCGCTCGACGATTTCAGCAAATTCATTTCCGACATCTGGAAGGAATACTCGGGCGAGCTGCTCGGCTTTGCCGGGAATGTCGCGTCGGGCGTCTGGGCGGTGCTTGACACGCTGAAAAACGTCATCATGGGTCTTATCATCTCGATATACCTGCTCGCGAAAAAGGAAATGTTCATCGGTCAGTCAAAGAAGCTGCTGTTCGCTTTTGTAAAGCCCGAGCGCGCACAGCGCTTCCTCGGCGTGTGCCGTGAAGCAAGCAAGAAGTTCCTCGGCTCCATCATCGGCAAGATCATCGAAGCCCTTATCGTTGCGCTGATCGTTTTCCTCGGCTGCACCGTCATGGGAATGCCCTATTCGCTGCTGATCGCCGCTATCATGTTCATATTCAACCTTATCCCGTTCGTCGGACCGTTCATCGGCTGCGTTCCCTGTGTGCTGCTCCTGCTGCTGTCCGACAGCCCCATCAAGGCGCTTTGGTTCGTTATTTTCATCATAATCCTGCAAAATCTCGACGGAAACATCATCGCGCCGCTTATCCTCGGCGATTCTACGGGGCTTCCCGCAGTGTGGATACTCATTGCTATCCTCATAGGCGGCGGTCTTTTCGGAATACTCGGAATGTTCCTCGGAGTTCCCGTCTGCGCGGTAATTTATATGCTGGTCAAGGATTATATTGAGGGACGGCTGAAAAAGCGCGCCCTCCCGCCGAGCACGAACAGCTATGTCGGCAGCGTCGACTACATCACCCCCGATTACAAATTCGAGGATCTGTCCGAGCCCGCCGAAACCGCTGCCGAAACAAAGGGCACAGGCAAGGTGAAGATCCGCGAAAAGGTGCGCACTATGCGCCGGGAATACAACAAGAAGCATTCCCATGATGATTGAATACCCGACGGGCTGTCATACGACGGCAGCCCGTTTTTCCGGCGTTAATGACCTGCGCGGCAAAAACGATCATTGCCGCCTTAAAAAAATTTTAAAAAAGGTATTGACAAATCAAAAGCACTGTGATATAATAATACAGTCGACGGAAACGAATGCCGCCGATAAATATTGATGGAAAGATGGCTGAGCTGGTCTAAGGCGCACGATTGGAAATCGTGTAACGGCTAATACCCGTTCAAGGGTTCGAATCCCTTTCTTTCCGCCAGATTCCCGCTTGATCCGAAAGGGTCGGGCGGGTTTTTGTTTTATATTTTTTGACAGTTCGGGAGCTTCCGTTTTTTGGGGGGAATAATTCCTTTCGGGCAGTTGCTCGTTTTTTTGTGGGAAATTCCTTTCGGGCAGTTGCCTGCGTTTTTTGTGGGCAATTCCACGCGGACGGCTGCCTGCGTTTTTTGTGGGCAATTCCACGCGGGCAGTTGCCTGCGTTTTTTTGTGGGAAATTCCACGCGGGCGGCTGCCTGCGTATTTATCGCGGGTAATTCCCCGTAATAACACCAGCCCGCAGTGTTCACACTTTTCTCCGGCGGCGAATAAAATACATCAGCCGCACCACCGCGCGGGCGGTTTGTACGGCTGAAACGAAAACAAAAAATTTGCTCCCAATATTTCTGAATAAACCATTGTCTACCGACAATAATATTTCCGACAAGGTAATGCCGAAAGGCGCGGCAGAAAGGATTTATCGAAAGGAATGATCTAAAATGTTGGTAAAACGCGGAGAAATATACTATGCAGATCTCAGTCCCGTGGTCGGGTCGGAACAGGGCGGAGTTCGTCCGGTGCTTATCGTTCAGAACGATGTCGGCAACAAGCACAGCCCCACCGTGATAGCCGCCGCAATAACAAGTCAGAAGGAAAAATCAAAGCTTCCGACACATATTTCACTCAACGCTTCCTCCTGCGGTCTTGCAAAGGACTCGGTCGTGCTGCTGGAGCAGGTTCGTACATTGGATAAAAGACGTCTTAAAGAACGCATGGGAGAGCTTGACAGCGACGCAATGTCGCAGGTGAACAATGCTCTGTCGGTAAGCTTCGGGCTGTGAAATACAAGTGCCGCCGTTAC
>JBJFHP010000163.1:0-9227 GCA_051893715.1 Oscillospiraceae bacterium
CTTGTATCGTTCGGGGCAAGATACTGAATGTCTATCAGCGTGAAGCGGTTATCGTAGGAGCTGTCGTAATCGGTGTCGGTCATTCTGAAATAACCGTTGCTTATCTCAAGCGACATACCGCCTGTCTGCTTTTCAAGCCCCGCTTCGCTAAGGCTGTATGCCGATATGTCAACATTGCACCTGCTGCTGTCGGCATTGGCGTAATTGCTTATACTGCTGTCGTTTGTCAGGAGATGTATATAGCTGTTCAGCATCTCCGTGACATGGCTGTAATTGGTGTCGTTTATGACAATAACGGGGAAATTCTGTTCGTCGGAAACAACTGCCGCGCCCGCCTTGTCCTTGAATGTCGAAAGCTTCGCCCTGTACTTGGAGAACGCTGCCGCATCGCTTGCCGGAACGTCGTTATAACCATAAACAGTTCCGATATCCGCAATAATATTATCTATCGCAGTGAAGCTTATCCCGTCGCCCGTGATAACATCATGACCTGCCGCGCTGACCTCGACCGCGGGATTAACCGTCGCGTAAGGGCTTGCGCCCATATCAGCCACGTCCGCACCGGAATTGACTGTCGGCTTCGAATTATTCGCGGAAGCGCCGAGGCATACGCCGTCGTAATCGGAGCAGATGGCATAGCCTGTGCCCTTGACCGTTCCGAAGTTATTGCCGACATATACGCCGCTTCTGTCCTTATGGATAGATATGCCCGCAATGCTTACGCTGCCGCTCTCGACATAGCCCGCAACATTGCCCGCATAGGTCGTCGCGGCAAGCGCCGCGCCCGAGCCGTCCGTCATCTGAACGTTTATGCTTGCTATATTATATCCCTTGACATTCATATTTGTCGTGTTGTGACCGATGATACCGCCGACGGGCTTTGTGCCGCCGCTCTTGGTCACCATGAGCGTGCTGTCGGATATAAAACTGTTTTTCAGAATGATAGATTTTGCTGTTTCCGTTTTGGCGAAAATGCCGCCTATGCATTCATAGTTACTTCCGCCTGTCACGATCGTGCAGTTTTCGACAGAAAGACCGTCCGCCGTTAATCCGTTGGTAACAAGACCCACTATTCCGCCCGACTGCATAAAGCCGCAGACATAGCTGTTCGTCAGATGTACGTCGGTCATTGCAGCGGAGGAAACGTTCGACCTTATTGTGCCGATAATGCCGCCGTTATATCCCGTTGATTCAATGCCGTTGTTGACGCTGATATTATCCGCAAAAACAGATGACATCACGATATTCGGAGCGCCGAAGCCGCCGATAACGCCGCCGACGAAGGTCATTCTTCCATAGTCGTCAACTCTTCCGCCGGAAATATTGATATTCTTTATTACCGTATCGGAGCTTGAATTGATGGAGCCTATAAGTCCGCCCGCGCCCATGTTATCGTTGAAATTGCCCGTGCTTGAAGCTGCGGAAACGCTGTTAAAGCCGAACGAGCCGTTCTGTCCGTCAAATGTAACGGGACAGTCGTTTACATACCCGACAAGTCCGCCCGCAAACATTCCGCCGTCGGCGGAAACTCCGTTTGCAGAGCAGTTTATATATTCCGACTTGCCCGAGGCAGTAGAGCCGATAAGCCCGCCGACAACATATCTTGCCTTGACATTAACATCGGACATATTCACATTCTCAAGCCGGAGCGTGCTCGAAATCGACGCGCCCGCGAGAGCGCCCGCGCAGCTCGAATAATCCTTGTCATTATGAAGCGCGCCGCCTTCGTTGTTGTACACCGTGAAATCGACAGTGCCCGACAAGGTAAGGTCGGTTATCTTATACCTGCCCGTTGTATCGTCCGCAAACCCGCTCGGGGTCACCGAGCTCTTCCTCTGCACAAGCGTATTGAACAGACCGAGCCCTGTCTTGTAATTCTTCCAGCTGTTTACCTTATAATAAACGTCATAGCCGTTCTGACGGTAACTGTACAGGGAGGAGTTGAGCCTTATCGTTGTGTTATTTCCGCTTATGCCATAGATGTACATGATAAGGCTCTCGCTGTCGGTAGTCATTGAGCCTATTCCCCTGAACCCGTCGGGCATAATATATTCCCCGCCGCTAAGCTCGATATGGAAAGCAAAGCTGTTGTTGGTGATATACCTTGCAGGGTAATTTATCGTCGTATTTCCGTCGGCAGAGGTAATGCTTACGGGAGTGTATTTATAGATAACGTAGGGCACTGTATCCGCGTTATTCCCGTAATTATCGCTGCTTGCAATGCTGAAATCAGCCGCTTCGGAAGCGTCGGTGCCGATACTGCTGTAGTCGGCGTGGCGCACCATCTGACCGTTCCCGTAGCTGTAAGCGGTGGGATAACCGCCGTTCAGGTTCGCGCTGCCCGCGCCGCTCATTGCGATACAGCCCATAAGGTACAGCGCCTGTGCGTTCGGGGCAGTGATGTCGGCGGAATATATGCCGCTCTTCCCCGACGACCGGTATGCGAACGTCATCTGCGCGGCATTAACGTCGATATCCGCAATTGAATAGTTCTTTGTTCCGTTTTTGACAGTGACTGCCGCCTCGCCGGGCTTGTAGCTGTCCGATTCGGTAAAGGCATAGCCGTCGATGACTCTGCCTATGATATGATTAAGGTAAAGCCTTATCTTTTTGTCGCTGCCCTTGTAATTATTTGTCCCTACGGCGCTGAAGTCCTTGTTGGCATTATCGGAAATACCCGTGCAGTCAATAACGTCCATGTTTCTGAAAATAACGCCGCCGTAACGAACTACGCCGATATATCCGCCTATGGCGGTATTTCCGTAGCAGGAGCCGCTGAGCACACTTATGGTATCGCTGTTCGCGAATGTCACGCTGACTTTATCGATAATGTTGTCGCCGCCGTTCACTATGCCGATAAGTCCGCCGTAAAACGGCGCAGTACCCGTATCGTCCGTTGCATACTTGCTCGAAGCAGGGTAAGCGGTAGTCGTGAATTTCGCCGTGACGACAAGGTTAAGGTCCTTTATTACCGCGCCCTTGCTCTGATAAATAAAGGGGTTGGTATTCTGGCTTGTAACGGTATGTCCCGCGCCGTAAATAACGCCCTTGAACGCCTCGCTCCTGCCTATGCCCGCAAAGCTGTTCGGCAGCACAATGTCCCTGTCAAGCATATAATACGCCGTGGAAAGCGCGGTCTGCATATCGGCGAACGAGATAGTATTGCCGCCCTCGTCGGCAAAATTGCCCTCGCTCACCTTCCATTCATACGCTGTATGATCCGTCTTTTCGGCGCACCAGAGCTTATAATTGTCCGCATGATAATTTATCACAACGCCGTCGTTCGCGGGCGTTTCGCCGTCAAGTATCCCCGCAACAAGCACAAGCTGATCCGCGCTCTTTATGATGTACGGGTCATTATATGTCCCGCAGCCTTCTGTAAGGTTGGCTGTGTTTTTGTGATTGACCTTTATTTCATGGCAGCCTGCTTCATCATACGGCACCGCAACATACGGCAGGAACGAAGTAAAGCTGTACGCGGAAACCGCCGCCGCGTGCTCGGGGTCGGTGTAATAATCGCTGTCGATATACTGCCTCTGCTTGTCGGTGTATTCGGTCGACTCGGATATTTCTCTGCCGTATGTTACGCTGTGCTTTGCAGTTCCGTTATCCCAGTCCTCGGAATATTTGAAATTATATACCGCAGAGCAGTTCCTGCCGCTCTCGTATATGAAGCTGTTGAGCAGGGTCGCCTTGCTGAATATCGAGGAGCTCGTTCCGTAAACGGAATCAAGGTCGGTAAGGACGCCCGCGCCGCTTCTGCCGTCAAGTACGATCTCGCTGAATGTCAGCTTAATTACATCGGCGTCGGCACTGCCTACATTACCTATAAGGCTTGTCGCGGCGGCAGCGCTGTATACATTTTTCGCCGCTGTTACATTCGTTATAACGGATTTCGTGTAGCTGCCGATCCTGTTGATAAGCAGGGGCGCATAGTCGGCGCTCATGTTATATACCTTAATTCCGTTAAGGACAATGCCGTTGATATTGAGCGAGGGGGTATATTCATTGCTGCCCGCGAATGTGCCGCAGATAAGCGCGCCCGAGCCGTCAATGCAGCCGATATTGCCCGAAAAACCTGCGTTGGTTACGGTAAGGTCATTGCTGACATTTCTGAAAAGCCCGCAGTGCATGAGATAATGCTGAGAACTGCTATTGATCGAGGAACGCGCCATGTTGTCCGAGTTGCCCGTACCGAGCTCTCCGCTTTCTACCTTGTCATTGCAGAAAATAAAGCTGCTCCCCGACTGAACAGTGACATTAACGGACGTATTGACCGGATAATAGGAATATCCCGTCATATCGTAAACGCCCGACGGAATAACATTGCCCGCGTCTGTAATGGGGTTGGTGAAATACTTTTTCAGGGTGTCATAGGCATAGCTGTACACGCTCCAGAGCATTAGCTTTTCGGGAGCGGAAAGCTCCGCGGACGCCTTTTGTCTGAATACGTCAAGGTTATAGTAATATCTTGTGTTATTGTTGGTGACAATTCTGCCCGACTGATTTTGATAGGTATTGCAGACGGTGCCGTCCATGCTGAGTATTCCCCCGTCGGAATGAACGGAAACGACAGCATTGCCGTTTTCGGCTGAATTGCCGCCGTATGCGCCCGAGGCGGTAACAAGAAGCTCGTCGAATGCAATGCCCGACTTTAACGCCGAAAGATCCGCATTTTCGATAACGAAAGCGTTCTCGTTCTCAAGTTCAAGATAAAGCGCAAAGGTCTTGCTGTAATCGGTGTAAATTCCTTTATTGATGAACATACCGAAGCTAGCCGCCGACGGCGCGTTTACCGTTATGTTCTTGATGTCAATATTATGTATCTGCCAGTAGCCCGTGGCAGCGTCAAGCAGCGCGCCATAGTTGCCCGAGCCGCCGCGGTTTAACACGGTGCTGTTAACGGTAACGCCCGCCGTACCGTCCGCTCCGCCGATTGTCACTTCAGCATTGTTCCAAGCCTCGCCAAGCAGACCGCCGCTGCCGAAGGTGAACTCCGCGCCGTCAAAGGTTACATTCGTTACGGACACGGTTCTCGAGCCCGTGTTAATGCTGTTGCTGTAATTGCTTATACTTGCTATCAGACCGCCGTGGCGGTTGCTGCTGTCTGTTACCGGGTCGGTTATCACCGCGCCGACAACCACATCATCAATATTGACGGAAAACTCGTAATTCGTCGGTATTTCGCCGATAACGGCGCTCACCAGATATCTGTAAGACTCCGAAACGCTGATAACGGGCTCGGCGCGGCAGCCCTTAACCTCTATCTCGATTTTGGGCTTATTTGAATTTTCGCTTGATCTTGCCAGAAAACCGCCGATAAACGTATAACGGTTATTGACGCTGCCGCTTACATTTATCGTTTCCGAAGCGTTCACCGAATAAAAGCCCAGCTTGCCCGAAATATGATTTCCGACAAGACCGCCGATATGGGTGTTTTTGTTCGGGTCGCTTATCCGCACATTGATATTTCCCGTAAGGGAAAGATTTCTGAACGCTGCATTATTGCCTGTCTGCGCGATAAGACCGTTGAACTGATGACGGTAGATAATGCCTCTGCCATTCTCGGCGGCTGTCGCAGCAACAAGGCTGCCGCCCGATTTGCGGTAACCGTATATCTCGCCGATGGACAGGGTAACGGTGTTCCCGCCGCCGTTAAGCGTTCCCGTGAACGCGCCGCTCGAGCCGTCGTCGCGGGTAAGCCCCGTTATTCCCGTGCCTGTAAGGTCAATGTCCGCAGTAAGAGTTATTGTCGAGCTTAACAGCGTCGTGCTAAGCGAGCCGCTGTCAAACAGCAGCGTTCCCGCGCTGCCCGAGTTGAGCTGAATATTGAGCGCAAGCGCCGCAAACGCCGAAAGGCTGTCGACCGTCGCGCCCGAAGCGTTTACCGTGACGGTATGAGCCGTTTCATCAACGGAAAGAACGCTGCCCGAGGTGAATGTGTCGGCGTTAAAGCGCAGAACCTCTCCCCACGAGCCGATATCGTCAACATTGACGGCTGTTCCCCTGACAAGCTGCCAGCCTGCCTCGGCAAAAATGAGCGACTGCCCCCTTGCTCCTACGATCTGCCCGCAGTATTTGTTGTTGATATAATACGCCTCGGTCGCGGAGAGATCCGTCGTTCCGCTGAAGCGGAGAACGCCGCTGTCCATATTTCCGATAACACCACCGCCGAAAAATTTTCCGCTTGTGTTTATCATTATATCGCCGACGTCAACAAACGCCAGTTCGCTGCTTCCGACAAGCCCGCCGAACGCAGTGTTGATATTATCGGAGCAGAACGACGCAGTGACCGTGACATTACTGAATTTAACATAGCAATCATCGCGCACCATTCCTATAATTCCGCCGTAGCTGTCGGCAGCGATACCGCTTGCCTTGCCAACGGTTACGGAAGCTCCGTCGAAAACAAGCGAGCAGCCCGAATTATCAGAGGCATAGCTTCCGACTAGTCCGCCGAGGTCGTTGTCCGTGCCGGAATTATCCGTTCTCGTAACAGTGACGGTGTTCGTGCCGTCGACAGTGATATTCCCGCCGTTGTAAAGTCTGCCGATAAGTCCGCCCGAGCTTGCGCCGTTAAGCGTGCAGCTGACATCATAGCCCGATACCGTCATGTCGGACAGGGTGTTGTTGTAATAGCCGAACACGCCGCCCGTGGCAGTGTTTCCTTTTATGACAGCGTTCACTGTTTTGCTGTCGGGATCGGAAAATGTAACCGACGCGTCCGTTGCGCTGCCGACTATGCCGCCTGCGTATTCGCCCGCGGAAATTAAGCCGCTCGTTGCGAATGCGGTGTTAACGGTGAGCGCTGCACCCGTTTTCATTGTCCCGACAAGTCCGCCCGCATTTCCGCTTTCGGAAATAACGGAATATCCCGTGTTGGTTCCCGAAACGCTGACGGAAAGCGATGCGCCCTGCTCCATTGTACGGCAGGCAAGCCCGACGTCGTTGGCGCTGCTCACATCGGCAATACTGCCCTCGGAGGTTATCGAGTTGTTATTTATCGCAAGGTCAACAACAGCATTTTCGCATATTGTGCCGATCACTCCCGAAAAGCTGTTGGCGTGTTCGACGTCCTTGTCATCAATGTATTTTGAAATATTGATCGTCCACTGCGCGGCGCTGCCGTCTGCTCCGTGCAGGACATTCTCCGCGAAAAGCGGAGTATTCTCTATAACAGACCGCGCAAGCGTGACCGACTTGGGAACGCCGGCAGAATCGCGTATCTCCACCGAATCAAGCACATGAGCAAAAAGCGGTCTGTCAAGCGTTAAGCTGATATCCATGCTTCCCGCGATAATATCTCCCGCATAGGGATACTGCTCCGTGCCTATGCTGAGAAAACCGTCAAGCTTCTCCGTGCTTCCCGATGTGATAGCCATATAAAGGTCGACAGACTGATATGCTGCGGGATTTGCCTGATATGCCTTGGAAAACGCAACAAGCTGTGCCGCGTTGTTTATCGTGCAAACGTTGTCAACGACTATCACATCATCATCTGCCGCCACCGCGGGCATCTCGCTGAGCATATATTTCGCGTCAATAATGATCGCGAGCACACTGATCACAAGAAAAACAACAGACGCCGTTAATCGCTTGATAATATTCGGTTTTACGTCCTTTATTCTGCTCATGACCGTTGCTCCGTTTGAAAATTATTGACCGCTGTTGATTACTCTGTGCCCGAAAAACCGAATGTAACGCCCGCGCTCAACGCGCCCATATCGGTATATACGCCGCCCCTGACCTTGTAGAACTGAATATCATAGCGGCTCGAAATATCCGAGTCGACGCTGAACGTGACAGTTTTTCTGCCGCCCGACTCCGTGACTGTGATGCCGTTGTTTTCGAGGAAAATCCGGCTTATCTCAAGCTGTGAGCCGTCCCACGAAAGCGTGACGGTGCCCTTTCCCTGCCCCTTGATGACATAATTGAACGCGTCATAGCCGTCCGTTGTCGTTTCGGTAAAGCCTCCCGTCCATGTCGTCGCTGCCGCGTCGCGGTCGGCAAAGGTGAATATCCTCGCAAGCTTGCTGTTGTCCGTGTGGACATATGATGCGCTGTTCGGCTCGGCGACTGCCTGTATCCTCACGGTATCAATAAATGCCCGCGGCACAGTCACCCTGAACGTGTCAACGCTCTTTACTCCGCCCGTCAGCGTTCTGTAACCGACAGAGCAGACTCCGCCCGAAAAGGAATAGCCCGTGCCGTCAGCGCCGACAACCGAAAGCCCGTCATAGCTCATGCTGTTATCCGTGCCGTCGCTGTTCAGCAGCTTCAGCGTGAGAGCGTAGGTTATATCGTTTTCGTTCACCTTCGACGGGTTGTTGTGGACATAATTGCAGATGTTTATTTCAAACGTCGTTGTTTCGCCGCTTTCGGAGAACGCAATATTCTTGAGCGCATATACGGTAGCATTTGCCGCCGCAAGATTAAGATAGTTAGAGGAAAACTCCGTCCCGCGCCCGCCCTGCGTTGAAACAACGCGCTTTACGCTGTTCAGATTGGTATACGCCGCATAGGAAACAAAGCCGACAAGCAGCGCCGCCATCAATGCGATCCAGCCTATCATCAGCTTCTTCGGTATGTAGTTCCTTTTATATGACTTCATAATAACATCACCGCTTATCCTGCCTGTTTCCCGTGACGCGCGGGTATGCTGTCAGACCATTCCCGCCGTCAGATATACCATGTCCGTTTCCTTGTTGTTGGAAACCTCCGAGCTGTTCCAGCTCACCTCAAGGATATAATAATCAACAAAGCTCCGCAGCGACTGATCGTGCGTTATCGGGTCGCTGTTCTGCCAGTAAAGCGGCTCCGCGTTCTTCTGCACAAGGTCATACCCGTCATAGGACTTGTCATGCAGAGTGCCGTTCGCCGTTTTTCCGTCGCCGCCGAGGTTAAGATACCCGCCCGACAGCGCCGTGCCGTCCTTTGCGTAATAATGAGATACGCCCGACTCGTCGACATATAGGATCATGTCCTCCGTTATCAGCGCGATATCCGATTCCGTCGCCTTGAATATCGTGTATGTAAAGTCGATATTCGTCGTATGCGCGAGCTGTATCTTGTAATTTCCGACGGTTTCATCGGAATAAACACAGAAAACGAAATCCTTTTTGCCCGCAACGTCCGTGACGTCAATGCCGCCCATGTCAATATTCGCGGAGTCCTCTTTTGCGCCCGCGCCTATATACAGCGACGAGGGCGAGCTTATCCTTGTCATG
>JBJFHP010000164.1:0-9172 GCA_051893715.1 Oscillospiraceae bacterium
AGCCGTACTACAAGGACGCAATGAGCGGAAATGCGGCGGTAGGGCTTAAATATACCGCCGACGGGGAGAATATTCTTGAAATAATATACGCCGTGCCCATTTATCAGGGCGACGCGATAAACGGCGTTCTTGTCGGCTCGGAGCTGCGGTCGGACGTTAACGAATATATCATGACGGACAGCTTCGGCGGCCTTGGGGCAAGCTTTATAACCGACGGCGAGGGCAACATCATATTATCCAGCGCCAACGGCGGGGAAATGGTCGGTAATTCGCCGAATTATTTGGAATATCTCGCAGGCGCAGGCGGCGCGGACGGCTTATTCGCGCAGTCGGAGGACGCGGCAAGCGTTCACCGCGTAAGCATCGGCGGCGCGGATTACATCATAATTCAGAACGCCGTTGATTTTAACGGGTGGAACCATATTTTACAGGTTGACGCGCTGTTTGTAAATTCACAGAGCTCCCGCATATCAAATTCCGTACTGATACTGCTGCTGGTGGTATTGGTCAGCGTGTGCGTTGTTATTGCGGTGCTTTTCCGTCTGCAGGTGTGGGCGAACCGCCTGAAAACAAAGGCGGAGCGCGACCTGTTAACAAACCTGCTCAACAAAAAGACCTTCGAATCCGACGTGGAGAGTATGCTGTCAGATCATTCCGCGGACGAGATAGGCGCTCTGCTGATAATAGATCTTGATAATTTCAAGGCGATAAACGATACTCTCGGGCATATTGTCGGGGACAAGGTTTTATCGGGCGTTGCGGATAAAATACGGGAAACGTTCCGCAAGCAGGACAGGCTCGGGCGAATCGGCGGAGATGAATTTGCGGTCTACATGACGTTCGGCAGCGTTTCGGGCGAATACGAGCGGTATGTTATTATAAGGTCAAGGGCGGAGCAGCTTTGCGGTAAAATAAGGGAGCTCACCGATAAGCTTGACGGGGGAATAAGCGTTTCGTGCAGTATAGGCATTGCTTTAGAGCCGGAGCACGGCGCGAGCTACGAGCAGCTTTACAAATGCGCGGACGAGGCGCTGTACCTGTCGAAAAATTCCGGCAAGAACAGATTCAGCTTCTTTACGGATAAATCCGTATCGGACGGGGAAGGAGGAACACGGGAATGAAAAAGCGGATAGCGGCGCTGCTGACCTGCGGTATTCTTTTATCGCTGACGGCGTGTACAAGCGCGGGAAATACTTCGGTTTCCGACCAAACGGAAGACTCCTCTTCACACCAAACCGAAGCCACGAGCGCGGCGGCAAAGGAGAATATCACATTAAAAATCGGTTTCTCCACAAAAAGCACCGACCCGCGCGTTCAGGTGTCGGAAACGTTCAAGAAAACCGTTGAGGAACAGACGCAGGGGCGTATCACGGTGGAATTGTACCCCGACGGCGAGCTTGGCTCGGACGCGGAGCTTATCAAGGGGGTAATAAACGGCGATGTCGACATGACCGTTTCCAGCGCGGGCAATTTTGCGGATTACGTTCCCGAGGTGGGGGCTTCCGCGCTCCCGTTCCTGTTTTCAAGCTTTGAGGAAGCGTGGGAATTTGTCGACGGGGAAACGGAGCGGCAGATAGAGGAGGAGCTGACGGAATACAACATCAGGGTGCTTGCGCATTTTGACAACGGTTTCCGCTGCGTTACGACCTCCGAGAGCGTTGGCCCCGTAAATTCCGTTTCGGATATGGAGGGGATAAAAATCCGCACCCCGCAAAATCAGATGGTCATGGAAACCCTGTCCGCTTTGGGGGCAAAGCCGTATGTGATGGATTTCACGAAATTATACGACGCGCTGAAAAACGGTGAATTTGACGCGCAGGAAAATCCCGTCCCGATAATATACAACAGCCGTCTGTACGAGGTTCAGTCCTGCCTTGCGATAACAAATCACAGCTACGATATGATGCCTTTCGTCATTCGCGACGACATCTGGCAAAGCCTGACGGAGCAGGATCGGGAGATACTCCGCGCGGCGGCGGCGGAAGCGCAGAAGCAGGACCGCGAGCTGATACAGACCCAAACCCTGCGGTACATAGATATGCTGGAGGAAAAGGGCATGACCGTCACCTATCCCGATCCGGACGAGTTCAGGGAGGCGACTGTCGGAGTGTATGATTATTTCGCGGAGCCCTACGGCGAGGAGCTTATGGAGAAGCTGAAAAATTATTGAACGATAAAACAAGAGCGACCGAAGAATTTTTTCGGTCGCTTTTTTTGCGTTGTGCTGTTGGATTTGCGGGGTTAAATTAGGCTTAGCATTTGCTTTGCCGCCTCTTGTATATCCTTGTCATCCGATTGTTCGGCAACCTCGCGGAGATATGTCTTTGCCTTGGCTTTATCGGCTGCCGTGCCTACGCTCAAATATATGCGGCTGCAGCCTAACTTCCCAAGATCGTTGCCCTGTTCTGCGGATTTTTCAAGCCAATATCTTGCCTTATTTACGTCAATCTTCACGCCTTCTCCGGATAAGTATGAATACCCGCAGTTACATTGAGCCCTGGCATGACCCTGTTCTGCGGCTTTCTCATACCAATAGAAAGCCTTGTCTTTGTTTTCTGCTGTGCCAATTCCATTATAACACATTAAGCCGCACCTGTATTGAGCGTCAACTTGCCCCTGCTTGGCTGCTTTCTCGCACCAATAGAGAGCCTTTTCTTTGTTGACCTCCGTACCTTTTCCACGGTAGTAATCCATACCGCAGAAGTATTGAGCGTTGGCATCGCCTTGTTCTGCGGCTTTCTCGACCCAATAATGGGATTTGGCTTCGTCAACGGATTCATAAAAAACGGAGCATAACAGCTGAGCGTTTATGTAACCATGCTCTGCGGATTTCTCTACTAATGAGAAAGCCTTGGCAATATTTTTCTCGGTTCCATCTCCATTACTAACCATTATCCCCAATTCGAACATCGCTTCCGCATGATCCTGCTCTGCGGCTTTCTCATACCAATAAAACGCCTTTTTCTTGTCGACCGCCGTACCCTCGCCTTTTGAATACATATTACCAAGGCGGCATTGCGCGTCGGCGTCGCCCTGATCGGCGGCTTTTTCGTACCAATAAAGCGCCTTTGTCTTGTCGACCGCCGTGCCCTTGCCCTCTAAATACATAACACCGCAGCAGCTTTGAGCATTTTTGTCGCCCTGCTCGGCGGCTTTTTCCAGCCAATAAAGAGCCTTTGCCTTATCTGTCGCCGTGCCATCTCCCTTGAAGTACATAATACCGCAGATGTTCTGGCAATTTCTGTCGCCCTGCGCGGCGGCTTTTTCGTACCAATAAAGCGCCCTCGCCTTGTCGACCGCCGTGCCCTCTCCCTTTGAGTACAAATTGCCGCAGTTGAATTGCGCGTTGATTTGCCCCTGCTCGGCGGCTTTTTCGAACCAATAGAGCGCCTTTGCCTTGTCTGCCGCCGTGCCCTCTCCTTTGTCAAAAAGAACGCCGTAGCAGAATTGCGCCTTTGCATGACCCAGCTTTGCCGCTTTCTCAAACAAAGGAAATGCTTTTGCGATATCCCCCGCATTATAAGCCGCTAACCCCTCGTCAAACAGCTTGTCGGCATTGCCCGCACTGCCCGCACTGCCCGCACTGCCCGCATTGCCCGCATTGCCCGCATTCGCCTGCCCGCCTGTCGGCGCGCTTTCCGCTGTGCGCTTGTCGGGCGCGGGTTTAGCCTGCTTTTCGGCGTTACCGCCGCTTTCGGGGGCGGCTGCCGCCTTTTTGAATTTGTCGCCAAGCTCCGCTATTGCCCCCTCGTGACCCTGCTCGGCGGCTTTCTCCAGCCAGTATTCCGATTTTGCTTTGTTGACTTTGGCGTACATAAGACCGCAGAAGTATTGCGAATCGGCATTGCCCTGCCCGGCGGCTTTCTCGTTCCAGTAAACAGCCTTGTCATAATTCACCGCCGTACCCTCGCCGTTGCAGTACATCATTCCGAGAAGAAACTGCGCGTCCGCGTCGCCCTGTTCGGCGGCTTTCTCGTACCAATAAAGCGCCTTGACCTTGTTGACAGCCGTGCCTTTTCCCGTGTAATACATTCTGCCTGCGTTATACTGCGCCGCGCAATTGCCCAGCCTTGCGGCTTCCTCGTATAATTTCAGCGCCGCTCTGTAGTCCCCCGCTTCGTACGCCGCTATCCCGTCTTTGAGCGCTTTATCGCCCTTTGCCGCTTTCCCTTTATTCCCCAAACCAAAAAGACCCATAATATACCTCCGGATTATGTTCCGCGAACCGCGCGGGTTTGCACCCGTTCGGTACCGCCGAAAAATGATATGCAATTGCGGTTATAGGTTAATTATATCATGGGAAAACAAAAATTTCAACAAAAAAACAGCAAAGCCGCCTTTTTTTATGGCTCACTCTTTCATATATGCGGAAAGCTTGCGGTCGGCTTCGGCTATGAGCTCGTCAAGGGTGATATCCCCTCGCTGATATTGTTTATAGGTATCAAAGCATATTTCCTCGCTGACGTTAAACCCTATTTCCGCGGCTGCGTACAGCTCGTAAAGGCTTTCAGCGCCACCGTTCATTGTATAGCTGTTTTTGTCCGAAAGCATAAAAGTGTCCCGACTTTCGGACAGATATTCCGCAAGAGAGGAAATATAGTCGAGCGCCGCTTCAAGATTTCCCGAAGCGGGATTTACCGCTATAAACGCGCAGGCAGCCGAAATTTTGTCGCCTGCGTCAATCGGCGGCACAGCCGCAAACCTGAAATCTTCAAATTGGGACAACCATAATGCCGCGCTGTTGTCCCACTGGCAGGAAAAAAGGAACCGTTTTTCGCCGCCGTCCCGGTATAAATTATTCAGCGCGTCATTGTTGGGGGGCAGATATGACGGATATTCCGAAATGTCGGATATATTGACCTTTTTTTCGGCAAATTCCGCAAAGCCGCGGAATACCGCCGTGTCAAATGTTTCGTGGTTTGCCATGTATTGAATAAGCAGATTTTGAGTGAGCCGATAGGGCTGTACATCATAGCCGTCTGCGTACTCGGAATTGTGCGCTTTTTCGCACACTTTCACAAATTCCTCTATTGTCATTTTTTCGGTGAAGTCAATTCCGACCTCGGCGCAGGTCTTTTGATTATATGCTATCATCGGCATATTCACCGATACGGGCAGCATCCAAATATCGCCGTTTTCATCGGTTGCCGCTTCCTTTATGTACGGGAAACAATTGTCAAGGTATTCCCGAACATTCGGTATATCATTCAGCGGGCAGAAGCTGCCCTTGTCGCGAAGGTTAGAGGAAAAGCTTTCGTAGGAGTTAACAATGCTTATATCATAGCTGCTGTCCTGCGAAAGCACGGCAAGCGCAAAGCTGTCCGCGGGAAGGCTGCGGTAGTCAATGGTATACCCGCAGCCAAACGGCTCGTCAAAGCAGTATTCCGTTGAAATTAGCCTTATTTTGCTGTTCTTTTTTATGTATGACGAATTTTTTATACGGCAGATATTTTTCTCTGCGGTATCGGAATTGTATGCCGTAAAAAAGGTGTAACCCCCGACAGAACGTATATCGCCGTCAATGTAATATCCGTCAAGCACCTGCGAGATTCCACCGTTCGGGTCTGTTGTTCCCGCGCAGAGCATTCCTATATTTATCCCCGAACCGGAAGAAAACAGATATTTATCCCGCGCATACATATCGAAGCCGTAAAGCTGCTCGATATTATGATATTTCTTCCCCGAATTACCGAAATCCGAAAAATAATACCCGTCCTTGTCCGCCGCATATACAGTGCATTCACCGCCGTACATTGAGTAGGTTATCGGGAAAGGGACTTCGCTTGCCGTTGTTTCTCCCGTTGAAAGGTCAATTTTCAGCAGCTTTTCTCCGCCGTAGCTGTATATCCCGAATATATCGGTGTATTCGCCGAGCGGCGCGGGTTCGCCGCTTGTTCCAAGAAAATAAATATCGTTTCCGCTGACATCAATGCGCTTTATGCTTGAATAGCCCTCGATACGGAACAATTCCTCCTTTTCTTGTTTTTCAAAATCAAGCGAGCAGATCGAGTAATGCTCCGCCTCGGAATATACGCAGTACAGCAAGCCCTCCGACATATCCATGCAGACGGGCGGCTTGTCGTATTCCCCGATAACCGCCGAGCGTCCGTCCATGTTGTAAGAATTAAGCCTTATATTATCGATAGTCCCGCTGTCGCTGTATGTGTAGGTGAAAAGATACATTGTTCCGTCGTCCGCTATGGTGAAGCAGCCGGGGATATCGCTTATGTCGTAGGCGATGAAGTCGTCAAATTCGTCGGATAAAGCCGCGGCTTCGGGCGCATTTTCGCTGCAGCCTGTCAGCAGAAAAATACCAAGAAGCAATGCCGCTGTTTTTTTCATGATAATATCTCCTCTGCGGCGGTAAATTTGCCGCTTTCGCGGTCGTTACTGTCAAATATTATTCGGGCAATTTTCCCGTCCGTTTTCAAAGCATACACATCATTCCCGCAGGTATAAACGGCTCTGTAAGCATTTTTGTTTTCATATTCGGTGAATTTGCCGTCAGGCTCGGCTATGTAAAACGATATGCCGTCATATAGGCAGAGCGCGCCGTCTGCGAAGCCGTAATCCAGAAAATAAACAGGGTCGCCGCCGCGCTGTTTTAAGGAAAATTCTTCGGGCTCGCCGCCCGAAAGGTCTAACCTTTTAACGCTGTTTGAGTTAATATTGTCAAAATCATAGCAGATATAATAAACGCTGTTCCCGAAAATACACAAATTCCCGGCGTTTTTTGGCTCTTCATACAGTAACATTTCTGTTCCCGACGCTTCGTCAAGCGTTCTTACCACTCCGCCCGAAAAGAATACGCTCGTTCCGTTTTGGTATACAAATTCCTTTCCGAAACATTTCTCCGCGTTTTCGCCGTTCAGCCCGCATTCCATGCTTGTCAGCCCCAGCATATAGCTGCCGTTGTCCAGGGTCTTCATTTCCGCCGTCTGATAAAATATTCTGCCGCTGTGTACCGAGAGGGAATGAACATCTGCGCCGATTATGAGCTCCTTTTGCATTGTTGACAGGTCAAGGCAATACACATTCCCGCATTCAAATTTCGTCCCGCCTTTTGGTATCATGTAGTACAGTTTCCCGTCGTATAAATTGAGGGACATTGCGTTATCGTCGGACAAGCGAATGACAGCGCCGCCGCTTTTCAGGAACAGCCCGCTGTTGTCGGAATAAAACAATGTATCGGTTTCGGGAACAAAGCACACCCTTGCGGGGATTTCGCATTTCAGGTTGACCGAGTTGTTATCGCTGCTTTTGCCAAAATTGCGGCGTATCGGTTCAAGCTCGTTTTCGGTAAAATCGGACTGCGGAACAGCTCCGGAGGATATAATTGACCCCGTTTTTTCGGTGTTATTTTCGCGTTCCGATAAGCTTTCGGCGTTGTGATTTGAGCAGGCTGTAAGTAAGATAATTCCCAACAAAACAGGCGTTATTTTTTTCATATGTCCTCCGGATCTGCTTTATCCATAAAAATCTCGATCTCAATGCTTTGGGCTGCGTTTATCGCCTTTTCTGCGGGCAGGCGCGCGGTGAGCTGCAATATATAATCTCCGTTATCCCAGATCATTCGGGATATTGTTTCGTCCGCGGTGCTAAGGTCGGTGTAAATTCCGCTGTGACCGTTTATTTGTATTTTTTCGGAGTTAAAATACCGCTCGGAATGATCGAAAGCGCTTTTTACATATTGAACAAGGCAGGCGGTTTCCGCAAATTCTTTATCATAATAGGTCACAGTAAAGCTCGAATTATCCGATTTTGCGGCGCAGCTCTCATAACCAAGCGCCTCTGCCGAAACCGAATAACCATACTCGATCCTATCGGGAAAGCCCGCATTGTTCTCAATTTCAAGCCTTAGCCCCGTATCAAACGAGAAAAGCCCGTTATTCACCGCAGCCGCGCCGCTTACGGCTGCCGCGGCGAGGAATATCACCGAAATTACGGCAGTAACGAAGCGTCGGTTCAGCTTGTGCGCGGTATTATTTGCGAAGCGGAGCTTTCTGTCGGCTTTCCTTGAAATAAAGCGAATGCGCATTCTGTTTTTTAACGAGAAGCGGTGAGGTGCCGGCGCGGCGTATTCTTCAAAATCAAGCCTGCACACCTCGTCAAGTATTGCTTCAAGAGAAATTTTATCGTTCACTGTCGGCGCCTCCTTTGACAAATTCCCTTATCATTTTTCTCGCGTCGGACAGCCGCTTTCGGGCGGCGGTTTCGGTTATTCCGAGGATCTCGGCGATCTCCGCTGTGGAGTGGTCGTACAGTATTTTCAGGATAAGCGCGTCCTTTTTTCCGTCGGGAAGTCGGCGGATAAATTCCACCAGCTCGTCGCGGGATATTTCGCCCAGAACGATTTCCTCGGGCGACGCCGCTGACAGCTCCGATTCCTCTATTTCGGTGTACTTCAGCTTTTTCTTGTACATATCAACGGCGATATTTCTTATTACAACGCCTAAGTAAGCCGCTCTTTTTTCCCGAGGAACGGCGAAAAAGCGCTCCGGCTTTGCGGCAATGCGCGCAAACGCCTCGATCACGCAATCCTCTGCGTCATTCCGGTTATGCAGCTTTGAAAAGGCTATGGCGTAAAATCTGTCGGAGTATTCGGAAAATAATTCGGCAAGCTCGCTGCGCCGCGCTTCGTTTCCTAGCATGGCAACGGACAAGGACAGCATGGGTTCATCACCTCGCAATGGTTGGTTCTTCATATAATACATCTGTAAAAAGCTGAATTTGTGAGCGGAATTTTGAAAATTGATTCGTATTGGTCAAAAAAGCGCGGCGTTCCTTTGTCGGAATGCAGATACATTGTACCACATACATTGTACCACATACGGACCGTTAATTCAAACGGTGGTTTTTGCGGCGGGAGTTGACCCGCAAAAGAAAAGCGCCTCGGCGCGCGGAAAATGCGTGTCGGGGCGGGTGATTGTCTTTGGTATGCAAAACGGATTTTCGGGAAAAGTCGCCCGCCGCCAGAGAAAGGCGCCACGAGAATTTTATGGTTTTGCGGTCGGCTTTACGGGACACAGGAAATTTATCTGCGCATAGCAAAATCGCCTACTTCCGTCGGCGAAATAAAATTCGGATTGTTTTCCGCAACTCTCGTTGCGGAAAACGCTGGTGCAGGTGACGGGACTTGAACCCACATGACCTTGCGATCACTAGCACCTGA
>JBJFHP010000165.1:0-2321 GCA_051893715.1 Oscillospiraceae bacterium
ATTAACACTGCGAAACGGAGGTATTTCAAATGAAAAAGGCTCTTAGCATAACCCTTGCGGCGCTTACCGCCGCGTCGACCTGCGTATGTGCTTACGCGGACAACGACCTGACTGCCGAAAACAAGACCGTGCTTTCCATGGTGAAGTCGCGCGTTGACGTACCGGAGGAGCTGACCGAGTTTACTTTCAGCAAGTTTGTAAACGGTCCCGTCAACTGCTACAACTACACATGGACAACGCCTTTCAGCGCAGACGAGTATTCCTCTATGAGCGTGACAGCTTACGCGAATATTATTACCTCGTATGCCGTTGATAATAAGGACGTCTGGAACTACGACAGCAACGGCTCGCTTGCCAAAATGTCGGGCGACCAACTCTATGCGGCGGCTGTGGCAAAGATAAAGCAGCTTAACCCCACCGTTTACAAGACGATAAAGGTTGACCGCGACAGCATCAGAATGAATATCCACAGAAACACGGCGACATTTTCCGTTTACAGGACAAAGAACGGCGTGCCCGTCAAGAGCGACAGGGGCTCGATAACCCTTGACAAGAATACGGGCGAGGTTTACAGCTTCAGCATAAACTGGCACCCCAAGGCGGCATTCCGCAAGCTCAGCGGCGTTATTTCCACAGAGGAAGCGGAAAAGGCTTACGCCGATATGATAGCTATAAAGCCGGTTTATGTCCTCAATTATGACTATGAAACCAAGACCTATTCCACCAATATTGAGTACAGACAGACCGATTACGGCGAGATAAACGCGTTTACGGGCAACAAGAGCGACTTCGAAGCGGATATGTACTACGACGACGATGACATATTCGATGAAACAGGCGAATCAGCAACTGACACCAACGGCGCTAACCCCGACACAGGCTTCACGCCCAAGGAGCTCGAGGAGCTCGAAAAGGAGCTGCCGTTCGGCAACGCCGAGGCGGTCATTGAGCTTGTCAAGAGCAACAAATACCTGACATGGAACGACACGCTCACCGTAAGCAACGATTACCTTTACAAAACGGAAACTGCAAGCGATGTACGCTACATTTATTCCGTTCAGTTCGACAACAACGGCGAGTTTTCCTCAAGCAGCAAGAGCATATACATGAGCGTAAATCTTGACGCGGAAACAGGCGAGCTGATAAGCTATTATTACGGCGACTACAACGGCGGTCAGTACACGCAGAGCTACGACGCGGATAAGGCGGAGAAGCTTGCCGAGAAAATACTGAAGGAATTTTCCCCCAGTCATTACAGCGAGTACGGCAGCCCCGAAACGAATGTCAACGAGTATAACCATAAATATTACGGCAGCGATCATTCCTTCACCCGCGTTGTAAACGGCATTGACACCGAGTTTGACCATGCGGAAATTATCTTTGACAAGGATATGCGGCTCACAAATTACTCAATAAACTATACAAATGTTGACTTTGTTTCCCCCGATACCATGCTCTCCGCAGATCAGATTATGGAGAAATTCTACGAAAATTCTCCGCTGGAGCTTAATTATCTGGTAAAAACAGGCAAGACAAAGACCGCGAGCGTGCTTGTATATTCCGATGATGATTACCTGCGCTATGACGCATTCACGGGCGAGCCTGTTTATGTATGGAACAGCAAGCTTACCTCCGCGGGTCTTGACGGGATAACCGACAAGGCGCTGCTTAAAAAGGCAGAGGTGCTCACCGATAACGGGCTTGTTATCAGCACGGAGGAATTTACACAGAACGATACGGTAAGCAGGCTTGATTTTGAGCGCATGACAGGCTATATCGCAGGCGGCGGTTGGTACAGCTACGGCGCAAAGCTCGATATGCTCCCGAGCGGTATCAGCAACGAAAAAGCGGACCCGGACACCAAGCTGACCCGCGCCGACGCAATGTGCCTGTTCACCTCGTTAATGGCAGGGGATAACATTGCGCAGCTCAAGGGAATATTCAAGTCCCCGTTCACCGACGTGCCCGACGACGACCCGTACACAGGCTATTACGCGATAGCATACGCCCTCGGCGCAGCAAACGGCACGACCCTCGCCCCCACCACCCCCTACACCTACGCAGACCTGATAAACCTGGTATACGACTACCTGACAAAACAATAATGTGCGGGGGCTTTGCCCCTCTGACCCCGAGGGTCTTGAGGCGTTGCCTTGAACCCTTTTGCAAAAGGTTGATAAAATTTTTTTGGGGGCAATTGCTTTTTTATTGATGCGTTAATTTCTTCTTTATTGCAAAATTTTTGTTTTATTGTGTTTTCACACGGGAAGTGGGGGAAACCCTTCGGGAGAGGGAAAAACTGCGATTTTTCCCTCTCCCTA
>JBJFHP010000166.1:0-9162 GCA_051893715.1 Oscillospiraceae bacterium
TGCCCGGGAACATAGTCGCTCGCCGCGCATACTACCGCGATAAAGGGTCTGTTCATCTCGCTGTCGGTAACACCGAGAGATTTCAGGACAGCTCTGTGCGGAGTTTTTTCAACTCCTGCTTTGATCAAATCACTTCTCATTTTATGTATATTCCTTTCTTTCCGCTTAAAAACGGAGAAATTGCCTGTTTTATCTGCTCATGCAGAGCATTGCCGCGCCGATTATCCCCGCGTCGTTGCCGAGGCTGCAAATAACTATCTCGGTATTCTTTGCGCTGTTGCGGGAATATATCTGACGGGCTACCTGTTCCCTGAGCGGGAGCAGCAGCGTATCGCCCTCGTTGCATACTCCGCCGCCGATACACAGTATATCGGGCTGGAAAATATTTATCGTATTTGTTATGCCGCAGGCGAGGTACTTGACATACTGCTCCGTAACTGCCGCGCCCGTCGGGTCGCCTTGTTTCATGGCGGCATATGCGGTGCGTGCGCTTATCTTTCCGTCACGGCGGATAAGCTCCGCAACAAGGCTGTCGGGGTTAAGCTCGGCAGCCTCGGCGGTCATTCTGACAAGACCGGTAGCGGAGGAGTACGCCTCGAAGCAGCCCTTTCTTCCACAGGTGCAGGGCAGCCCGTCAGCAACGATCACCGTATGACCGATCTCGCCGCCCGCGAAATTCGAGCCGCTGTATATCCGCCCGTCAATGATTATGCCCGAGCCAACGCCTGTCCCGAGAGTGATAACGACCGCATTGCGGCTTCCCTTTGCGGCGCCTGCGCAGTATTCACCGAACGCCGCCGCGTTCGCGTCGTTGTCAAGGAACACCTTAACCCCGAACTCGCTCTCCATGTCGCCCTTTAAGGGGACATTCACAAAGCCGAGGTTGTTGGAGTATTCAACGACACCGCTTTCACGGTTGCAGGTGCCTGGGCAGCCTATGCCTATGCACTCCGCGTCCGACGGAGATATACCCGCTTCCCTGCACGCCAGACGCACGGACTGCTTTATATCCTCAAGTATTTCGGAGTAGGGTCTGGGGGAATGCGTTTTGACCTTGGATCTTGCGATAATGCGGCAGTCGTCGCTGACTATGCCGCAGGCAATGTTAGTGCCGCCGATGTCTATCCCGATACGGTATGCCATTTCTGATCCTCCCTTTTCTCTCCCGACGAATTTCGTCAGATAATGTCTGTGAGAATAATTTCGCCCTTTCCGCTGACAGTATAGCTGCCTGTTCCCGCGGTGACAAAAATGCTGTCGCCCTTTCCGACTGTAATTTCCCCGTCGGAGGAGGAAACGACCGCCTCGCCGTCGAGAACCAGCAGAGAATTGAACGACCCCTCGCCCGCGTTCAGCGTCATTGTTCCGTCAAGCTCAAGCTTGTTTACGTTGAAATATTCGCAGGAGCGGAGCAGCGTCCTTACGCCGCCCTCGACCTTTTCGGGAGCGCCCTGCGCCTTTGTCGGGTACTTCGGCGGGATCCTTTCGGTGACGTCGAGCGCCTTGTCGACATGAAGCTGACGGGGCTTTCCGTCCGCGCCAACTCTGCCGTAATCGTAAATACGATAGGTAGTGTTGCTGTTCTGCTGTATTTCGGCGATGAGTATGCCTTTTCCGATAGCGTGAAGAGTGCCGCTTTCAATGAAGAAAACATCTCCCTTATGTACGGGGACATTGTTTGTTACCTCAAGGAGAGTGTTGCTGCGGATGCGCTCCTCAAACTCCTCCTTGCTTATCTCGTGCTTGAAGCCGTAGAGCAGCTCCGCGCCCTCCGCGCAGTCGACGATGTACCACATCTCGGTCTTTCCGTACTCGCCCTCAACGCGCAGCGCGTAATCATTGGAGGGGTGAACCTGAACGGAAAGGTTATCCTTTGCGTCGATAAGCTTTATAAGTATCGGGAAGTATTCAAAGCGCGCGCAGTTGCTGCCGAGAACGCCCTTTCCCTTTGCCTCTATGTATTCGGACAGGGTCTTTCCGGCAAATTCGCCGTTTCCGATAACGCTCTGCCCGTCCTTGTGGCAGGAAAGCTCCCAGCTTTCCGCGATTTTGTCGGAATCAAGCTTCTTTCCGTATTCCTCGCGGAGCCTGTTCCCTCCCCAGATATAATCCTTGCAGGTTGCGATAAGTTTTAAAACTGCCATTATGTATTTATCCTTTCATAATTTATGTCAGTAACCAAGGCTTTCGTTGACGAAAATGACCTTTATTCTGTCGGGAACACGCTGCTGACGGAGCGTCACAAACGAGCAGCAGATACGCTTATCGCTGTGGCAGTGGACGCACTCGCCCGTTTTCGTGCAGGGCGTTCCGCAGTCAAGGCGGACTGTGTTCTTCGGAGCGGCGACCGTTTCAACGCGCCTTACCGCTTCGGGGATATCCTTAACAAGCTTATTCACGCCGACAACGACAATTACCTGCTTCGGACCGAATATCATAGCGGAAACGCGGTTGCCGTTGCCGTCGACGTTGTAAAGCTCGCCGTTCTCGGTGACAGCGTTTGAGCTGCAAAGAAAGGTGTCGGAAACGAACGCCTTACGCATTATCTCCTCGACCTCCACCCTGTCCTTTCCCGCGGAGCGGTCAATGTAAGCGCCGCCGAACTCATTCATGAGCAGGTCGGTAACGCCGCTTTCCTTCAGTGTCATCGAGCCGCCTGCGGTGATAAGTCTGTCGTTTCTGACAAGGCTGCGGATAAGCTCGTGGAGCTCCTCGCGCGACTGCACGAAATAGGGCTTCATTCTGTTCGCCTCGAGCGCTTTCATCGTTCTTTCAATTCTCTCGTTCATTTAATCAACGCCTGCCTTCTGCTTTATTGTGACAACGGAATTTTCGGAAATTTCAAAACTGCCGTCGTCGGAGTATTGTCCATAGGGTATATAATATTCCGCAGGCGAGCTTTCGTACATGATGGTGTTAAGGAAAGCAGCCTTGTGCGCGGCATATTTTTCAGCGGTAAGGTCGGTATCGGGCGCGTTGATGAGCATTCTCGCATATGTATCAAGCAGAGAGCTGTCGGCAGCTGAAATATTCTGATTTACCAATTCGGAAAGGATATTTCCTATCATATTGAAACGATAGGACTCGCCCTCCTCAAAATCCGCGAGCATTATGTAACGGTAAAGCATTTCAGAGGTAAACAGCACCCTGCCCGCATTTATCGTTTCAGCCTCGGCACCGTCGGGAATGATTATCGTTTTCGGAACATCTGTTTCAACATTTCCGTAAGCCGTCGCAAAGCTGATAAAGCTTTTTCTGTCAAGCTTGACATAGGACGAGCAGGTTATGCCCGTGTGTTTGCCGACAGCGCTGATAACGCCAGCGCCGCCCTGCGCGGAATATATGCCGGGAAGATCCATTCCGTCGGAGGAACGGGATATTCCCGACGGAATGGGAATGAATGTCACCCTGTTATTCACTGCGTCGTAGGTTATCATGATAAAAAGCCCGGGCGCGTCGCTTGCGCTTTCGGATATCATCGCCATGACGCCGAAATTATAGCTGCTGTCGGGGACAAAATCCTCGGCAAGCCCGCCCGATTCATCAAGACCGGCGCTCGTTTTTTCCGTCGGGAAAAGATACCACCTGAAAGCAAAAATCGCCATTGCCGCAAAGGCAAGAGTTACCCCGAACGCAATGAAATATATATACCAGTTACTTTTTCTGCGGACTGACATAAAATAATTTATCCTTTCGGCGTGCAAATTTTCTTTTTAGCACTTGAATTTTTTTCGTTGTAGTTATATAATATAGTAGTGTTTTGTCCTTACAGCATTAAAAATGCTGTACAGGATATAGTATAACACATTTTATTTAAAATTTCAAGCATAGGGGTACATTTAAGATGAATAATTTTTATTGGAGGACATGGGCAGAGATAAATCTTGACGTCCTCAGGGAAAATATACGCGTTATAAAGGAGCTTGCTCCCGAAAAGGAAATAATTGCCATAGTAAAAGCCAACGCATACGGACACGGCGACGTCCACTGCGCGCTGACGCTGAACAAATGCGGGATAACGCATTTTGCCGTGTCAAATCTCTGGGAGGCTCAGGGGCTGACCAACGGCGGCGTAAAGGGCGATATACTTATTTTCGGCTACTGCGATATACCGCTTATTTTTGAGAATCTTGACAAGAATTACCTTTTCACCGTCGGAACGACCGCATACGCAAAGGAGCTTTCCGACGCGGCGATATCGCGCGGCGTAAAGGTGCCGGTGCATATCAAATTTGACACGGGAATGAGCCGCGTCGGCATCTCGACAGCCGAGGAAGCGGACTATATCCTTGCGCAGAAAGGGCTTGACTGCCGCGCGGGCTACACGCACTTTGCCGTGGCGGACAGCCTTGACCCGTCGGACGCGGAATACACCGACAGACAGCAGAAGCTGTTCACCGATATATGCTCCGCGCGCGGGCTGAAAATGCACTCTCAGAACAGCGGCGGCATTCTTTACCATAAGAACTACGGCGGTGATTTTGTCCGCGCGGGAATAGTCATGTACGGTCACAAGCCGTCTGTCGACTGCCCGTTCCCTGCGGGAATAAAGCCCATATTCAGGCTGATGACGGTTGTAAGCCAGATAAAGACCGTTCCCGCCGGAACAAGCGTAAGCTACGGCAGGACGTTCACGACAACGCGCGAAACAAAGCTTGCCCTGATATCCTGCGGCTACGCCGACGGGTTCAACCGCCGCCTCTCCGGTAAATGGAGCCCCACGGTGAACGGCAGACCCGCCCCTGTCTGCGGCAGGATATGCATGGATCAGACGCTTATCGACGTCACGGATATCCCCGACGTTAAGGTGGGCGACGTGGTGACGGTCTACTCAGACGAGCTTGAGGGCGGCTGCTCGCTTGAACGCGCGGCGGATATCGTCGGGACGATAAATTACGAGCTTCTCTGCGCTATCGGCACGCGCGTTCCCCGAATATACATCGAGGACGGCAGGGAAACAGAAGTATTGAGATATGTATAAACAGTTAGGGCAGAGCCTCGGCGCTCTGCCCTTTTTATATTATCACTTAGTACCGACAAGCTCGTTAAGCGCGCGAACCTCGTCGGAAACCGCTCCCGCCGCTTCCGCGCAGCTTACCGCCGTTTCGGCGTTCTGCTCGACCGCTTTCGATATCTGCTGTATCATCTCGCGGACGGTCCTTACGGAGTTGTTCTGATTTTCAACGAGCGATTCGATAAGCTTGGAATGCTCACTGCTCTCCTCGCAGCTTGCGATTATTCCCGACATTCTGTCAGCAACGCTGCCGACAAGCTCGGTGCCGCGATTTACGCTTTCGATGGTGGACTTGATAAGATCGGAGGTGTCCTTTGCAGCTTCTGCTGACTTTGTGGCAAGGTTTCGAACCTCGTCCGCAACAACGGCAAAGCCCTTGCCCGCGCTGCCCGCCCTTGCGGCTTCGATCGCCGCGTTGAGCGCAAGTATATTCGTCTGGAATGCGATATCCTCGATCGTTGCGATAATGCTCTCGATCTGATGCGAAGCGTCGGTTATCTCCTGCATTGCGGCGGTCATCTTCCGCACCTCGGCGTCGTTTTCCGTGACAAGCTCGGAGCTCTTCTGCGCCGCCTCGGCTGCCTTTCCGCTTTCTTCAAGCGCCTTGTTCGCTTCGACGGTTATCGCGTTGATGTTCTCGCCGATATCGTTTATCGTGCGCTCCTGTTCCTCGGCAGCGCTGCTCATGGAAACGGAAAGACCGCTCATGCGCTCTGCGGAGCCCGAAAGAATGCCCGCCGTCTTTGCGACCTGCTCGACAAGCTTGGTCTGCTCCTCGACAAGCTTGCCGGAGCTTTCCGCCTGCTCGTTGACCTGTTCAAGAAGCTTATTGCTCTCCGCGTGGAGATTTTCCGCTTCAAAGATACGCTTCAGGCTGTTTTTGGTTATAAATATAACAATGTAAATCGACGCATTGACAGCAATAACACCCTTTATCAGCGAGTCGACCGTTGCGCCGCCGTAAAAGAAATCATTAAAAATAAAGCCTGCCAAAATGAAAATATTTGTAACACTCCACTGAACGATCAGGCTCTTAATATTATAATAAAGAGAGGACAGTATTACAGCCGTAAGAATAAGCGGGAACATTATGTTGAGCTCATGCTTGAATATTCCTATAAGAAGAATTGCACCGAGCTGCATTATGGAAATAAGCATACCCAGAGCTGACTTGCTCACCCGCTTTGCTTTCATTATAAAAAATAATGCTGAGGTGACCGCGCCGAAGCCGATAGTAACAACACCTATCGCAACATTTGTAAACAAATTGATCGCGCCGAAAATAAGACATATTGCGTCAAGGAAAATCAGGTTGAACAGCAATCCCTTATCCGAAATAAATCTGTCAAGGTCTTTTGTATTCTGTTTCTGCTTCATCGTTATACTCCTTATACGTCGTGTGACCGACTTATTCTCGGCATGAACCGCCGACTTTCTAATATTATACCATAACTGCAAGGTTATGGTATAATTGTCCGATACGCACGGAGTTCGCCAACGGCGAACGTATGTGCGAGGACTTTTAAATGTATAATAAACGCCTTGCGTTTATTATAGCATACAGATTTTTAAATTGCAAGACCAAAGTGTGAATTTTTCCGTTTTTTGTATTTTCCCAGCATTATTATGTTAATACTGCTTCCTATTGTTAAAAATTTTTTGTGCAATATTTTCTACTAAACCCATTGACACTATATGTTTTATATGCTATAATAAACCTATCCTAAAAAGGAAATAATTCAAGGAAATGAGGTGCAGGACAGATGAGCAATATTTTTACCGATCTTTTAAGATGTAACTTCCGCAACGGACGAATGCAGGGGCTCCCGGACAGTTTTTGTCTGCGGTACGGTCTGTCGTGTGCACGACCCGATAAAGCATAGTTCGCTGCGAAGGCGGCATACTGTGCACCGCAAAAAACTGTCCGGGGGCTAGGCTTCCGGACAATTTATTGAGGTGAAACGAATGATAAGGCTTGAAAACATCGTAAAGACCTACTCCGACGGCGGCAGGAGCTTTAACGCGGTAGACGGAGTTACGCTTAACATAGCAGACGGAGAGATCTACGGAATAATCGGCTTTTCCGGCGCGGGGAAATCGACGCTTGTAAGGTGTATCAACCTCCTCGAAAGACCGACATCGGGTAAGGTGTTCGTAGGAGATAAGGAACTCACCGCGCTGAGCGCGTCGGAGCTCCGCAGCGAGCGGAAAAAGATCGGAATGATATTTCAGCATTTCAATCTCATGGCTTCGAGAACGGTAATAAAAAACGTCATATTCCCGCTTCAATACAGCGGGCTGACAAAGGCGCAGATGTACGAAAAGGCGCACAGCCTGCTGAAGCTCGTCGGTATCGACGACAAGGCTGACGCTTATCCCTCGGCGCTTTCGGGCGGTCAGAAGCAGCGCGCCGCTATCGCAAGAGCGCTCGTTTCCGACCCGCAGATTCTGCTCTGCGACGAGGCGACCTCGGCGCTTGACCCACAAACCACCGATTCGATACTCAAGCTTCTGAAAAAGCTGAACAAGGAGCTCGGGATAACGATAGTGCTGATAACCCACCAGATGAACGCCGTCAAGGAGATATGCACCCGCGCGGCGGTAATGGAAAACGGGCGCGTCGCCGAGGAAAACGACGTTTTCAGCCTTTTCGCAAATCCGCAGCAGCCCGTTACGCGAGCGTTCGTTGACATGACGAGCAACCTCTCCCGCATAAACGCTCTCATTGAGGAAAAATCGCCGCTCACCGAACTGAAAAAGGGGCAGTGCATAATGAGGTTCAAATACCTCGAGCGCAGCGCCTGCGAAGCGCTTGTTTCCTACCTGTCGCGTACATATAACATCAACCTCAACATCATTTTCGGAAATATAGAGATCATCGGCGGAAATCCGATAGGCGGGCTTGTCGTTATCGCCGACGGCAGACCCGAGGATATCACAGCCGCACAGGAATATTTAAGAAGCATAAATGTAGGCGTGGAGGTGATTTTAAGTGCATGAATTTCTTAACAGCTTTATGCCGAACGTCATGAAAAAGCTCCCCGACCTGTGGGAAAGCACTGTTGAAACGCTTGAGATGACCTTCATTTCATGGGCATTTATCTTCGTTTTCGGTATTATTTTCGGCGTCCTGCTGACCGTCACGAAAAAGGGCGGTCTGCTGCAAAATACGGTGATTTACCAGATACTTGACAAGGTGATAAACCTGTTCAGGGCTGTACCGTTCATAATACTGCTGATTTGCCTTATCCCCGTTTCGAGAGCCATTGTCGGTACTTCCATCGGCGTAGCGGGCGCGATAGTTCCGCTTGTTTTCGGGACTGTCCCCTTTTTTTCAAGGCAGGTCGAATCCGCGCTCGCGGAGGTTGACCCGGGGCTCGTAGAAGCGGCGGAGGCAATGGGCTGCTCCCGCATAGGGATAATATTCCGCGTTTACTTAAAGGAGAGCATTCCCGCTCTCGCCCGCGGCGTGACTATCACGCTGATAAATCTCATCGGACTTACCGCAATGGCAGGCGCTGTCGGCGCGGGCGGTCTTGGCAACTTTGCATATGTGCAGGGTTCACAAAGAAACATGAATGACATCATTTATTCCACGGTAGTGGTACTTGTTGTCATTGTTACACTCATTCAGATAATCGGAAATCTCGTGTCAAGGAAAAGCACTCATTGACACCATAACTAACTATTATTAAGGAGATACAACTATGAAGATCACAAAGACATTATCCCTTGCCCTTGCGGCAATTCTTGCGGCGGCTTCCCTTACCGCGTGCAGCGGAAACACCTCTTCCGCAGGCTCTTCCGACAATTCCTCCGCAGCCCCTGCGGAAAACAGCGCAGCGGACAACAGCTCCTCCGACGCTTCGGACGCAGAGTCTGCCCCCGCATACTCCCCCGAAAACCCCGTCACCGTTAAAATCGGTCTTACCGGCAACATCTATGAGGATATCTGGGACCCGATAAAGGAGCGCCTTGCCGGCGAGGGAATTAACCTTGAATACGAGCAGTTCACCAACTTCTCTATCCCCAACAACGCGCTGAACAACGGCGAGATCGACATCAACGCATTCCAGCACCACGCATATTTCGAGAACGACACCAAGACCAACGGCTACGATCTCACTGCGATAGGCGATACCTACATC
>JBJFHP010000167.1:0-9117 GCA_051893715.1 Oscillospiraceae bacterium
GAACAGGTAATACAGCGCGACGGGTATCGACGTCATCGAATACAGGAAAAAGCAGGTTTCCGCGCCGAGAAGGACGGTGCACAGCATGGCGTGGACGATTATTTCAAAGTACATTGCGTTTATCCATATTATGGCGTGATCCTCAAGATTGATACGCTCGCACAGTATTCCCATAAGAATATACAGCGCAACACTGAACACATTGAATATCGCCATTATTTTCAGCCCGATAATAATAAAGATGATAAGGAAAATCAGGTGCATAACTGCGCCCGCATATGCCGCAAGCTTGTATTTCATGGATTTTCCTATATTTATATCAAGAATGTCTTTTTTCCGGTTATTTGATTTATTCATAATATATTCAACCCCGCTTGTCCCTTAATAAAGGACTATTTTTAATATTATATCATTTTTTTGTCGGAAAATCAAGGTTGAAACGGTTTATTTGTTTATATTGACGAATAATAAATTTACGGCGCATATGAGAAAAAATATTAAAAACACCTTGACAAATCCGTATGTGTGTGATATAATTGATTTATCGGAAACGATAATGATTACTATTTGCAAAAAGATTATGGAGGAATAAAATTATGAAGTATGTATGTCCTGTATGCGGTTATGTTCACATCGGAGATTCCGCTCCCGAAAAGTGCCCTCAGTGCGGCGTTCCCGGCTCTAAGTTCACGGTGATCGACGAGGGCGGCGCAAAGCTTGTATTCGCTGACGAGCACAAGATCGGCGTCGGCAAGCTCGAGGGCGTTCCCGAGGAGATCATCGAGGGTCTGCGCGCTAACTTCACAGGCGAGTGCACAGAGGTTGGTATGTACCTTGCAATGGCAAGAGCTGCTCACCGCGAGGGTTACCCCGAGGTTGGCCTTTACTACGAGAAGGCTGCATGGGAAGAGGCAGAGCACGCTGCAAAGTTCGCAGAGCTGCTCGGCGAAGTAGTTTCCGCTTCTACAAAGGAGAACCTCACAAAGCGCGTTGAGGCTGAGCACGGCGCAACAGCAGGCAAGCTTGACCTCGCAAAGAAGGCAAAGGCTCTTAACCTCGACGCTATCCATGACACCGTTCACGAGATGGCAAAGGACGAGGCAAGACACGGCAAGGCATTCGAGGGTCTGCTTAACAGATATTTCAAGTAAGATAATTCTTAGGAGGATAAGAACATGGAAAAGTACGTTTGCCCCTGCGGCTATGTATATGACCCGGCAGTAGGCGATCCCGACGGCGGTATCGCTCCCGGCACCAAGTGGGAAGATATTCCCGAGGATTGGGTTTGCCCCGTTTGCGGACTCAGCAAGGATATGTTCCAGCCGGAGTAAATTTTTAACCGAACAGCGAGAGGGCGCTTTCCGTTTGGAGAGCGCCCTTTTAGTTTTCTGTTATCATTTCGAAGTGTTTGACATTTTGGTTAAACAGTCTTCTGAAAAAAACTGCTTTTGGTTCAGGAGAAGCCCACTCAGCCCCGCAGGCTTTCGTTGAGGTTTGCTTTTCTCGAAAAATATCCCCTATTTATGTTCATCAATGAATTTCTTTATATCATTAAGCAATTTCATGTCTTTTAAGGAGATAAACTCAAATTCTCCCAGGTCAAGAAGATATCTGGGGTCTAGCTTTAATATCTGACAAATGCGCTTTAGCTGCTCCATATTCGGCTCTTGAATATTTCTCTCAATTTTCGAGTAGTTTGATTGATTCATCGGGATAAGCTGTGCTATGTCTAATTGTGATAAATCCCTATCTTCACGAGCATTGCGTATCTTTTCACCCAAAGTCATAAACTTTCACCTCCATTGTATTAATTATAGCTTTTTTAACTAAAACTATTGACAAAAAGGTAAAAGTAGTATATAATGAAAAAGGAATAGTTAAGAAATAACTAAATCCAACAAATTTCAGTAGAAAGAGGAATTATTATGAAACGATTACTGTCAATACTTATGGCAATGATATTGTGTCTGACTTTGTGCGCATGCGGTCCGGAATCGGTTACGGATGCTGTTTCAGACGCAAAAGCTCAACTCAGCGAATGGTCTTCGCAGACCTACAACAATTACAAATATTCCGGCGTATACTTCAAGGAAGATAATTCTTTCTGTATATATATGAACTATAACGGCTCCAACGATTCGAAAATAATTGCAATTGATAAGATGATATCCAAAACTGCATCTGAAAATGTTTTTAAGGAAATCAACAAAATGTTTTCAAAGTTTGATACATATGTCTGTGTATTAATGTACTATCCTGACGGTGATTATATTGCATACAATGCAAATGATTATAAATAATGGAGGTAACAATTATGTTTTGCAAGAAATGCGGAAAAGAAATCAATGACGAGGCTGTGGTTTGTATCCACTGCGGCTGTGCAGTCGACGATTCACAGGCAAAGAAACTGTCCGTTCCGGAGGATAAGGTGAACGCAGGAATTATTGTTGGAACAGTATTTATTCCTCTCATAGGAATGATATTGGGCATAGTAAACCTGTGCAAGAAAAAGACAAAGTCGGGCGGGATTTACCTTGGTGTGGGAATAGGCTGCTGGATTTTAAATATGATTATTTTTGCGCTTTTGGGATTATGAGGTTAGGAGTAAGAAATGTTCTGTCAGAAATGTGGTAAAGAAATAATTGACGAAGCTGTAATCTGCCCCCACTGCGGCTGTGCGACGGGCGTCAAAACAAAAGTAGAGGTTTCCAAAACGCCATATAAGCTTAGTGCAGGAATGGTTATGCTGTGTACTTTTCTTCCTGTTGTGGGACTTATTATGGGCATAGTGGAGCTTTCCAATAATGACCATAGTCCTAAGGGTACAGCAATAATTGTTCAATCTATTGCAGGTTTCGTCGTATATGGAATAATTATCGGTGCTGTTATAGTAGGTGTCTCACTGGCATAAGGATAATGGCACATTATACATAATCAATAACTATCATTACCCCCACGCAGCTGCCTGCCGCTGCGTGGGGGTAATCAATTATTGACAAGACCGCCCTTCTTCTGATTTGATAAAGAAAAACAACAAAGGAAAAAGCGTGAAAAACGAAAAAGAACAAGAAAACAAACCCGGCACCAAATGGGAAGATATTCCCGAGGATTGGGTTTGCCCCGTTTGCGGACTCAGCAAGGATATGTTCCAGCCGGAGTAAATTTTTAACCGAACAGCGAGAGGGCGCTTTCCGTTTGGAGAGCGCCCTTTTTGTGTTATTTGCAATAATCAGCCCCTACTTGTTCAGCGAATGAAGATACACCTCTATCAGTTTGATAGCGGTTTCCCGTTCTATTGCGGAGCAATCGTTCAGCCGATCAAATATTTCTTCCTGCCGGCTGTCAAGCGCTGCTTCGTCGTCAACAAAAATCTCATTGGGAGTTATGTGCAAAGCGTTGCAAATACTTATCAGAGTGTCGGCACGCATATTTGACGAGCCGCGCTCAATATCCGCATAGGTTCTGTCGGACAGATTTGCCCTTTCGGCAACTTCCGCTCTTGTCAATCCCGACCGCTTCCTTATCTCATAGAGGTTATTTCCGATAATATGCATATTAGTAACAAGCATTATTCTTCCTCCTTTTTATATGTATATATGAATTATACTTCCTATTTCTCTTGACAAACAGGAAGAAAAGGTGTATAATTTAGGAAGAATAGTTCCTATTCTATTATTATTTCAGAAAGAGGTATATTTATGGGTAGCAATGATATTTCACTGGAAACATCTGTTCTTAATAAAAAAACAAACGACATTTTGAGAGAAATGAAAAAGCATTTGTCAAATGACGAGTTTGTTCTTGCAAAAAAAGCCTATGATATCTTTAACGAAAAAGTCGGAGAATATTTATTAAGCGTATTAAATCATGTTGAAGCATTACAAGATAACACTCGCGCGTTAAATACAAAGAAAATCGACCCATACATAGCAGGCGGTGCAATGAACGGTATCGCAGGACCTGTCGCCGGTGTCGCTACCGCTATAAGTGCGGATAATCGCAATAAGTCTATTGATGAAGCACGGAAAGAAACCGGACAGAGAAAAATAAATACAGCAGTTACTGAATCTTCAGCCGAAACGTCATTACAAAGAGCTTATGAAGAAGTTATGAGATATGTTCGACGTGTTCCCTCTGCTTATGAGATTTATACAAAAGCATTAAATGAAAACATCGGTCAAACAATTCATAAGCATAATCTAAAGCAAGCGGAACATGATTTACAAACGATAAAAATTATTACTATTATAGCAGCAGTAGTATTAACATCATTGCTTCTTGTGGGTGCAAGTTCTTTAGGTATGACTAATGGTTTTGTACTTGTAATATGTTTCATTTTAGGTATTGGGATTCCTTTTGTTATAGCATATAATATAACAATGAAGTAAATATTAGAATACGAAAACAATATCAACCCCACGCAGCCGGATTGGATATTGACTATTACCCACTATCAGACAGCCTTTGACGAATTAGTGTCCGAAATGGACAAGATCAAATCCGGCGTAAATATTGATTAACAGAGAAAGGTTTATTTGTATGAAAAATAAAATAATAGCTGCTGCTGTTTTAATTTGCGGTGTGATAAGTTTGTGCGGCTGTCATTCGCATGAATACAGCGAAGCTACCTGCACGCAACCTAAGACTTGTATCGGCTGCGGTGAAACCGAGGGAGAGGCATTGCCTCATTCATTTTCACTCGCAACCTGTACGAAGCCTAAAACCTGTAAAAAATGCGGCGCAACAGAGGGTGAAATTTTGCCGCACTTCTTTAAAGAAGCAACCTGCACAAAGCCGAAAACCTGCACAAAATGCGGTTTAACCGAAGGCAGTGCAACGGGTCATTCGGTTTCTATCGGTACTTGTCCGGAATGCGGCACGATCTTAAAAGCTGATGTTTTGTTAGATATCGAATTTCAGCTTAACATGAGTTCTCAATTCATGGATATGGCAATAAACGCAATAAATACAACAGACCAAAGCAATCTGAGCACTGTATATATGGATTTCATGATCGCATGGGCACATTTTGAAAATGTTAAAGCCGACTTAAGAGACGCTTCCTACATATGTAAGGATTATCCGGATTTAAGCACTCTCAAAGCCAAGATCGACAAGGCTGAAAGCGCAGACCTTTCAAAGCCCGAATCGAAAGATATAGACGATTTGAATGCCTTTTTAAAAAGGGCAAATAAATTCAAGGATCTGTACGATGACGCCTTAAAGGAATTTGCCGGTTTATAAGTCTGATTATTGCTGCAAAGGAAATATGGATCACACAGAATTATTAAAGGTGGTGACTGCCTGAACGAAAGCGGGTTGACCTTGCACAAAAAAGCCGTTGTCATTCGGGGACAAGCCCAAAAGGTGCGAAATGACTTGAAACCGAAGATGACGCAATAAAGGCTGAAACAAGGTATTTTCAGCGTTGTAAGATTTGCTTTAAGGAAACCAAGTAATTTATGGAAAGAGGTATCGTTATGAACTCAATACATCGGAAAGTTGTCAGATTATTTTCTGTATTGACATTACCTGATAAATCGTACCTGACCATACATAAAATAAAAGCACGCAGTCACCCGCTGCGTGCTTTTTCATTTAATAGGAGGGCAATATCCCTGATTTCCCGCCGCAAAAAACTGCACAGCCGAAGCCGTGCAGTCAATAGTCAATACTATTTGCCAAACGATATCAGAAATAAGTGCTGAATATCTTGTCGAGGGTACCGTCAGCCTTTATTTCCTCAAGAGCCTTGTTTATTGCCGCCTGAAGCTCGGGGCTGTCCTTGGGCATACATACGCCGAACTGCTCGGGAACTGCGTCGGGCTCGCTCGACTGATTCCATGTCTGCTCGTACTTGCTCTCCGCAAGGTACTTTGTAGCAACGGTGCTGTCGCAGATTACCGCGTCAAGTCTGCCCGCAGCAAGGTCGTCCCATGCGTTCATAACGGTCGCATATTCGAAGGTTTCAACCTCAATGCCGTTCTTTTCGATGTAGTCGGTGAGGTAAATATCGGAGGTCGTGTCCTCCTGATAGCCGACCTTCAGACCAGCCAGCTCTGCGGGAGAAGCGGGCTTAACGGAGCCGTCGGAAAGTACGTTGATGGACTGATAATTCTCGATATAGGGATCGGAGAAGTCAAAGTCGAGCAGTCTTTCGGGAGTAATGGTAACGGCGGACATAACTATATCATAATCGCCCTTGGAAAGACCCGCGAAAATGCCGTCCCAAGCGGTATTGACCATCTCGACCTCACAGCCGAGCTTCTCGCCGAGCGCATAAGCAAGCTCAACGTCAACGCCAATAGGTGTAACACCGTCGGTGTCGAAATACTCAAAGGGAGGGTAAGCGATATCGGAGCCTACGGTGAGCTTCTCTATCTTGAAGCCGCCGTCAGCTGCTTCGGAGCTGTTGTCTGCGGCGCTGCTGTCTGCGGTGCTGCTGTCTGCCGCGGAGGAGTCGGAATTTGCGGTGGAAGATGTGCCCGACGAGCAAGCCGTCGCGGTAAGCAGCATTGCCGCCGCTGCAAGAACGGAAATTATTTTTTTCATAATCAGTTTCTCCTTTTGTTAAAATCGTCGTTTATTTACAAAACGATCTTATGGTAAAAGGATACCACATTTCGGATAGCTTGTCAACCGAATATTCCACAAATCCGCTCAAACAGCGGAATTTTTATGTATTATCACATTTTTTAACCAATAAAAGGAACACTTTTTATAAAGTTAACTATATTCAAGACCTGTCGGGTGCAAAATCGGTGCGGCAAAAAAACGAAACAGTTCTTATTTCAAGTTGCAAATTTGCGCAATACTCGCGGGTGTGGCGAATGCGCTCCGTGGGAATTGCGTCGGCTGAACGGTAACTCCCATGTCCTCCAGCGCATTCAGCAGCTCGATAAACGCGAGCGAGTCCAGCATTCCGCTTTCCAGAAGCTCGGTATTGGGGAGTATTTCCCCGTCATGCTCGCAGTATTCCGAAAGAAGCTCAATTATCGTTTCGGTTGATATCATTTTGTAATTTCCCCACTTCTCCCCTGTTATAAGTCACGGCAGCTTTCTTTCGGTCTTTCCGTTTTTGTTAATCGGAATTTCGCCGACAACGGTTATCTTTCTCGGGATCATGTATTTCGGCACAAGCCCGCACAGCGCCCTGCGGATATCCGCCGCCGAAGCACCGCCGCACGGCTTCACCAGCGCCGTGAGTATCATATGCCCGCCGAGGAGCTCGGCAGATACCGCCGCCTGCTCCGCAAGCCCCGTTTTCAGTATATTGTTCTCAACGTCCTCCGGCTCGACGCGGCAGCCCATTATTTTGACCTGCCTGTCGCGGCGTCCGCCGAAATACAGCATTCCGTCCCTTATATAACCGCTGTCGCCCGTGTAAAAGCAGCGCTCCCCGCCATGCTCGCCGAAGCCGCCCTGCCCGTCAATATACCGCGCGACGCTCCCGCCGTAAATGACTATCTCCCCGCCGTCGGTGACGTCCACCCTGCCCGCTGTGTGAGCCATGTCGCCTATCGGAAGCGCGCCGCTCGTCATTTCGGTCGTTATTTCCGCCGCAGTTACCGCACAGCAGCACTCCGACGGTCCGTATGCGTTGATAATTCTTGCGCGCGGAAAGCGCCGGAAAAGCTTTTCCGCCGTTGCGGGCTTCAGCACTTCCCCACAGAAAAACATCACACGCAGCCGCGGCATTAGCCGCTCCGAGAACGCGCTGTCGCACAGGCACAGCTCCGCAAAGGACGGAGTGAGCACCGCAAGCTCCGCGCCGCTCTCTCCCATTCTCCCGAACAGCCCCGCGCAGTCCTCCGTAAGCTCCCGCTCGATAACGGTGAGCCTTGCCCCCGTACAAAGGGAATAATAAATATCCGCAACCGAAAGGTCAAACGAAAACCTCGCCTGACCCAGCACGGAGCGCGGCTTCGTTTCCGCTATCGCGGGTATCCCGCAAAACCACCGCAGAAAGTTCCCGACATTCCCGCGGGACACCTCTATGCCCTTAGGCTCGCCCGTTGTCCCCGAGGTGTAAATTCGGTATGCGGGAAGCGACGGGTCGGCGATGGTCGGCGTGAAAGCCGCGCTCCGCCCCGCAATGCTCCGTATATCGGTCATTGTGCCGTTATCCCCGTCGCACAGCAGAATATCCGCGCCGCGCGTTATGATGTCAAGCCGCTGCGCGGGCAGGCTCTCGTCCACGGGGATATAGCATACCCCTGCCATAAGGCACGCCCTTATCGCCGCGAAAACGAACGGCGACTTCCCCGTAATTATCGCGGCGGTGCGGACGTTTCTCTCCGAAAGATACGCCGCGACGCTGCGGGAATAATTGTCAAGCTCATCTGCGGTAAGACAGCCGCTCCCGCTGAAATAAACGTTCATGTCAGCCTCCGCAGGCAGGGGGTTATTATCTGATCATCGGGTATTAGCGAGTAGTCGTACATTACCTTTGAATGGTTGTCAAGGATAAGCTCGCGCCGCATAATGCGCCGTTCTCTGTCCAGCGTTATACGGTACACCTTGCTCACGCGGTAAAAGACCCCGTCCTCCTCGGTGTAGCCCTGATTTTCCTCGGTTATCCTGTATATGTAGGGAAATGCCGCCGTTGAGCGTAGCTCACCGCAGAGCTCGTTGTCGCTAAGCCATATCATAAGCTGCACGGGGCGGTCGGTCGTGTTTTTGAAGCGGTAATCCACATTTTTATAGAATACGCTTGTCCCCGTCCCGAAAGGAACGCGCCTGCCCGAATCGGGGAAAAGCGCGTCGGAATGATGAGAAAGCTCCGTCACGGTGAGCGGGCTGTTGAGCACCAGCCAATGTATCAGATTTGCAAGCTGACAAAGCCCGCCGCCAACGCCCCTGTCCAGCTTTCCCTTGTTTATCACCAGTCCGTCAAGGTAGCCGCGCTTTTCCGTCGGCTCGCCGACCAGCCGCCAGAACGAAAAGGTCTCGCCGGGGCGTATCACTATGCCGTTAATACAAGCCGCCGCAAGCCTAAGATTGGTGCGCTTGTTCTGCTGAAGCTCCATATCCACGCCCTCCAGCCTGCGCAGTATCGTCGAGGTGTGACCCTTGACTATCACGGGAAGCGGCACGGTGTTTATTTCCGACGCAAAA
>JBJFHP010000168.1:0-9086 GCA_051893715.1 Oscillospiraceae bacterium
CCGGACGGCAAGTCGTTCATGGCGGAATTTCAGCAGGCGGCGTTCGAGATGAGCGAGGTCGGCGAAATTACCACCTGCGTTACGGATTACGGCGTTCACATAATGCTGTACGCGTCCGACGCGGTGATAACGGAGGAGGAAATAAAGTCCTACGTCGACTACATATATGAAACGCTCGACGAGGGCAAGAAAGAAAACGCGTTCAGCGAAATGCTCGCCGAATGGCAGGCGGAGTATTCCTACGATATAGATTACGACGCGCTTGATCTGACCCCGCCCGACGAGACATCCGATACCTCCGACGCGGCATGACATGAAATAAACAGCAATATTCACAAAACGAAAGGACAATAAAAATGAAAGCAAAGAAAATAATGGCGCTTCTCGCCGCCGCAGCGGTAATAATGGCGGCGGGCTGCTCCGATACATCAAATTCCTCCGACAGCACCTCTTCCGGCACGTCCGAGAGCGTATCCTCCGAGGGCACGGCTTCGGCGGCTGAAACGGGAGAAACGGTAGAAACGGCTGAAACGGGAGAAACGGGCACGGAGGAAAACACCGCTTCGGTGCTTACCGCGGGCATTCCCGAGGATAAGGTGATAGCAAGCTGCACCACGGCAGAGGGCATGGATATCACATTCGGGGAGTTCCTCAAAGAATATAAGTATTACATGGAGAACTACGGCTACACCGACGACACCTCCGCGGACAATATGCTTCTGTTACAGCAGCAGCGCGAGCGCATAATCAATTATCTGATAAATGAACAGATTATGAAGGTCAAGTTTGAGGAGCTGCTCCCCGCGTTCACCGAGGAAGAGCTTGCGGAGATAAAGGAAAACGGCGAGAAGATGATAGCCGAAATGAAGCAGACCTGCAAGGAAGCCATAACCTCAATGAGCATTGAGAAGTACAGCGACGAGGAGCTTGACAAGCTTGCCGACGAAGCGTTCAGCGACCTGCTCACGACCTGCGCGATAACCGAGCAGTATTTCCACGACTGGGCGTATGTTACGGCTGTTCAGGACAAGCTTGTGGAATATGTCAACAAGGACACCACGCTTGATTATTCCGAGGCGGAAACGCAGGCGCAGAACGTTATCGACGGGGCAAAGTCAAGCTATGAAAGCGACCCCGCCTCCTATGACGGGAACAGCTACGCAAGCCTGTATATCCCCGAGGGCTCTATCTATATCGAGCAGATAGTGCTAAAGCTTCCCGACGCGGAAATAAGCGAGATAAACACGCTGCGCGACAGCGGCGACGACGAGGGCGCGGACGCTCTGCGCGCGGAAAAGCTAAAGTCGCTGGACGAAAAGCTTGCGGAGGTTCAGGGTAAGATAGACGGCGGAGAGGACTTCGCGGCGCTTATGAAGGAATACAGCGACGACAGCGACACCTCCGCGAAATACCTCATAACGCCGGGCTCGCAGATATACGTTGACGGCTTTGCGGAGGCGGCAATGGCGATAACCGAGGTCGGCGGCATGACGACGTTCGGCTCGGATTACGGCTACCACATAATCAGAAATCTCGGCACCGCCGAGGTTGACCCCGAGGAGCGAAAGGAAATGACCCAGGCGATATACGACTACCTGCTGTCGAATTACAAGGCGGTGAATTTCAGCGCCGCAATAAGAGAATGGCGCGGGGAATACAGCTACACCATTGACCGCGATACGCTCCTGCTCGCGGAGGAAACGGAAGCTTCGGACACATCGGCCGACAATGCCGGATAATATTTGATGATGGGGATAATTATATGAATACACCGATAGTTGATTTTCTGGAAAAATACACAAGAGAAAACCGCCTGCGCCTGCATATGCCTGGGCATAAGGGGGAATTTCCGCACGACATCACCGAGATAGAGGGCGCGGACAGCCTTTTCGAGAGCGACGCCACGGGCGGGATAATCGCGCAGAGCGAGGCCATTGCCGCGAAAATATTCGGCGCGGCTAAGACCTGCTATTCCTGCGGCGGGAGCACGCTCGCTATACAGACGGCGCTCGCCGTGCTGAAGTCGCAGGGCGTCAATACTGTTGCCGCGTCGCGCTATTCCCACCGCAGCCTTGCCGCTGCCGCCGCAACGTTAAGGCTGAATGTAAAGTGGCTCTACCCGCGGGAATATTTAAGCGCGGACGTAGAGTACACAGCACAGGCGCTGAGCGGCGCGGACGCTGTGTTTATCCCGAATATAGACTATTACGGCGGTACATGGAAGTTCGTAAAGCCGAATATCCCCGTAATTATCGACAACGCGCACGGGGCGTATCTCCGCTTTGTCGACAAGCGGAAATTCGGCACGGAATATCTCCACCCGCTGGAGCTCGGCTTCCCGCTCATGAGCGCGGAGTCGGCGCACAAAACGCTGCCGGTACTTACGGGCGGCGCGTATCTCCATTTCGCAAACGGGACGGATTTTTCCCGCGCGAAGGAGTTTATGGGAATATTCGGCTCGTCAAGCCCATCTTATCTTATAATGGAAAGCCTTGACAGGTTCAACGGTATCATTGCGGCGAATGTCAACTCTGTAACGCACGCCTGCGAGGCTGTCGCGGCGCTGAAAGCAAAGCTTACAAAGGCGGGCGTTCCGCTGCGAAAGAGCGACCCGCTGCGCGTTGTCATCAACGCGCGGGAAAGCGGGCTGAGCGGCTTTGAATACGCGTCCGTGCTGCGCAAAAACGGCGTTGAATGCGAAATGGCTGACGAAAACCGCGTCGTGCTGCTGTTCTCGTCCGCAACGACTGTCAAGGACTGCGAGCGCGCGGAAATGGCGGTGCTGTTCGCCCCGCAGAAAAAGCCGCTTCCCGAGGTGAAATACCCCGTTATAAAGCCGAAAGCCGATATGCCGATATACGAGGCGCTGTTCCTGCCGCAGAAGCTCGTTCCTGTTCAGAACGCGGGCGGAGAGGTATGCGCGGGCATGAAGGCGCCCTGCCCTCCGGGGGTTCCGCTCGTTATGCCGGGCGAGATTATTGACCATTATGTTGTGGAAGCGCTTATGCAGTACGGCGTGAAATACATAGCCGTTATCGACAGGTCGCGCAGCTAAAGGCTGCCCCAAAACCGCCGCGCGCCGTTTACGGGCACCTGCCGCAGGCGCGCCGTTGTCCTTTCGGGAAAAGCAAGGCGGCAGTCGCACAGCCCGTTTGTACGGCTGAATGGGCTGCGTATCGTTTCAGCGGAAACAACATCGTTTTCCCGCGAGAAAACGGTATACAGCCGCGCAAAACGCCGCGCGGATATCCTGACGATACCGCCGCCGCGCGCTGACCCCGAGCGGAACATATATGCCGCATACACCGCCGCCGTCCACAATAGCACGGCGATAATGCACCACAGCGCGGTTTTAAGCGTTTCGGCGTATATCGGCGCGCCGTTTTTCCGCATTATTTCGATAAGAAGCAGCGCTGCGGCGGGGACTGCCGCCCAGCCGAGCGGAAGCGCGCAGTGACCGAACAGCGCGCGTTTCGGGGGAGAGAGCGTGAGCTTCTTTTCGGGGACGGAATAAGCGTTTCCGAGGAGTATTCGGATAAGCCTTTCGGCGGAATTATTCCGCGCGGGCGGGAGTATCATTATACCGTGGAGGTACAGCGGCGCGGCGTTCGCGAGAAGCGACGATATCGCGTCGCAGATGACGAAGCAGCACGGCGCAGCCGAGGAAACGTGGTATTCGTAAAGGGTGATAATTCCGCGCCGCACCGAAACGGAATTGCCGCGCAGCGTTACGCGAAAGCGAGCCATTGCCGCCGCTTTTACAAGAAGCGCAAAACCCCATGCGGCGATAACGAACACCGCGATGACAGAAGCGGCTTTCGGCACGGCAATATGAAGCAGCGCGAGGGTGTCCGAAACGCCGTTTGCGGTGCTTTGTATCGCGGAGATAATGCGGTCGTAGTAGCTGCTGCCGAATATCGCGCCGACGCGCTTTATCGCTGCGGAGAATATAAGCACGCCGCTTAGCGCGCGGGTGTCAATGAACGCCCCGAAAAGCACCGAGGATATTTTCGGGCGGAGCGTTATCCCTTTATCCTGCGGAAGAAAGGGCAGCGGCTCGCTTTTTCGCAGGTAAAATTCAGCCGCCTTTCCGCCGAGCGTGCGGACGGTTACCCGCTTCCCGCCGAGAATGCGCAGCAGCGGCGTGCGGCGTATCTCTACGGCTGTCACCGAGGAATACGGGATACGGCTTGACCTTAAAAAAATCAGCCCCTTTTCGAGGTGAATAATGCCCTCGGAAAAGCTTATCCTTACGAAAAAACGGCGGAGAATATAATATAACAAAATATCCATTTTTATACATCAAGAGGTAATTATCATGAGAACAGGTTGTATCATTCTTGCGGGCGGCGCGGGCAAGCGCATGAAGTCCGAGAAGCCCAAGGTGCTGTGCGAGGTGCTGAAAAAGCCGATGCTCGGGTGGGTGCTGGACGCGGCGGAGCAGTTCGGCTTCGACAGGATAGCGGTAGTTACGGGTTATAAGCATGAGCAGACCGAGGAGTATATCCGCTCGCGCGGCGGCAGCACCGAGGTGTTTTTTCAGCCCGAGCAGAAGGGTACGGGCGACGCGGTGAACTGCGCAGCGGAGCTTATAAAGGATACCGACATGGTATGCGTGCTGAACGGCGACGCGCCTTTTATTGACGCAAAGACCATCGGAAACGCGCTTTCGTTCATGAAAACGACCCGCGCTAATGTCACCGTTATATCCGCGGAGATACCCGACCCGACGGGCTACGGCAGGATAATCCGCGAGGGCGGTTTTTTCACCGCTATCCGTGAACAAAAGGATTGTTCCCCCGAGGAGGAAAAAATATGCGAGGTCAACAGCGGCGCATACTGGTTCCTGTCGGATATGCTCGCCGAGGCGCTGCCAAAGCTGCGCTCCGACAACGCCGCGGGCGAATACTACCTGACCGACTGCGTTGAGCTTATCGGCAACGCGGCGGCGTATACGAGCGAAAACCCCGATATTGTTCTGGGGGCAAATTCCCGCCGCGCCCTGTATGAGCTGAACGAAACGGCGCGCAAGAACGTGCTTTACCGCCTTATGGAGGAGGGCGTCGGATTTATTTCCCTCGACGGAATAATCATCGCTCCCGATGTTAAAATAGGCATAGACACGACTATACTTCCGAACACGGTCATTCTCGGGCAGACGGTGATCGGCGCGGGCTGCGAGATAGGCGCGAACAGCCATATAGAGGATTGTACTATCGGTAATAATGTTGTGTTAAATAACGTACAGGCATACTCCTCCGTTGTCGAGGACAATGTGAAGATAGGCCCGTTCGCACAGCTCCGCCCGGGGACAACGATAAGAAAGGGCGTTAAGATAGGCGATTTTGTTGAGATAAAGAACAGCGATATCGGCGAAAATACCGCCGTGGCTCATCTGACCTACCTCGGCGACAGCACTGTCGGGCGCGGGGTCAACTTCGGCTGCGGCTGCGTCACCGCGAACTACGACGGCATAAACAAATACCGCACCGAGATAGGCGACCACGCCTTTATCGGCTGCAACACCAACCTTATCGCGCCCGTCAGGGTAGGTGAGAACGCGACGACCGCCGCAGGCTCGACTATCACAAAGGAAGTCCCCGCGAACTCTCTCGCGGTGGAGCGCGGGCAGGTGCGTGTTATAGAGAACTGGGGCAAGAACGCGCTGCGTAAGAAGAAGTAACGCGCGGCAACGGAAGTGTTGACGGGTAACGGACAATAACGGACAATTTCGGATAATAACGGACAATAACGGAGGACAACGGAGGTATCCATGAAAGCTCTTGTCGTGGTTGATTATCAGGTGGATTTCGTCTGCGGGGCGCTCGGCTTTGCGGGCGCGGAAAAGCTCGAGCCGATAATCCTTGAAAAGATAAACGAATGCCGCAGAAACGGCGGGCAGGTCATTTTCACGCTTGACACCCACGGGGAGGATTACCTTGAAACCTCGGAGGGGAAGCTGCTCCCGATACCGCACTGTATCGACGGTACGGCGGGGCACGCGCTTTACGGGGAGGTTGCGGGGGCTGTCCGCGAGGAGGACATTGTGATAAAAAAGCCGTCCTTCGGCTCGCTTGAGCTTGCCGACCTGCTGAAAAAATGCGGGTTCGACGAGGTGGAGCTTTGCGGGCTGGTCACCGATATCTGCGTTTTGTCCAACGCCGTAATAGCAAAGGCGGCGCTGCCCGAAAGCCGCATTACGGTGGACGGCAGAGCCTGCGCCTGCGCCGACCCCGAGGCTCACGAAAGGGCGCTTGCGGCAATGCGCGGCGTTCAGATAAACGTTATCTGAGGGGTTATCGGGCGCTGTCCGGTGCTATCGGGTGTTATCCGGAGTTATCGGGCGTTTTCGGGCACTATCCGGCGCTGTCCTGTGCTGTACGGCGCTATTTTTTCCGAAAAGGGAGAAACAAAAATGCTTAACGAACAGAACTGCACAATGCTCTGCGACTTCTATCAGCTCACCATGGGCAACGGCTATTACAAGACGAAATATGCGCAGCGTACCGCGTATTTCGACCTGTTTTTCCGCCGTATTCCCGACGGGGGAGGGTACGCTGTCTGCGCGGGGCTGGAGCAGGTGATAAAGTATATCGAGGGGCTTCATTTCAGCGGGGAGGACATTGATTTTCTGCGCGGCAAGGGTATATTTGACGAGGGATTTCTTGAATATCTCAGGGATTTCAGGTTTGAGGGGGATATTTACGCCGTCCCCGAGGGTACGCCCGTGTTCCCCTATGAACCGCTTGTCACCGTCCGCGCGCCCGCGATACAGGCGCAGCTTATCGAAACTATGCTGCTTCTGCTTATAAATCACCAATCGCTCATTGCGACCAAGGCGAGCAGGATAGTCCGCGCGGCGCAGGGGCGCGGCGTGTCGGAGTTCGGCTCACGGCGCGCGCAGGGAGCGAGCGGCGCGGTGCTCGGCGCGAGGGCTGCGTATATCGGCGGCTGTACGGGCACGGCTTGCGTTATCGCGGACGAGCTGTACAGCGTCCCCGCGACGGGTACAATGGCGCACAGCTGGGTGCAGATGTTCGATACGGAGCTGGAGGCTTTCGAGGAATACTGCCGGATTTACCCCCACAGCACAACGCTGCTTGTGGACACCTACAATGTCCTTAAATCGGGCGTACCGAACGCAATAAAGGCGTTTGACAACGTATTAAAGCCGCTCGGCGCGCGTCCTAAGGGCATTCGCCTTGATTCGGGGGATATCGCCTATCTTTCCGTTGAGGCAAGGAAAATGCTGGACGAAGCGGGCTATTCCGACTGTAAGATAGTTGCCTCCAACAGCCTTGACGAGCACATAATAACCGACCTGTTAAGTCAGGGCGCTAAAATAGACCTTTTCGGCGTGGGCGAGCGGCTGATAACCGCGTCGAGCGAGCCGGTGTTCGGGGGAGTGTACAAGCTTGCCGCCACGGAAGAAAACGGCGTGATAACCCCGAAAATAAAGATAAGCGAGAACGTCGCGAAGATAACCAACCCGCATTACAAAAAGCTTTACCGCCTTTTTGACAAGAAAACGGGAAAGGCGCAGGCAGACCTGCTGTGCGTTCATGACGAGGTTGTCGACGACGGCAAGCCGCTTGAGATATTTGACCCCGACTTCACATGGAAGCGCAAGACGCTGACGGATTTCACCGCAAAGGAGCTTCAGGTGCCTGTGTTTATCGGCGGGAAATGCGTTTACGGATCGCCCGATATAGAGGATATCCGCAGTTACTGCGCGCGGCAGCTCGGCACGCTGTGGGAGTCGGTGCTGCGGTTTGAAAACCCGCATAAATATTACGTCGACCTGTCGCAGAAGCTTTGGGATATCAAGCACGGGCTGCTTTCAAACGGGGGGAAAGGCTGATGCTGCGTGAAACGGTGGAATATTTCGGGCGCAATGTCAGCGCACGGTACGCGGTGGGTAAATTCTGCGCGTTCGCCCCTGCGGAAATGACTGTCGGATTTATCGACACCTCGTCCGCGTCGGACGGGAGCAGGGGGATAGTGTTCCTGTGCGACACGCTGCTTGTCAACACCGACGGCAGAGTGCGCCGCGCTAATTATTCCGACATAACGGACGTGTCGGTCATACACAGCTTTGAAAGCGCGTTCGAGGACGAGCTTTCCGTCCGCTGCGGCGGCGAGATCCGCATAAGCGATCTCTCGCTAAACAAGCCGTTTCTGAAGCAGCTTATCGACACGCTGCTGCGGCAGTATTCCGCTATGACCGAGGAGGAGCGCGAGATCGAGCGCGCGGAGTGCACCGAATACGCGCTGCGGTATTTTTCGGGCGAGCCGCCCGTTCAGCCCGAGGAAGCGGAGGAGCTTTGCTTTGCGGGAGTAAGCACGGCTCGGGAGGGGCAGAGTGTTCCCGAGGAAAACGAGCCTGCTCCCGTGGTAAATTCCGCTTTTGCGGAGGAAAACGCTGCGCCTGTTCGGGAACAAAGCGAGGATAATGCCCCTGCTGCGGCAGACGATACCGCGCAGCCGTCCCCCGAGCCCGATGTCCCCGAAAAAAGCGGCGGGCGGGGATCGGAAGACGATTTCGATGACCTTGACGAATTTGACGACCTGCTTGACGAGGAGGAGCTTAGCGGGCTTAGCCCCGAGGAAGCGTTGTCGCTGGTGCGTTCCTCGATAGACGAGATAAATTCTCCCGCGGCAGCCGAGCCGCCCGAGGAGGAAATTGCCCCCGAAAACAAAAGCCCCGCATTGACGCGCGAGCCCGAGTCCGACGACATCTACATCTGCGCAAGCGCAAAGCTGCGCGGGTTCTGCGAAACGGGCAGGCTAACCATGGAGGAAATGCAGGGCGCGCTGAGGGACGGGCTGCTTGACGCCGCGGACGCGTTCGCGCAGATAACCGAGCGGTGCGAGATACCGCCGCAGCTTTCGGATAAAATTGCCGCGCTGAAAGAGGCGTCGGGCGGGTTGGAGAAATACTTCGCGCTGGGCGAGGATATAGCCGTGAGGGTGATGTTCTTCATGCTTTATCAGATGCTGTCCTATTCGGACAGGCTGGCGGAAACGGAGGGAACAAAGGAGCGGCTCAACGATTTTTTCAGGAAATGGGGACCGTCGGGCATTAC
>JBJFHP010000169.1:0-2295 GCA_051893715.1 Oscillospiraceae bacterium
GTAGTCGTTCATGTCGACCTTTTCATAGCTTCGCGCATACAGCTGTAACTGGTTTAACTGCCCCTGTATTTTTGTTTCAAAATTGAAAAGCTGCTGCCTTGCAGTTTCCTGCATTATCTCATAATTTATCTGACTGACGCTTTCTCTCAGCGCATTCTGAAACCAGAAAAAAGCCGAAAGCAGGATAAGCACGCATAAAATAACCAAAAGAAGCAGGAAATATCCGGATTCCCATTTTTTCTTTTTCATTTGTCGTTCCTCTTTTTTATGTAAATTCCGGGAAAAATATATCGCTGTTGCAGTCGTTGGGAATAAGCCGCGCCGAAGCTGCGGTATGCAAATCGGACATATGGTATGTGCCTGAAACCATTATATTACAAAATTAACGATTTGTCAATAGACAAGGGCAAAGCCGCCCTTCAGCTTGTCGAAAAGTCTTTTCGACAAAAATGAATATTGAATAATGATTGTTTCGGCTTCGCCGATTATTTTTTAAAATCCGTGCCCGCAGGGCACACCGCAATTATTCAATATTCAATATTCACTATTCATTATTCATTTAGACAAAGCCCTTTCGGGGTTTATCGACAGTCCGAATGGCAAAGCCGCCCTTATTACCCATATTACGGAAAAAATGCCCGCTCAGCCGAAGGAAAGCAATTCCCCCCGGAATTATCCGCCCCGTACATATCATGGTTAACGAGCGCCCTGAAATAGGCGTCCATTGTTGTGGGAGCGTTGTAAAGCGCGGTGATAAGGTACGCTCTTATGTTCTTAACGCTGCTTGTGTTCCGCTCCATGGCGAGAAGCAGGTAGTCGATATGCTCATGGTTGAGCTTGAGGTAACGGCTCTTGACTGCCTCGTGAGGCAGCTCCTCGCCGTGTACGCGGACAGTGCTTTTGCCGGAGCAAACCACGTCAAGCATTATCTCCACCAGCTCGTCGACCTGCGTTTTGTCCTCAAAGCAGTCGTATGCGATATTGTCCCGAATAATCCCGCGGTACTCGCTTCGCATATCCGCCGGAATTATTCTTTCGGAGTTATCCGTCACATCGATCGATCCGCCGCTTTCGATTGGTGGATAAGGATTACTCTCTTTTGATTTTATTATATTTGGATTTATATTATACGGCTCGTTTTGCGCCGACTTGTCGTCGGAAAAGCCGCCGACAGGTCGTTCGGTTTCCGCGCGGCAGGTCGGAGCGTTTTCGTTCGGCTTTTGTGAAATGGGGTTAAGCGCGGTCATGGCATCCTCGCCCTGCTCGAGGAACGCATTAAGCAGCTCCGCATTGTCGATAACGCGAAAGCACCTGCGCGCGGGCATACCGCGCTTGCGGCATTCCACCAGACCCGCCTCGGTCAGCACCTTAATCGCATTGCTCTGCTGACATTTTGACATAGAGGTGCTTTCCTCAAGATCCGCAACGGTCGAATAGAAAAAGCCCTCCCCGTCAAGCATACCGCGCTTGTGATAATACTCCTGCTTCGCAATGAGCGCGGAGTATACAACCGCCGCGTTAAGTCCCAGCGCGTGCGCAATGGGGCGGTTGAAAGAAACGGTGTTGTTCGGGTTGAGCTGTTCAAGTATTTTCATTTTCTTCGCTCCCTTCGTTTTTCCACAGAATAGCACAAAGGGAACTGCAAAAAACTGCAAAAATCCGCAAAAATCTGCAAAAAGGCAAGCCTGTTAGTCAAAGCCCCATTTCCATACAGATGAAATCCTTATCGAAAAGCCTGCATTCGCCGACGACGCCGAAGCCTGCCGACGTATACGCCGCCAGCGCCGCCGCGTGACCGCGCCTGACAAGAATGTGAACGCCTTTTTTGCCCTCTTTTCGGAGAATATCGAAAATATAACCGATCATCTCCCCCGCTATGCCCTTGTTCTGCATATCTTTGCGGACGCAGAGCCTTGAAAATTCGGCGCTCGGGGCAAGGGCGGCGCTCCAGCAGGACAGCGCGTCAACCGCGTCGTCCTTGTCTATGGAGATCGCCGCGATTATCTCGCCGCCGTCGTTCTTCATCACAAATAGCGCATTTCTCGACAGGTCAAATTCTATCGTTTCCTCGCTCGGATAATATTCGTTCCAATCGGCGGCGCCGTGAAGGAACGTCCTGTAAAGCGCGAGTATTTCCTCCGCGTCCTCCCGCTTTGCCGATGTTATTCTGTTCATTTTAACACTTCCTTTGCCGATATATGTTATATATAACAGACTGTCGATATTTCCTGAAAACATGATTTATCTTAATGAATAATGAATAGAGAATAGTGAATAATGAATAATTTTGGTGTG
>JBJFHP010000170.1:0-2294 GCA_051893715.1 Oscillospiraceae bacterium
TAGCTACATCGGGAGTGATCTCGAAGTCAGCGATAGGATACTTGATACCCTTGTCGTAATCGGTAATGATAGAGAACGCTGTAACCTCTGTTGCGGTACCGGAGGTAGAGGGGATAGCGCAGAAATGAGCCTTATGACGAAGCTCGGGGATACCGAATACCTTGCACATATCCTCGAATGTGCAGTCGGGGTACTCGTACTTTATCCACATAGCCTTTGCTGCGTCGATAGGAGAACCGCCGCCCATAGCAACTATCCAGTCGGGCTCAAATTCCAGCATTACCTTTGCACCGTTCATAACGGTAGTAACGGAAGGATCGGGCTCAACGCCGTCAAGTACCTTGACCTCCATGCCTGCTTCCTTGAGGTAATCCTCTGCCTTCTGAAGGAAGCCGTTGCGCTTCATAGAGCCGCCGCCTACTACGATGATCGCTCTCTTACCCTTGAGGTTCTTGAGGTTCTCAAGAGAGCCCTTGCCATGATACAGATCTCTCGGTAAAGTAAATCTAGCCATTGTTTTGTCCTCCTTGATATGCTTGTTTTATAAAAAACGTCATATTTAATCAACTTTTGGGGTTGATTTTTATTACGTTATCATTATAACACCACCACAACAAGTTGTGAAATGTATTTAATGCATAACATATATATGCCTTTCCACATATGACAAATGACATTTGTTTAAATACCGCGCACAGCAAAAGAGGAGCATTTCTGCCCCTCCTTCAAAAGCCATATTATACCGACTGCGCCGTGTAAAGCCTGTAATAATCTCCCTTTTTCGCCATGAGCTCGTCATGCGTTCCCGCTTCGGTTATTCCCTTGTTGGAAACATACATTATCTTGTCGCAGCTGCGGATCGTTGAAAGGCGGTGCGCGATGATGAATGAGGTTCTTCCCTTCAGAAGATGGTTGAGCCCGTTCTGGAGGTAGCGCTCGGTCTTTGCGTCTATCGAGGACGTCGCTTCGTCGAGGACAAGTATCTTCGGGTCGGAAACGATAGTTCGCGCAAACGCGATAAGCTGCTTCTGTCCCTGCGAAAGACCCGAGCCGCGCTCGTTGACCACCGTGTCATAGCCGTCCTTGAGCGACATGATGTAATCGTCAATGCCGACTATCCTGCACGCCGCGCGTATTTCGTCCATTGTTGCGTCAAGCTTTCCGTAGCGGATATTGTCGCCGAGCGTACCGCTGAAAATAAAGCTGTCCTGAAGCATTATTCCCATCTGGGAGCGCAGTGAATGCAGCGTTACCTCGGAAATATCGCTGTCGTCTATCTTTATTTTGCCGCCGTTTATGTTGTAGAAGCGGGAAATAAGGTTAACGATAGTTGTTTTGCCTGCGCCTGTCGGACCGACGAGCGCAATGCTCTGCCCCGCCTTAACGTCAAACGAGAGGTTTTCAAGAATATTGATGCCCGGCTCGTAGGCGAATGTCACGTTTTCGAAGTGGACATCTCCCTTTATTTCGGGCATTTCAACCGCGTCGGGCGCGTCGTCTACCGATATCGGCTCGTCCATCATCTCGAAAATCCGCTCAAGATTTGCGACCGCGTTGATGAACGTGTTCATGAGGTTAGCGAGGTTCATCAGCGGCTGCCAGAAGCGCGCGGAATAATCCGTCATCGCCGTTATTGTACCGAGGGAGAGCGCTCCCTGAAACCCGAAAAGCCCCACCGCGAATATTCCCGCGCGGACTATTATCGAAACGATATCCGTTGACGGCCATACCATGTTGGAATAGCTTACCGCTTTCATCCAGTCCTTGCGGTATGCATTGGCGAGCCTGTCGTTTATTTCCTCGTTCTCCTCTTCCCTGTTGAACATCTGCGATATCTTGACGCCTACAATGCTTTCGTGAAGATAGGCGTTGAGGTTTGAGCTTTTGTTGTTGACCGCCTGCCATGCCTTGCGCTGCTTGTTTTTTATGAACAGCATTACCGCCGCATAGACCGGAAGTCCCGCCACCGTCACGAGCGCCAGCTGCCAGCAAACGAAAAACATGAATACCGTGATGAAAAGCAGGTTGAATATCTCCAGAACGAAATTTATAAGTCCGTTCGTCATGAGATCCGAAATGGCGTTGATGTAGTTTATTATTCGGGTGAGAATCTTTCCGTGGGGGCGGCTGTCGTAATATTCAAAGGACAGCTTCTGCATATGCTCGAAAAGGTCCTTTCGGATATCGTACACTATGTCCTGCCCTACCTCGGTCATCTTTACCGACCTTATTTTTGTGAAAATCACGCTGACAACAATGCATACAAGCACTGCCAGACCGCTTAGCAGCAGCTG
>JBJFHP010000171.1:0-8990 GCA_051893715.1 Oscillospiraceae bacterium
TAAATATTTCCCCAAAACTCCCCGCAAAATACCATACTGCTCGTAAAACCGATACGGAGGTGAAATAGAAATGCCGAATATTAAGTCCGCTAAGAAGAGAGTTCTCATCTCTAAGGCGAGAAACGAAGCCAACAAGGCTGACAAGTCCGAGCTCAAGACTGTTATTAAGAAGGCTCGCGCTGAGGGTGCTGACGCTGCTGTCATTAAGACTGCCGTTGTTACCGTTGATAAGGCTGCCGGTAAGGGTCTGATCCACAAGAACAAGGCTGCCCGCCTCAAGTCCCAGCTTGCAAAGAAGGCTAACGCAACAGCTTGATTTTCCGTTAGGAATGCCGCCCGCGACTCGAAAGAATTGCGGGTGGTTGTTTTTTACGGGAGCATTTCCAACACAGGAGGTAACGTATGAGAAGAGCAGAAAGAGAAGTAACCGACATAAACGAGATCGAGCGTATCCTGAAGGAAGCAAAGGTGTGCCGCCTTGCGCTGATGGACGGGAAATATCCCTACATTATACCCATGTGCTTCGGATACAGTCTCACTGCGGGACAGCTCGAGCTGTATTTCCACTGCGCGCCGCAGGGAAAGAAAACCGACCTCCTTAAAATAAACAACAACGCCGCTTTCGAGATAGATAAGCTTGTCGAAATATATTCCACAAGCGACCTTGCGTGCAGCTTTTCCGCCGCATACGAATGTATAACCGGCGTCGGCTCCGTCGAGGTCATCAACGGCATAGAAAAGCTCACCGGGCTCAATTCCATCATGGAAAAGTACGCGGGAGCGGGAAAGGAATACAAGTATTCCGAGAAAATGCTTAACGACGTGGTTATCCTCAAGCTTACGGCAGAGGAATTTTGCTGCAAAGAGAACAAACGCTGACCCAAGGAGCGCCAATGAACAAGGAAGAGCTTATTGACCGGCTGGAAAGCTGGAACGACAGCGGCGACCACGAGAAAATAATCGCCGCAGTCATGGCGCTGCCCGACAGCGCCCTTGACGACGAAATACTGAGCCTGCTTGCCCGCGCCTACAACAACACCGGCGAATACAAGAAAGCCATAGCCGTTCTGGAAAGCCTGCGCGGGCGCATGGATAACAGCTGGCTGTGGCAGTACCGCATGGGCTACGCGCTCTTTCACGCGTCCTCCGACGACGAGTGCGCCGACGACGAGGTGCTCAGGCGCAATATCCTCGACCGCGCGCGCAACGCGTTCGCGCGCTGCATGAACATGAATCCCCCCGAGGACGTCCTCGAGGAATGCGATATGTTCATCGACTCGATCGAAAGCGATATCGACGACGAGGATTACGACGAGGAAGTCCCCGACGCCGAGATCTACGACGAGGAAGAAATGGATACCGTCGAGGAGCATATCAAGGAATACTTCGGAGAGTTCCCCACCGTTTACCACGAGATACATTCCCCCGATATTCATGTCGATATCTGCATTGTCCCGCCGACGCCCGAGCGGAATTATTACACCCTCGTTACAATGGGCATGGGCGCGCATATCATGGATATCCCCGAGGAGCTTGACCCGAAAAAATACGGCAGAGCCGAGCTGCTTATCTGCCTGCCGCCCGACTGGCGCGTCGGAGAGAGCGACGAGGAGTGGTTCTGGCCGATAACGCTGCTGAAAAACCTCGCCCGCCTGCCCATAAACTGCGATACATGGCTCGGCTGGGGTCACAGCGTCGACAATCAGCAGACCTTCTCGAACGGGACGGAGCTTTGCGGCTCGGTGCTGATACGCCCCGAGGACGTCGCCGACGGCGCGGACAGCTGCGAGCTGCCGAACGGCGATACCGTCAGCTTTTTTGAGGTAATTCCCGTTTACCGCGAGGAAATGACCTTTAAGATAGACAACGACACCGAAAGCCTTCTCGGTCTGATGAACGGCGTCAGCCACATCACCGACATATCCCGCCCGAACTGCTGCGAGGGCTATGAAAGCCCCGCCGAAGACCCCGATATTTTCACGGGAATAGCCGACAGCGCCCACGCGCATATCGAGTCGATAAGGCAAAAGCAGCTGCCCCTTGACGAGCTGTTCGGCTGTAACCATATCGCGATATACCTGCGCTGGTGCATTGAGCACGATCTTGTCTGCGAGCGTTTCCTGAAGCTTTACCCCGACGTTGTGAGCAATGTTAAAAACGGACTTCACACCGACCTGCGCGGCTTTATCATGGGCGCGCTGGACGGGCTGCTTTTCCGCGACCTGTTCAATTTCGAGGGCGCGGCGTTCGCCGCTTATTATTACGGCTCCGACGACGGCAGGGCGCACTCTTTCCCCTGCGACGTCGACAAATACGCCGAGCAGTATTTCGGTACGGAAAAATACAACTGCGCCGAGTTTCAGGACGAGGCTTATCTGTTCGTGCCGTTTGACGAGGAATATTACCGCGGTCTTTCCGCGTTTATCGAGAGAAGCTACGCCGACTTCCGCGTTATTTTTTATGAAAGGCTGAAAAATGCCGCGGAGGAATTTTCTGTGCGAATGAGCGCAACGCTCGACTGCCGCTGCGTTTCCTATAACTCCGCCAATCCCGCCGAGGTGAAAAAGGCGCTCAAGGACGCGCGAATACGCGGAAAAGCGGAGGGCTTTCAGCCGCTGCTGCTCGCCTGCGACCCACAGGGGATATGCACTGCCGGCGAGGGGCTGCTGAAATATTACTCGGATATCGATTATTCGCCGCTCACTATTGCGGAAGTGCCGCTCTGCGGCGGCGACCCCGTTGAGGCGCTGCTTTCGGAAAGATTTGACTCCGTATCATCCGCCCCGATAAGAGCGGACGGTCTTTCGGAGCTGCAAAAGAAATACGAGGAGCGCTTCGGCGAAGCTCCGTCGGTAATAAGCCTTACGGATGAATACCCCGCGTTCCTTATCCCGCTGAGCGATGGGTGGTTCCGCTTTTATAAGACGGAATTTACCTCGGGGATACACTTAGATTACGACGCCGAGGAGGACGACAGCGAGCTTATCCCCGCATTTATCAATATGCTTGACTGCCGCTGCCGGCTGTTCGGTCCCGCCGATGACGACGAGGAGCTCAACAAGGCATATGCCGAGGCTCTCGAGAGAGGGAAAACGGAGGGCTTTACGCCCGTGTTCATTGCGCCCGACCGCCGAATGTGGAACAACATAATGACCAACACCGAGGCTGCAGACGATAACGAGGAATACGGCTTCTCCCCCGAAAAAATAAAGCGCTTCCGCAGGGAGCTGCTTTCCCGCCCCCTCCCCGACGGTGAGAAGATCCTCGCCGAGCTTATCGCCGAGCGCAGGGAGGAAGCCGAGGAAAACGGCAGCGAATGGGACGACATAGTCGGCTATATCGCGAACGGCGACCCGCTGCGCTTTCTCCTAAGCCTCTGGAACGAGGACGAGCAGGGCACCCGCCCCGTAATACTCGCCGAAATACCGACCGCAAACCCGTGGGAGGTATTCGCATATGTTCCGTTCGGAGCATGGGGCAACTGCCCCGATACGCAGGTAATGACCGCGATAGCGAAATACTGGTACGAGCGCCACGGCGCAGTCCCCGCAGTCATAGCCCATAACGAGCTTAACTTCGCGGCGCGCAAGCCCGTCGCGCGCGGAAAGGCTCTGCCGCTCGCGGTGGAGATGTACGGCGTTTGCCCCGAAATAATCTCAAAGCAGGGCGCGGTCAGAAGCATAGGAGAGCTCGCCGACGGTTTGAGGAACTCGACGGTGTGGTTTTTCCACTGGGAATAAAATATTGTAAAATGCCCCCGAAAAGCAGCGGTCTTTTCGGGGTTTTTCATGTATTGTCAAAAGGGGCATTGATATATTGCAGACTTCGCTCCCTTTTTTCACAAAAGCCCTTTACAAAAAAAGAGAAATGTATTACAATAAAGGTACGGGTATTCCCGAAAAAACAAAGGAAATATTACAACATGAAAGAATTTAATGAGATCAATTTCGGCGTGTCGGGCGACAGCATAACACAGGGCGAGCAGTGGAGCCGTCACGTCTGCGATATCCTCGGCTTCAAGACCCACCACAACTCCGCCGTGGGCAGCTCCGTATGGCACAAGCGCACCGTCGAATGCGCGGGCAGAACGCTGACTACGCAGGACTACGGCTCCGACGGCTTCGCGGGGATAAGCAGCGGCTGGGAGCCGACCGACGACCCCGACGAAATGCAGATGCGCATGAATAACTGCGCCGTCGTACATATACAGAAATTTATTTCCGAGGTAAAAAGCGGCGAATTTCCCGCGCCGGACGTTTTCGCTTTCGCATACGGCACTAACGACCTCGCGGAAAACTTCGGCGACGCGGACAAGGCGCTCTCGGGCAAAAGCCTTGACAACAACCCCGATATCGACCTGTTCACCTCTGCGGGTGCAATGCGCTGGTGCATACAGACGATAATGGAGAATTTCCCCGAATGCCGCGTTTTTGTTCTTACGCCGCTCCAGACCGCGACTCCCGAGCACAACGCAAAGACCCTCCGCCTTATCCCGATGATAAGGCAGATAGCGGGCGGAATGTCCGCGCAGGTCATCGACTGCTACAACAACAGCGGTATCTGTGAGAAATTTGAGGTGATCGGCGGAACGGGCAAATACCTCCGCGACGGGCTTCACCCCGATATCGAGGGACAGACCCTCGAGGGAAAGTACGCCGCCAAGGAAATAAGAAACAACCTCTTCTGATATGGAGCTGCCACAGGAAATACGGCTGAAAACGGAGCAGCTTGCCGCCGCCGAGAACATAAAGCCCCTCACCGACGCGGCGGAAAAGCTTTCCCTGCGCTACCGCGAGCAGTCGGGCGGCGGAAAACGCCTTGTCAGCACAAGGCGGGACATCATAGCCTATGCCGCCGTGCGTATGCCCGCGACCTTCGGAGCGGTCAGCAGAGCGCTTGAGCTGGCGCTGGAATGCTTCGATGATGAGATAACCTCCGTGCTCGACGCGGGCGCGGGAACGGGCGCAGCCGCCATTGCCGCCGCGCTGTTAACCGAATGCCCCGACATAACCTGCCTTGAACGCGAGCAGTGCATGACCGACATGGGGAAAGCGCTGTCCGAAGCGGCGGGGCTTGGTTTTTCGTGGATAAACCGCGACCTGTCCGACGGGATAACCGAGCGCGCCGACCTCGTGACCTGCGCCTACTGCCTGAACGAAATGACCCCCGCGCAGCGTACCGCCGCCGTAAAGCAGCTTGCCGAAGCGGCGCGGAAAATGCTCGTGATAATCGAGCCGGGTACTCCTGCGGGATTTGCGCAGCTGAAAGAAGCGCGCCGACAGCTTATCGGCATGGGAATGAAGATAGCCGCGCCCTGCCCGAATACGGGGGAATGTCCACTGCCCGCGGACGACTGGTGTCATTTCACCGCGCGCATTCAGCGCTCAAAACTGCACAAGCGGCTGAAAGGCGGCGACGCTCCCTACGAGGACGAAAAGTTCTGCTTTATCGCCGCGGTAAGACAGGAATGCTCGCCCTGCTCCGCACGCGTGCTCCGTCACCCCCGCATAGAAAGCGGGAGGATAACGCTCCGCCTGTGCACGGCGGACGGTATCTGCGACAAGATTTACACCGCCAAAAGCAGCTTATTCAAAGCCGCAAGAAAATCCGACAGCGGGGACAACTTCCCCGATAACACGAAATAACGAAAGGAACATTATGAAAAAAATAATTGCCGCAATCGTTCTGGGGGCAGTGCTCTCGACCTCCGCCCCGCTCGCCGTTTATGCCGAAAACACGGCTTCCGTTACGCAGGAATACGCCGCGTCGGCGACCGTCTGGAACGGAAAGACCGCCCTCAAATCGGGAAAGAACTATGTTGTCACCGGAAATATTACTATATCCAAGGACATGGTCATACCCGCAAAAACGACCGTCACCGTGAAAAGCGGCGCAAAGCTCTGGATATCCTCGAAAGGCTCGCTTACCGTAAAGGGAACGCTCAAGGTGCAGGATAAGGCAAACGTTTCCGTAACGGGCAAGCTTGCGCTTTCTGTCGGAAAGTCAATTTCCAATTCGGGCACAATAAAATTCAGCGCCAAGTCGACAGCGGTCATCAACGGAAGATTGACAATTAACAAAACCGGCGTTGTATCCGGAAGCCCGAAATCGCTTTCGCTCGGAAGCAAGGCAGTCGTTACCGTTAAGGGCAAAAACGACTGTGCTAAGCTTGTTTCAGCCGTTGAAAAGCGCGACATAACCTCCGTGCTGACCGAAATGTATACCGCCGCGCTTGTCGACGAGGATTTCTACAAGTCGATATCCTGCGTTTACACCGACGAATACATAAAGACCGCCGACGCATATCTTAAAGAGCAGGGCTCGTCTATGAAGGAGCAGTGCAGAGCGTTCGGCGAGCAGCTGCAAAGCTCCGTTGCCGCCGAAACGACCGAGAAAATAACCTCCGCGGCTGTCACGGTGTCCTCCGTCAAGGATATCACAGGCAAGGTCAGCGCCGACGACAAGGCGATAATTGACGCGCTTTATTCAAAATACGACAAGGTATACGACGTGTCCGCGACCCTTAAACTTAACAAGACCAAAAACGGCGGCAAATTCACCGCGCTGGCTGTCCTCTGCGGCGGCAGGTGGTATATAACGCCCGATTCATCTTACTGATATGGACATCTATCTTATTAAAACGGACAACATCACATTCGACGACATTTCCCGATACATGGACTGCGTGACCGAGCTGCGGCAGGCTGTTATCGCGCGCAGGGCGGGCGACGGCGCAAAGGTCAACTCCCTTATTTCCGAGCTTCTTGTTCTGTCGGAAATATCCCGCCGCACGGGAATAGCGCAGGATCGGATAAAATTCCGAAAGGGGCCCTACGGCAAGCCTTACATAAAGAACAAAGACGGCGAGTGGCTGGAATTTTCGCTCTCGCACACCGACGGCGCTGTTATCGCCGCGTTCTCCGACGAGGAACTCGGCATTGACATAGAGCGCCCCGACCGCCGTGTAAGCGACGCGCTGTACAACAGGGTGCTGTGCGAGGAGGAGCGGTTCCATTCCACCTCAAACGCGGATTTCCTGCGCGCTTGGGTAAAGAAAGAGGCGTTCCTGAAACGGCTCGGCGTCGGGATAACCCGCGACCTGCGCGGCGTTAATTCGCTGGAGCTCCCCGATACCGTCGCAGAGAACTTCTTCGGATTTATCGTCGGAATATCGGGAAAAGGCGCGGCTGACGCGCAGCTGACAAAGCTGCCGCTTGAGGCGCTGCTGAAAAGATACGGGAAATGAGAAAACGGGGGCGGTTTGGCGCTCCCGTTTTTTTTGACGGCAAAACGGGGTCAGCAGTTCTGCCGACCCCGTTAAGGAGGATTTCAATATGAATGATGTATTATCTTCTGCGCTTCTTTGAAAGCGTTATTGCTCCCACAGAAACAGCAGCTATTGCACCGAACACAACGATCTTCTCAGCGCCCGTGTCGGGATTGGTCTTGTCTGTCGGGACATCGGTCTTGCTGTCGGTATCGGCTGTATTATCGGTTTCAGCAGCTTCGCCGTTATTTGCGTCATCGTTGTTTACGTCGTCATTGTTTGTATTGCTGTTATCCGTGTCATCGATATTTGTGTCATCGGGAGTTTCAGCCGCGCTGTCGTCCTCGGCGTCGGTATAAGTCATGAAATATTGCGCGCCGTCGATTGTCACGTTGTAAAGACCCTTATCATGTGTACTTACTGCCTCTGCGTCGATCTTTTCGGACACTCTCTGCATATTCTTGTTGATAAGGAACGCTTTACCGTCCTTAACAACGGGGGCAAATTTACCCGCAAAATTCCCCGCGTCGTCAAAGGTCTTGAGAAGCTCGCCGTCGCTGTTGATATAGCCCCACTTATCGTCTGCGGTCTGTACCAGATAAAGCTCGCCGTCTATTGAGGACATATCCTTATAAAAGCCGCTTACCGCTTCGCCGCCTTTGGACAGATCGGCAAGCTGATACGCATATTCACCGTCATTCGTATATTTCATGACCGCCTTGCCGGTTTTTTCATCAAATCCTACAGGACCGGTCAGATAATATCTCCAGATGTCGGAATCGGCAGATGTGCCGTCGGAATTTGTCAGATTTCCCAAAGGATTTATATTAAAAAATGACATTTTGTCGGTGCTTGTGTTGTATATGTGACCTGATTGCCCTTTAACAAGATTGTCTGTTTCGGTGAATAATACATAATCACCCACAGCGCCGTATAAGCCTATGCTCTGCACCGTGCCATTCCAAGCGGTCTTAACGGAACCGTCTTTTCCGATAAGGTCGAGATTTAATGTCATGTCGTAGACATCTCCATAATATATATCACTGCTCGCAAGCTCCGCCTCATTTACATAGAGAATGACACATACATAATCATCAAGCCCACAGTTCAAACTCCACCAATAAGAAGCAGTTTCGTTGCTCGGGTTTACGGCTGTATCAAGAACCGCCTCACTCTTTTCGCCGTCCGGAGCGGTAACGGTAATAACAAGCTCATCGGCGTTATCGCTGTATTCGACCATATACCCGTCATCTCTTACATAGAACCAGTTCTCCGTCTCATATGTAACAGTGAGCTTGTCCGTGCCGTTAAAATCGTATGCATATTTTTTAACGATAGTATCGCCGTTTACAACAGCTAAATTACTGCCCCATGTTGTGAGCGCGCCGTCAGTGGATATATCGCCGTCTACCTCCACCTTGCTGTAGGAAAAATCCCCTGTTTCCTGCCAAGCCGCACGGTCTTTGTCGGTCACGGAATAAAATCCGTCTATATAACCGCCGAGAGTGCTCGCATAAAGCGAATCGCCGATGTTCCAAATAGCACCTTCTTTGTCTACCGTTGTCGCCGGTTCTATAAGGAGCTTCCTCTCGCCTGCCGCCGAAGCGGGGAGCGAGAACACTGTCGCCGCAACAGCCGCAGCCGCAGCAGCACATCCGATTTTCTTAAAAATCATAAAAATACCTCCAAAAATATTCTTTAATAAATGATATAACATTTATTT
>JBJFHP010000172.1:0-40317 GCA_051893715.1 Oscillospiraceae bacterium
TGCCCCCAAAAAAATTTTATCAACCTTTTCAAAAGGGGTTCAAGGCAGCGCCTTAGCATCACTTCCGCCCGACAGAGCGGGACTGTCACTTTTGCTATAAAAGGAACTTATTACTGAATATAAAAAACTTACATTGGACAAATAGGTTTTGTTGTGCTATAATACAATTACAGAAAACAAATCAAAACGATATGTTTTATAGGAGAGAAAAGATGAAGTATTACAGCGGATTTATAATGTGCGGCTGATAACACCACACGGAATATCTCACGGAACGACCGTTGACCCATAACACACCTTATTTTTTTGATTGAAAAGGAGAAAAACACCATGTCCAAGAATTACAGATTTGAAACCCTTCAGCTCCATGTTGGTCAGGAGCAGGCAGACCCCGCTACCGACGCAAGAGCGGTGCCGATATACGCAAGCACTTCCTACGTTTTCCGCAACTCGCAGCACGCTGCCGACCGCTTCGGTCTGCGCGACGCGGGAAACATCTACGGCAGACTCACCAACCCCACGCAGAGCGTTTTTGAGGAGCGCATAGCGGCGCTTGAGGGCGGCGTTGCGGCTCTGGCGACAGCCTCCGGCGCGGCGGCTATCACCTACGCGATCGAGGCGCTGGCTCAGCAGGGCGAGAACCTCGTTGTTTCCAAGACAATATACGGCGGCACCTACAACCTGTTCGCGCACACGCTCCCGCATTACGGCATAACCGCGAAGTTTGTTGACCCCGACAATTTCGAGGAAATAGAGAACGCGATCGACGACAAGACCAAGGCGCTCTACATCGAAACGCTCGGTAACCCCAACTCCAACGTTGCCGATATCGAGGGTATAGCGGCTATCGCCCACAAGCACGGCATTCCGCTCGTGGTTGACAGCACCTTTGCGACGCCCTACCTCGTCCGTCCCATTGAATACGGCGCGGACATCGTTGTTCACTCCGCGACAAAGTTCATCGGCGGACACGGCACGGCTATCGGCGGCGTTATCATTGACGGCGGCAAGTTCGACTGGATCGCTTCGGGAAAGTACCCCTGGATATCCGAGCCCAACCCCTCTTACCACGGCATAAGCTTCGCACAGGCAGTCGGCGCGGCGGCGTTCGCTACATATATCCGCGCGATACTCCTGCGCGATACCGGCGCGACGCTCTCCCCGTTCCACGCGTTTATTTTCCTTCAGGGGCTTGAAACGCTGTCGCTGAGAGTTGAAAGACACGTTGAAAACGCGCTGAAGATCGTCAACTACCTCAACAACCACCCGCAGGTTGAGGCTGTTCACCACCCCTCGCTCAAGTCCGAGCCGACTCACGCGCTGTATAACAAGTATTTCCCGAACGGCGGCGGCTCTATCTTTACCTTTGAGATAAAGGGCACCGAGGACGACGCGAAGAAATTTATCGACAATCTGGACATTTTCTCGCTGCTGGCGAATGTCGCGGACGTAAAGTCGCTCGTTATCCACCCCGCTTCCACAACTCACTCGCAGCTCAGCGAGGCAGAGCTTGCGGATCAGGGCATAAAGCCGAACACTATCCGCCTCTCCATCGGTATCGAGAATATCGATGACCTCATCGAGGCGCTTGACAAGGCGTTCGCGGCTGTAAAGCACTGATAAGCATTCACACTTGTTTTCCTTTTGGTTTTCCTTCCTGATATATATTATCCGCTTCCGGTCAAAAGCCGGGAGCGGCTTTTTGTGTTGACTTTATCGGGGGTTAGTGGTATAATGAGGAAAATGCTGCGCGGGGTCAAAATACGAAAAATGGAAATTAAAAGGGCAACATCTGAATTATGAAAAAAATCGGAGGTAATACTATGCTAAAATTGTCTATGGGATATAAAGTGACTGAAATTGAAAAGCTTCACGAAGGATATATGGCTTCTTCGGATTGGTCGTATATTGCTAATGTAGATGCGGATAAAACTGCTGATATTCTTTATCATTTTATTGCAATGCATCCAAACGAACCTTTGTTTTTCATTCTTGAGTTACCGGTAAATCTGAACAGAGAGGATATCATTTCTCCGGGTGTAATCAATAATGGACATAAAGATATTTACTATATTGATGGGTGTAAAGGTAATGAATGTGCTTATCTGGTTGAACATTTTGGCGAACTTTTAATAAATGACGGAATCAGTGAGTTCGGATTCGGGTGTCACGAATCACAGGACGAAATTATGATCAGAAAATACAACTGCATAACTATATACTCTAATAGCCTGAGTAAATATGATGGCTTTTTTGAAATGCATGATATCAATATGGACGAAAACCTCCTGACCGCATGGGATACATTTACTGATAAAACACCGGGAAGTTCAGAAATGATAAAGTCTAACGGTAAATCTGTATATGATCTTCCTGATGAGTTAAAAGATTGGGGAATTTATTTGGCTGAAACACAGTCATGTGACTAAAATTTATGTTCAACACTTCCCATTTTCAACACCTCGTCCGCATTGACTGCGGGGGCATTCCGCCCGCAAGCGCGGCATTATTTTCATGTTATTCCGACAAAAAGCTATCCCGGGAAGTATTCGCTCCCCGGGATAATCCGTATTTCATATATTTCAGCCGCTCACTTTTCGCGCTCGTCACAAGCGCCGCAGGAACACCCCGAGCAGCCCTTCCCGCAGGCGGAACAGCTCCCGCAGGAGCATTTCCCCGCGCGCTTGTCCCTGACGAGCTTCCTTATTATCAGCGCGATGATCACAATAAGCGCCGCTCCGACAATGATCGAGCCGTAATTTTCCGCTAAAAATTCCAACATTGTTATTACTGTCATTCCTCCGAAAGCGCCGCCCTTTTATTCGGTCTGAACAGCAGATATGCCATTGCGATAAGGCATACCGCAGCAACGGCAAGGCTCGCGATATTCACCGCCGCGCCCGCGCCTGCGGTCAGAAGCCTGCCCGTGAAAAGGTTGCCGAGCTGATTTACGATAAGCGATATCACATACGCAAAGCCGCATTCGTACCCTATTGCGATCCAGAACCACTTTACGCTGTTCATCTCGCGCTTTATTGCCCCCATAGCCGCAACACAGGGCGCGCACAACAGGTTGAATATCATGAACGACATTCCGCTGACGCCTGTGAACGCCTGCGACAGCGCCGCGTATACCGAAATATCCCCGCCGCCGTAAAGAACGCCGAGCGTGCCGACAATGTTTTCCTTTGAAACAAGCCCCGTTATCGTCGCAACGGAAGCCTGCCAGCTCCCCCAGCCGAGCGGAGCGAATATCGGGCTTATCACGCCGCCTATCGCCGCGAGAATTGAATACTCCATCTGCTCCGCGGTAAGCATTCGGAACTCGCCGTCAACAAAGCCGAAATAGGAGGTGAACCATACTATCACGGTGGACAGCAGGATTATTGTCCCCGCCTTGCGTATGAACTCCCAGCCCCTGTCCCACATAGCGCGCAGAACGCTCGCCGCCGTGGGGATATGATACGCGGGAAGCTCCATGACGAACGGCGCGGGGTCGCCCGCGAAAAGCTTTGTTTTCTTCAGGATTATTCCCGAAACGATTATCGCCGCTATGCCGATGAAATAAGCGCCCGTTGACACCCACGGAGAGCCGCCGAACAGCGCGCCCGCTATCATTGCGATAAACGGCACCTTCGCCCCGCAGGGAATGAATGTTGTCGTCATGATCGTTATGCGGCGGTCGCGGAGGTTCTCTATCGTCCGCGAAGCCATTATCCCCGGAACTCCGCAGCCCGTGCCGACAAGTATCGGTATGAACGACTTGCCCGAAAGCCCGAATTTGCGGAACACGCGGTCAAGTATGAACGCAACGCGCGCCATATATCCGCAGGACTCCAGAAACGACAGGAAAAGGAACAGCACGAGCAGCTGCGGCACAAAGCCCAGCACCGCGCCCACGCCGCCGATTATCCCGTCAACTATCAGCCGCTTCAGCCAGCCGACGCAGTTTATCGCGTCAAGCCCGCGCTCCGCCAGCACGGGAACACCGGACACCCATACGCCGCATTCGGCGGGGTCGGGCTCGTCAAAGCCGTTCTCCTTAAAATACTCCGCCGCGTCAAGATAGGTCATTCCGACGGTGAGCTCCTCGGCGGCGTTTACCGGTATTTTTGAATAATAGGCGGTAAGCTCGCGTTCCGAAAGGTCAGCCTCGTTGACTACCGTCACCTGCGCGGTGCTTTCTGTGGGGACAAATGCCTCTATTTCCGCAAGGGCAGACTTTTCGTCAAGCGACGGCAAATCTGTATCGGGCGCTGTTCCGAACGCTTCGAGAGCGTTCATCGCGTCGTTGTACTCGCCGACCCGCTCCTCATATTCGCCCCGCCCTATTCCGAGCAGAAACCAGCCGTCCCCGAAAAGCCCGTTGTTAGCCCAGTTTGTTGCCGCAGAGCCCACCGTTACCATTGACACATAATAAACAAGGAACATTATCACCGCAAATATCGGCATACACAGCCAGCGGTTGGTGACAACCATATCTATTTTGTCCGAAACGGTCAGCCCGCCCTTGTTCTTTCTTTTAAGGCAGTTCTTGATGATCGAGCCTATGTAAAGGTAACGCTCGTTAGTGATGATGCTTTCCGAGCCCTCGTCCATCTCCTCCTCGGCGGATCTGATGTCGTTCTCAATGTGCTTCATGGTGTTTTCGGGGATATTCAGCGTTTCAAGCACCTTTTTGTCGCGCTCGAATATCTTTATCGCGTACCACCGCTGCTGCTCGTCGGGCATATCATGCAGCGCAGCTTCTTCAATGTGCGCAACGGCGTGCTCAACGCAGCCCGAGAAATGATGCCGCGGGACGGTCTTTTTCCCCGACTTCGCGACCGCGACAGCCCGCTCCGCCGCTTCGGTTATACCCTTGCCTTTAAGCGCGGATATCTCGCATACCTCGCAGCCAAGCTCCTTTGAAAGCTGCTCAAAATCTATCCTGTCGCCGTTCTTTTCAACGACGTCCATCATGTTTATCGCCGCAACAAGCGGAATGCCAAGCTCAATAAGCTGTGTGGTAAGGTAAAGGTTGCGCTCAAGGTTGGTGCCGTCGATTATGTTAAGGATAACGTCGGGGCGCTCCTGTATGAGGTAATTCCTCGCCACCACTTCCTCAAGGGTGTAGGGAGAAAGCGAGTATGTGCCGGGCAGGTCTATGACTGTGACGTCACGGCTGCCTTTCAGCTTTCCATCTTTTTTCTCAACGGTAACGCCGGGCCAGTTCCCGACATACTGCGCAGAGCCTGTCAGCGCATTGAAAAGCGTGGTCTTTCCGCAGTTCGGATTGCCCGCAAGCGCTATTTTTATCTCCATTTTTACTCCTAAAGCCGCCTTTTTATACCATTATTTTCTGTGCCATTTCCTTTGAAACCGCCACGCGGGACGCCTTGACGCCGACTATGACATTGCCGCCCAGCCTGCTTATCACCATTATCTCCCCGCCGACAACAAAGCCGAGGTTTTCCATAAACTGCCGCGCTTCGGGGTTACCGCCTATCTTCTTTATCATCAGCGGCTCGCCCGCGTCTGCCATCGTAAGAGGTATCATTATCAAACCCTCCCTATATATAAATTCCGCACAATGTAAGGATATTCCGTACAAGTAAGTTAGTATCTTCTAACCCACATATATATTAGCTTTTTTCAGTCGGATTGTCAATAGTTTTGACTAACTTTTTCGTATCGGGCTGAATTTTCGTAAAAAGAGTGGTTAGTTGCGGCTTACCGTTTATAATTTTTGTTGATAATACACAATTTTCCGAACGGGGAACAATGGAGTATTACGGCGCGGCACAGCCTTGATTTTTGCGGCTCAATATGCTATAATTCCGAATGTAGGGAAAGGGGCTGTTATCGTGGCAAGACAATATGAAATGGATATGTGCAGCGGCTCGGTGCTGAAAAAGCTGCTGCTGTTCACGCTCCCGCTGATGGCGTCGAGTATTCTTCAGCTGCTGTTCAACGCCGCCGATATAATCGTTGTCGGGCGGTTTGCGGGCGACAACTCCCTCGCGGCGGTCGGCTCCAACACCGCGCTGATAAACCTGCTGACCAACCTTTTCGTCGGGCTTTCCGTCGGCGTCAACGTCGTCGCGGCAAGGGCGCACGGCGCGGGCGACAGACAAAAGCTCTCCGATGTAACCCATACGGCGATACTGCTGAGCCTTTTCAGCGGGCTGTTTCTGGCGGCGGTGGGGCTGATTTTCGCTCCGCAGCTGCTCGCGCTCATGCAGACGCCCGAAGGCGTCCTCCCGCTCGCGGTAACATATTTAAGGATATATTTCGCGGGAATGCCGTTTGTCATGCTGTATAATTTCGGCGCGGCGCTGCTCCGCTCCGTCGGCGACACAAAGCGCCCGCTTTATTTCCTCGTCATTGCGGGAATAATAAATGTTGCGCTGAACCTCGTTTTCGTTATTCTGCTGAAAATGGACGTTGCGGGCGTTGCGCTCGCGACCGTTATTTCACAGACGATATCCGCCGTGCTTATCCTGCTCTGCCTCGCTCACGAGCAGGGCGGGATACGCCTTGAAATAAAAAAGCTCCGTATCCGCAGCGCCGATCTTGCGGATATAATACGGGTAGGGCTGCCCGCAGGCTTTCAGGGCGTTGTGTTTGCGCTGTCGAATGTCGTTATACAGTCCTCCATAAACCTTTTCGGCGATATCACCGTCGCGGGAAATTCCGCCGCGGCAAATATCGAGGGCTTTATCTACATGGCAATGAACTCGTTCTATCAGGCGGCGATATCCTTTACCGGTCAGCACGTCGGCGCGCGCCGCTTTGACAGGATCCCGAAAATTCTGTTCTGCGCGCAGCTGTGCGTTGTCGCGACGGGGCTTATCCTCGGGTGGTCTGCGTACATTTTCGGCAGACCGCTGCTCGGCATCTACACGGAAACTCCCGCCGCAATAGACGCGGGAATGGCGCGCATGAGCGTTATCTCCACGACGTATTTCCTCTGCGGGATAATGGACGTTATGGTGGGAATGCTGCGCGGGCTGGGGTATTCGGTCGTTCCGATGATAGTATCCCTTGCGGGCGCGTGCGGGCTTCGGATACTGTGGATAGCGACGGTATTTCAGATCGAGCAGTACCACAATGTTTTCACGGTGTACCTTTCCTACCCGATTACATGGGTGATAACGCTTACGGCGCATATTATCTGCTTTATTATTGTATGGAAAAAACTGAAAAAACGTGAGGCTGACTGTTTCAGACAAATAAAACGGGAAAAAACCGCATAAATGCCCGCGGGGCTGTTCTCAATACAATATAAATTGCTCAATAAATCGCGGCGCGGCGGCTCGTTATTTGTCATTTCTCCGAAAAATCCCGAAATTATGCAAGAAAAATAAAAAGCACTTGCAAAATATTATCCGCTATGTTATAATGTTAACAGAAAGAAAGCGGTCTTGCCGCACTCACGGAAAGGAACTATGGAAAATGCTTTATACAAACATGACAAAGGAGCAGCTTGCCGCCGAAAAGGCAGCGCTTGAAAAGGAATACAGCGAACACAAGGCAAAGGGGCTCAAGCTTGATATGTCAAGAGGAAAGCCCGCTCCCTCGCAGCTCGACCTCACCATGGGAATGCTGACCTGCCTTGACGGCGAATACAAGACAGCGGGCGGCGCGGACTGCCGCAACTACGGCGTGCTTGACGGCATACCCGAGGCAAAGGCGCTGTTCGCGGATATTCTTGAAGTTAAGCCCGAAAATATTATCGTCGGCGGAAACTCCTCTCTGCAGCTCATGTATGACACCATTATCCGCGCGCTTCAGCTCGGCGTGCTCGGCAGCGAGAAGCCGTGGTGCAGGTACGACAAGGTAAAATTCCTCTGCCCCGTGCCCGGCTATGACCGCCATTTTGCAATATGTCAGTCGCTCGGAATTGAAATGATAAACATTGAATACAAGGAAAACGGCCCCGATATGGACGAGGTAGAGCGCCTTGTCGCTTCCGACGACTCCATTAAGGGAATATGGTGCGTTCCGATGTACTCCAACCCGACGGGTATAACCTACTCCGACGAAACGGTTAAGCGCTTCGCAAGCCTTAAACCCGCCGCAAAGGATTTCCGTATTTTCTGGGATAACGCATACTGCGTTCACCACCTCTCCGACGACTGCGACAAGCTGCTCAACATCATTGACGAGTGCGAAAAGGCGGGCAATCCCGATATGGTATTCGAGTTCACCTCGACCTCCAAGATATCCTTCCCGGGAAGCGGTCTTGCGGCAATGGCGGCAAGCAAGGCGAACATTGATTTCGTAAAGAGCCGGATGACCTATCAGACCATTGGCTTCGACAAGCTGAATCAGCTGCGCCATGTAAAGTTCTTCAAGGACTTTGACGGAATAAAGGCACATATGAAGCGTCACGCTGACATAATCCGCCCCAAGTTCGAGGTCGTTCTCGAAACGCTTGAAAAGGAGATAGCTCCCGTCGGCGCGGGCAGCTGGAACAGCCCCAAGGGCGGCTACTTCGTAAGCTTCGACGGCGCGGACGGCACCGCAAAGAGAATAGTTTCCCTCGCAAAGGAAGCGGGCGTTGTAATGACGGGCGCAGGCGCGACTTACCCCTACGGAAACGATCCCCGCGACCGCAACATCAGAATTGCTCCCACCTTCCCCACAGTAGAGGAGCTCCGCGCGGCAATGGAGATATTCTGCGTATGCGTTAAGCTCGCGACGGTTGAGAAGCTGCTTGCCGACTGAAATTCATAACAAAACCGCACCAACTCGCATAAACAGCACACCCGCTCCGAAAAAAGAGCGGGTGTTATTATAGATTTTTCAAATGGTATTCTTCTCTCACATTTAACGCCGAGTGCATTTGTGTTTTTCGGATCATTGAATCGATACCAATATTTTCGACAAAACGACACCAAAATTATGCAGCGAGAGGCACGATTTATAATTCCACCCCTCAATACAGATAGGTTCACCCCACCGAAAAAATATTTTTATTATATGCGACCTGCTGTCAGAAAACGCTGTCTATTGTATGGAACAAGTAATTATTGCAAAACGGAGGATCAAAATGAACGACGAGCAGATAGTCGAGCTTTATTTTGCAAGATCCGAGCGTGCGATCAGCGAAACGGATATTAAATTCGGGCGGTACTGCATTACGATCGCATACAATATTCTTCGCAACAACGAGGACAGCGAGGTTTGCAAAAACGATACATACATGAAAGCGTGGAATGCGATCCCCCCGAAAAAGCCCGACAATCTAAGGGCATTTCTCGGAAGAATAGCAAGGAACCTCGCGCTAAATATGTATGAGCATATGCACCGAAAAAAGCGTGATGTAAACAGCACCGAGGCGATCCTGGACGAGCTTTCGGAATGTATTCCCGACCCGAACAGCAATGCAGAGCGAATAAGTGAAAGCATGGAGCTGCGCGACAGCATCAATGCCTTTCTCGGAACATTGTCGGAGGACAATCGGAAGATATTCGTCAGACGGTATTGGTATGCAAGCTCTGTTGAAGATATCGCAAGGGATTACGGCTTCAGCCTTAGCAAGGTCAAAACAAGCCTTATGCGAACGCGGAATAATCTTAAAAAACATCTTGAAAGCGAGGGAATAGTTGTATGAAAGAAATGCGAATGATGAGGACAATAGGCGATATTGACGACAAGTACATTGACGAGGCTGCCCCTGCTCGGGCAAAAAGAAGCGTTATTCGTCCGTTTTCGTGGGCAAAGTATGCGGGAATAGCCGCCTGTGCGGTGCTTGTGCTTGGCGCAGGAGCGCTCACCGTAAGCCATTACGCAGGCATTGCGGGCGATCCCTCTCAAATCGCATCGGATTCCTCCGACTTTGTACAGGTAGTTTCCCCCTGTGTGGAATACGATACCATTGAGGAAGCAGAAGAAGCGGTCGGTTTTGGTATTGAAATTCCCGACGGCTGCGGCGCATTTTCCGAGCGGAGCTTTTCGGTAATACTTGGCAATATGTTAGAGGTTCGGTATAGCGACGCCGACGGCAATTCGGGATTTTGTATCAGAAAAGCAAGCGGCACAGATGACGACATAAGCGGAGATAACAACACATACGATATTGCCGCCGAAATAACGGTCGGCAGCCGCTCGGTCACGATAAAGGGGAATGAGGACAAGTATTTCCTGGCTGAATGGTCTTATGAGGGCTATTCCTATGCAGTATCGGCAGAGCAAGGCGCTTCGGAAGAGGAATTGATTGAATTGATAAAAAATATTCAATAATTCTTAAAAAAACTGTGACCCGACGAAAAAAACGCTGTCTTTTAGGGTGAAAGGCAGTTGAACCACTGCAAAGACAAAATCAACACAAAGGAGAGTATCATCATGAAAAAGACGATCAGATCAACAGCAGCAGCTATGGCGGCAATTATTGCAATGTCCTGCGTATCCTTCGCGGCGCTTGCGGACGACAGCTATGAAAGCATTGACGGCGGCGCAGGCTATGTGGAAACGCTTTCGGGCGGCTGGCAGATAAGCGGAGGCAGTAACGCAATGAACAAAAATCCCGAAGCGAACGCCGCTTTCAAAAAGGCGACAGCAGACCTTGACGGCGTAAGCTACAAGGCAATTGCAGTCCTCGGCACACAGGTCGTTGCGGGGACAAACTACGCGATACTCTGCAAGGCAACCCCGATCTATCCCGACGCAGCGTCCGAGGTCAGGATAATGTACATCTATGAGGACTTAACGGGCAGCGCCGAGATAACAGGCTTTCAGACCATAATCGGCGAAATGCTTGACGGCGGCTTTGCTGCAAACAGCGGCAAGTTTTCTCTCAGCAAAAACAAGGGCGTTTACGCCGCTTACAGGCAGGCTATGGACGGGCTTACCGGCGTTTCTTACGAGCCGATAGCCTACCTCGGAAGTCAGGTCGTTGCAGGCAGCAATTACCTCATTCTCTGCCGCAGCAGAGTGGTTTACCCGAACGCACCCTATGGGTGGTCGCTCGTAACGGTGAACAAGGCGCTTGACGGCACCGTTTCCCTTGTTGACATAAACACCCTTGAGCTCGGGAATACGGATAATACAGCCGCAGTCGGAGATAACACGGGTGTGCAGATACCCAATCCGTGGCAGGAATACAAGACTGTTTCCGAGGCTGCAAATGCGGCGGGTATCAGCTTCAATGCCCCCAACAAGCTCGGCAAACACAAGCTCTCGCATATTCAGGCGGCAGACGGCATTGTCGAGGTAAGTTACACCAAAAACGGCAATGAGATATCCATTCGCAAGGGCGCGGGAACAGACGATATCAGCGGCGACTTTGAAACCTACAAAAACGTGACCGAAAAGATGATTAACGGCTGCAACGTTACCCTGAAGGGCAACGGAGAGGGCATTATCTCCGCAGTATGGACAGACGGTGAGTGCTCCTATTCAATTTACTCCGAAAACGAATTGACCGAAAAGTTCGTGAAGAGCATTATCGCTAAAACAGGTAAGTAAGTCATAATTCCGGCAATAAAAACGGCGGCACTCCAATGAGAAGTGCCGCTGTTGTATTTTATCGCCGGTGTTAAAACGCCCGTAAACGGCTTTACCATGCGGTTTATTCGTCGGTGTCGGGAGCGTCCCAGTTATGCCATACGTTCTGAACGTCGTCGTTGTCGTCAAGGGCTTCGAGGAGGAGGTTCATCTTCTTGATGTGATCCTCGTCGGTGAGCGTGGTGTATGTAGAGGGCACCTGCTCCGCCTCTGCGGAAACTACCTCGTAGCCGCGCTTGGTAAGCTCTTCGGCAACATTCCCTACCTCCGCAGGGTCGGTCGTTATCTCAACGCAGCCGTCCTCAAAGCTGAAATCGTCCGCGCCCGCTTCGAGGATATCCTCCATCGCCTTGTCCTCGTCGATGTCGCCGTCCTCGTTGTTCAGAACGATAACGCCCTTGAGCGAGAACATGAAGCTTACGCAGCCCGTTGCGCCCATGTTGCCGCCGAATTTGTCAAAATAATGGCGTATCTCGCCCGCAGTGCGGTTTCTGTTGTCGGTCAGGCAGTCGACAATGACAGCCACGCCGTTGGGACCGTAGCCCTCGTATACGCAGTTTTCATAGTCGTTCTTTTCCGCGCCGCCGGCAGCTTTTTTCAGCAGTCTGTCGATGTTGTCGTTCGGGATATTGTTGGACTTTGCCTTCTGAACGAGCGTGTAAAGCCTTGAGTTGTTTGCGGGGTCGGCAGAGCCTGTTTCCTTTATGCAGACAAGTATTTCACGGCTTATTTTCGTGAATACCTTTGCCCTTGCTCCGTCCTTTTCGCCCTTCTTGCGCTTGATGGTGCTCCATTTTGAATGTCCTGACATTGGTCTTTCTCCTTTATCCTTCTTTTAATAAAGCTTGCTGAAGCCTTTTCCGAATACCTCTCCCGCGTTGGTGACAACCACGAACGCAGCAGGGTCTGTTTCCTTGATTATGCGCTTGACCTTGGAAAAATCGCGCTTGTATATCGCGGTGACAATGACCTGTCGGTTGTCGCCGCTGTATGCGCCCTCGCCGTTCAGCAGCGTAACGCCGCGGCTCTGCTCAAGCAGCCGTTTGGATATCTCCTCGTATTTGTCCGAGAATATCATAAGCAGCCTGCTCTCCTGACTGCCGTAAACTATCATGTCGATCATCTTTGACTGTACAAAAATCGCAACGATAGCATACAGAACGATGTTAAGATCACGGTACACGACAAGTCCCGCCAGAACGACGCACCCGTCCACCACAAGCTGTATCTGCCCGAGCTTGAAATTCGGGAGGAACCTGCTGACGATCTTCGTAACGATATCCGTGCCGCCCGACGAGCCCTCCCTGCTGTAAGCAAGCCCGAGCCCCGCACCGAGCAGCACACCGCCGAAGATAGACGCCAGTATGCCGTTACCGTTTTCCGCAAGATACTGCGGAATGTCCGCAAAAACATAGTCCGTAAAGACGGTTATCGCCGCGACGGAGATAACCGTCTTTATCATCGTTTTCTTGTTAAGCAGGATAAATCCCGCAATGAGCAGCGGAATATTTATCAGCCCGATAAGCGAGCCGACCGACGCGCCCGTTACTCCCGAAATGATTATCGCGATACCCGTAGCGCCGCCCGGGGCGATGTTGTTCGGCGAAATAAAGCAGTTCACGCCGAGCGAATACAGCGCCGCCGCGGCGAGTATCACCGCGATATCAACTATCCATTTGAGAACGATACCCTTTATATTTTCGGTTTTCATACCTTATTGACCACCGCTTCCTTTGTGGGAAGCGCCTCGCATATTATATTGAAAAGCTCCTCGGCGCGCTCGTCCTGCCCCGAAAGGCTCAGATAACCGAACAGCGCCTCCAGCGCGGTCGCGCGCCTGTATTCCGACGGCTTCGCGCTTTTCGGGACGGAAATACCGCCCGCGTTCCTGCCGCGCCGCAGAATGTCCGCCTCGCGCTCGGTCAGCAGCGGCTCGATAACGCTCACCGCCTCCGACTGATAACAAGCGCGCACCTGCTCCACCGCCATATCATGCAGCCTGCCCGCGCAGGTGTTTCCGCGCAGGACAACGCGCCGCCTTACCATGACCTCGTATACCCCGTCGCCGTAAAACGCGAGGACATTCGGGCTGTAAGCCGCCGCTTCTTTTTCGCTCAGCGCCATTTCATCAACCTTTCAACCCTTGAGAATGTAATAAACATAGCTGTATTCCTCGCAGTGCAGCTCGAACATTTCCTCTTCCTTTTCAAGAACGGTCATGCCAGCCGCCGCGTCGCCGTCCTCCGAGCCGCAAAGCTTACCCGCCGCCTCGGAAAGCGGTCTGTAATGATGCTCCGTCCAGTCGGACTTCGGCGCGATGTAGAAATCGTTCACGCGAAAGCCCTGCTCCTTGGCGTAAATTATCACCCTGTCCAGCGGCTCGATGATACCGAAGCGCTTTTCGCAGTAGCACAGCGTGTCGGGGCTTGGGTCAATAAGCCAGCACAGCGTCCGATAAACCGCCGTCCCGCCCTTTGCGGTGAGCGAGCGCAGCTGCCCGAGCCGCCTGTCCACCCCGTCGAACTCAACAACGCCGTTGTACCACAGCAGGTCGTAGCCGCCCGACGCTTCGGGTATCTCGAACGACTGCACGGGCAAGACCTTTATCCCTTTCGCGGCAGCCTTTTCCGCGCGCGCCGCGTCCGCATACGCCGCCGTAACGCCGCAGCCGAACCTGTCCTCAATGAGCAGGGGCGTGCAGCAGTCGTCGCCGACAAACACCGCCTTTTTCGGGCTGATATCCCCGCACATTCCCAGCACGGTACGCGAGGTCTCCTCGCTTCCCGCCGAGCCAAACTCCAGATTTTCCAGTAAACTTCCTAAGAAATTCATTTTGTCCCCCGATCTATCCCGCTCGGGTCGTATATCTGTCTGTAATATCTGCCGTATTATTGCCTTGTGGTATTATCTGACGTAATTGAACTCAAAGTCAAATATGGACACAAGATCGTCCTCCTGTATCCCCTGCCGCTCGAGCTCGTCGATGATACCGCTCGAACGGAGAACGCGCTGGAAATACTGAAGGCTCTCGTAGTCCTCCATGTTGACGGTGCTTAGTATCGGCGCGAGCCATTCGGCGTTGACAACATAAACATCATCTATCTTTTCGACGGTGAAGCTGTGCTTTTCGTTCTCGAGCTTCTCTATATCCTCGAGAGTGAGCGGCTGCACCTCGAAGCGCTTTGCGGGGGGCAGCTTCTCAAGCTCCGCCGCAACGCAGTCCATAAGCGCGTCGGTGCCCTGCGTCGTCGCCGCGGATATCGGGAAGAACTTCAGCCCCTGCCCCGTTATATATTCCCGCAGCGCGGCTATCTGCTCCTCGGTCGCCATGTCGCACTTGTTCGCCGCAACTATCTGCGGGCTCTGTGCAAGCTCCTCGGAGAAATTCGCAAGCTCCTTATTTATCTTTTGGAAATCGTCAATAGGATCCCTGCCCTCTATGCCCGAAACATCAAGCACATGGACGATAAGTCGGCAGCGCTCAACGTGCCGCAGGAACGCGTGACCAAGCCCGACGCCCTCGCTCGCCCCCTCGATAAGCCCGGGGATATCCGCCATGACGAATGACTTCTCGCCGCGCTTTACGACGCCGAGAACGGGGGTCAGCGTGGTGAAGTGGTAGTTGGCTATCTTCGGCTTCGCGGCGCTGACAACGCTTATCAGCGTGGATTTTCCTACATTCGGAAATCCGACAAGACCGACGTCCGCAAGCAGTTTCAGCTCAAGCACAACGTCAAACTGCTCCCCGGGGAAGCCCGGCTTCGCGAAGCGCGGTATCTGCCTTGTCGGGGTCGCGAAGTGGACGTTGCCCTTGCCGCCCTTTCCGCCGCGCGCAACAACAACGGGCTCGTCGTCGGAGATGTCCGCCATGATCCTGCCGGTGTGCGCGTCCTTGACGATGGTGCCGCGCGGAACGCGTATCACCGTCGGCTCCATTGACTTGCCGGAGCAGCGTTTTGCACCGCCCGGCTCGCCGTCGGGGGCGATGTACTTCTTTTTATAGCGGAAATCTATCAGCGTGGAGAGGTTATCGTCCGCGACAAAGACGATATCGGAGCCCTTTCCGCCATCGCCGCCGTCGGGTCCTCCCGCGTTAACATATTTTTCCCTGTGGAAGGAAACAGCTCCGTTGCCGCCGTTTCCCGCCTTGATGGAGATCTCGACCTTGTCTACAAACATTGCGTTCCCCGCCTTTCATGATATTATTTGTCCCTTTTCGGGCGGGAATATTCATCTGCCCGAAAAGAGAAATAAGGCGGACTGTCAACAATCCGCCTTATGATGTTACCTCAGTCGGTGCATACTGCGCCGTTCCTAACGGTTAATCAGTCAGCGTATACGCTAACCTGCTTTCTGTCTCTGCCGAGGCGCTCGAACTTAACGGTGCCGTCTACCAGAGCGAAAAGGGTGTCATCGGAGCCCTTGGCAACGTTGTTGCCTGCGTGGATATGAGTGCCTCTCTGTCTAACGAGAATGTTGCCCGCGAGGACATACTGACCGTCAGCGCGCTTTACGCCAAGTCTTTTGGACTCGGAATCACGACCGTTCTTGGTCGAACCCATACCTTTTTTATGAGCGAAATACTGAATACTAATTCTGATCATTGTTATTTTCCTCCTGTTTCGTGAGTTTCAAGCTTTACCTTGCTGTATTCCTCGGCGACTGTTCCCATTTGGTAGAAGAACGATTCGAGCAGCTTTTCCGCCGCCTCGTTCTTTTCTTTCAGCCTGAGAGTTACACGGTTTTCTTCCACCGATACATCGGCTTTTACCTTAAAAAAATCGGTGACAGTGTTGCAGACAAGCATCACTGCGGAGCTTACCGCCGCGCATACTATGTCCGTTCCCTCATCGCCGTAACCCGCATGACCCGAAACGGAAAAGCCCGTCGGGGAGCCGTTATGCCGATAAAAAACAGCCTTTAGCATTATGCGTTGATAGCTTCAATTCTTACCTGGCTGTAAGGCTGTCTGTGACCCATTTTTCTCTTAGAGCTCTTCTTGGGCTTGTAAGTGAAAACGGTGATCTTCTTAGCCTTGCCGTTCTTCAGGAGAGTAGCCTTTACGGAAGCACCCTCAACATAAGGAGCGCCAACGGTCACGCCGTCATCCTTGCCTACCATGATAACCTTGTCGAATGTTACTTCGCCCTCAGCGTCAAGCTTCTCGATGAAAAGAACGTCGCCTTCCTTGACCTGATACTGCTTTCCGCCTGTTTCGATTACTGCGTACATATTTTTTACCTCATTTTATCAGACTCGCTGCGTCGGGGCGGTTTTTACAAACGCTTACAATTTACCCTGCACATGCGGCTTTATTATTATATCACAACAAAACGGCTTTGTCAAGGGCTTTATCAACATTTTTTCGTCAAAACGAGGTCATTCCGACGCGTTGTTTTTATAAGTATTGACAAAAAAGTCCCAAAGTGCTATAATACAGCAAAACAACGGCGATGACCGCACCGCCGCGAAAAAGGAGTGTTAAATTTGAAAACCGAAAAAACAAGCGCAGCAGACAAGGCAAAGCTCATTTTCCTTATGCTGTATTTCCTTATACTTACCGTTGAGCGCACAATAAGCCTTGTGAGCGTGTTCACGGGCGATCTGTCCGCATATGACGGGCTGGAATGGTACATGGTGGGACTGACGATATGCTCGATAATCGGCGCGTATGCGTTCATTCTGACGCAGTGCCGCGTGAATGTTAAGAGATATCCCAACGGGAAGGTATCGGCGGCGCCCGCTCCCGACAACGACAATTTCGGGAAGCTTGCGGTCGCGGCGGGAATACTCCTCCTCGGCGGAATGGTGCATACCGAGGGGACTATCCCCCCGATACAGTTCGCGTCCTACGGAATGATACTCGTGTCCATGGCGATACATACCGTTCAGAAAATAAAGGAGAACGGCGGCGCGCTCATGCGCTGGCTGTCGTTCGGGTACATCGTCGCGTTTTCGATGTCAATACCCGTCGTTTACCACACGCAGATAGAGCTTTCGTGGCTTTTCGTACCGCTTGAGATAGCGGTTTCCGCAGGGCTGGTGCTACTTTTCACCGTAATGCTGAGGGGCTTCTACAACGGGGACGGAGTATACAGCTTTGCCGTTTCTCCGTTTGTCACCGCGCTTATCGGCGACGCCGCGGTGCTGGCGCTGCGCTGGAACGAGGAGATAAATTTCTTCGTGCTGATATTCATTTGCGTCACAGCCGTGCTTTACATTGTCGGCAGGGTTTATAAGGCGGGGTTTGATAAGAAAAGCGCCTGTTGACCCTTAACATCATATTATCTTAATGAATAATTGCGGTGTGCCCTGCGGGCACGGATTTGAATATAGAACGGTATTAAACCATATTTTCGGAAAAATCGGCGGAGCCGATACCGTCGTTATTCATTCTTCTTTATTCATTATTCAATATTCACTTTTTGTCGAAAAGCCTTTCAACAAACTGCGCCGCCCGCGTTTCATGCACGGGCGGCGTATTCATTACTGCACAATTTGCGAGGAATACCGCGCAGGCGGTCAATCCCTGAAATAAATATCCCTTGTGTACACCTTGTCCGCGCAGGCGTTGAGCTCCTCGCTCATACGGTTTGCCGCAATGACATCGGACGCTGCCGCAAACTCCCCGAAATCGTGAATGACCTCAAACCCGCAGAACGAGTCGTCTTTCAGCGTCGGCTCGAAAATAACGACGCGCGCGCCCTTCTTTTCAAGCAGCTTTATTATGGTCTGTATCGCGCTCTGGCGGAAGTTGTCGGAGTTCGTTTTCATTATCAGGCGGTAGATCCCGACGACGGGAGCCTCACGCCCCGCCTTTTCCATTATGCGGTCGGCGATGTACTCCTTTCGGGTGTCGTTCGCCTTGACTATCGCGCCGATAATGTTCTCGGGGACGCCGCTGTAATTCGCGAGCAGCTGCTTTGTGTCCTTCGGGAGACAGTAACCGCCGTAACCGAACGACGGGTTGTTATAGTGGTCGCCGATGCGCGGGTCAAGCCCGACGCCCTCGATTATCTGCCTTGCGTCAAGCCCTTTCATTTCGGCATAGGTGTCCAGCTCGTTGAAATAGCTCACGCGAAGCGCAAGGTAGGTGTTCGCGAAAAGCTTTACTGCCTCCGCCTCGGTCGGTTTCAGGAACAGCGTCGGGATATTCTCCTTTATCGCGCCCTTTTGCAGCATTGCGGCAAATTCCCGCCCCGCCGCGGCAAGCCGCTCGTTCCCCTCGGGAATGCCGACGATTATCCTCGACGGATAAAGGTTGTCGTACAGCGCCCTGCCCTCGCGGAGAAATTCGGGGCTGAAAATTATGTTTTCGGTGCTGTATTTCTTTCTCGCGTTCTCGGTGAAGCCGACGGGGACGGTGGACTTAACAACCATGACCGCGTTCGGATTGCACCTCGCGACGGTTTCAATGACAGCCTCCACGGAGGAGGTGTCGAAGTAATTCTGCGTTTCGTCGTAGTTGGTCGGCGTGGATATGACAACGTAGTCCGACTGCTTATAAGCCGCCTCGCCGTCAAGGGTCGCCGTGAAGTCGAGCTCCTTTTCCGCAAGATATTCTTCTATTTCCCTGTCGGAGATGGGAGATATGCGTTTGTTGAGCATTTCAACCTTTTCGGGTATGATATCCACCGCGAAAACCTTGTTATGCTGTGCAAGGATTATTGCGTTGGACAGACCTACATAGCCTGTCCCGGCGATAGTGACAGTCATTTTCATGCTCCTTAGCTGATATTATGCGCCGTTGTTCCAACCGAAAAAACGGCACTTATTTGTCTTTTATTACAGTATATCACAAATATCATATAAAATCTATACTAAAATGACAATTTTTTTGATCGCTGACATTATCATGATACAACAAAAATCCCCGCCGAAATGACGGGGAACCGTTCGTCCAAATAAAAAAGAAGCGCCTCAACGCGCAAAATGCGTGTCGAGGCACCGGACTGGTGCGAGTGACGGGACTTGAACCCGTACGTCGTGAAACACACGCCCCTCAAACGTGCCTGTCTGCCTATTCCAGCACACTCGCTTCTTTATGTATCGTCGGTTTCCTGACGACTTGTATATTATATCACATCAATTTCTGTTTGTCAATAGCTTTTTTCAAAAAATTCTTATATTTTTTCAAATTTCTTTTCATGCGGCAATAACCATTTAAAACATCATGACCCTGCGATCTCTCACAGGGTCATGATGCTGGTTTGGTTGGTAATTATATGAAAAGGGTCGGTATCGAGTTTTATATCGGTGAGAACCGTTCATCTCTCATCGACAATTAGATTATAACCGCCTCTTATGTAAATATAACGTAAGTTTTGTGAAAGTTATGTGAATTTATTGCACAAATGCGGTTTTTCGACATTTTACGGCAGTATCGGCTGCTTCTGAACTATGCTGCTGCCGTTTTCGCCCTTGCGGATATAAATTTCCTCGGTGAAATGCTCGCGTATCTCGCGGACGTGCGACACGATACCGATAAGCCTGTTTTCGGAGGAAATCCCGTTGATGACCTCCATTGCCTGCTCGAACGTGTTCTCGTCCAGCGCGCTGAAGCCCTCGTCCACGAAAAGCACATCGGTAGCCCTGCCGCCGTTTACCTCCATGGTGTAATCCGAAAGCCCTATCGCAAGCGCGAACGACGCAAGGAAGCTCTCCCCGCCCGAAAGCGTGGAAACGCTGCGCACCGTATCGGGGCCCGCGTTAAGGTCGGCAACATCTATATCCAGCCCCGACGTCCTGCTCGCCTTAACGTTGCTTATGCGGCGGACAAAGCTGTATCTGCCGCCGCTCAGCTCGCCCAGCCTTACGTTGGCGCGGCGGAGCACCTCGTCGAAAAGCTGCCCCTGAACATACCGTTCAAGGCTTAGCTTCGCCGCCCCGCCCTTTCCCGCGACAAGCGACGAAAGCTCGCAAAGCGCTGAAAATTCCGCGTTCAGCCCGCACAGCTCCTCATGCTTCGCCGATAGCTGCTCCGCAGCCGTTTTCAGCGTTTGTGCGAGGGTGGAAAGGCTGCCCGCCGCGCGCGTCGTTTCCGAAAGCTCCCGTAAAAGCGCGCCGCTTCTTTCCGAAAGCGCCGCGATATCCGCGCGCTCCTTTCCCGAAAGCTCGCCGCTTATTTCCGAAAAAAGACGGTTCGCCGCCGCGACCTGCTCCGCATAGCCGTTCACCTCATCGTTAAGGCTTCGGTATTCCTCGTCCGACATGAGCGCCTTTTCTGCCGCTTCTGTGCCCGTAAATCCGTTATCCAGCGCCGAACGGACGAACTCCCGCTCCGCTGCCGCCGACTCTTCCTCTGCGGCGGCGGTGCTTTCCCTTGACTTGCCGAGCGCGCCGTTCGCCTCGGACAGCGCGCCGCGCGCGTCGTTCAGCCGTTTTTCAAGCTCGGGGACAATTTTCTCGATCTCGGCGGCGCGCTCGTCCCATTCCACGGCGGCAGTGCGCGCCGCTTTCTCGTTTTCGGGGACATTCCCACCAGACGGCATTTTAAGCGATTCGGCGCATTCCGCAAGCCTTTTCGCGCAGTCGTCAAGCTGCGCCGAAACGGCGGCGCATTTCTCCTTTGCGAGAGAAATTTCCTCCTGCGCGGTTCGCTGCTGCTCGGCGAGCCGTTCCTTTTTTTCGGCAAGCGCCGCAAGCTCCTTCTCTATCTCGGGGACAAGCTCCGCAGCCGCTTCCGCCTCGGCGAGAGCCTTTTCCGCCGCCTTAACGCCCGCCTTTATCTCCTTGCTGCGCGCCGCAGCAGCGCTTCCAGCCGAATACAGCGCGTCCTTTTCCGGCGTAACCCCGAACACGCGCGCGTACTTTTCCGCCGCTGCTGTTTCAGCCGCATTAAGGCGCTCCTGCGCCGCTGCACGCTGCTTGTCGGCGGCGTTTTTCTCCTCCATTAACGCGTCAACGCTTTCCTTCAGTGCGTTTATCTCGTCCTCCGTCGGCGCGTTTGCAACCGTTTCGGCAAGCCTGGGGTGCTCCGTCGAGCCGCAGACGGGGCACGGCTGCCCCTTGCCAAGCTGTGCCGCAAGTCTGCCCGCCGCGTTAGCGTAAAATCTCGCCTGCGCAGCATTAAGCTCGTATTCCATTTCTTTGAACTCCGCCTCTGCGTGTTCAAATTCACTTTTGCGCTCGGCAAGCTCCGCTTCGGCGGCAGACAGCGCTTTCAGCCCCTTTATAAGCGCCGCGCAGTCGCTCTCCGCCGTTTTCTGCGCTTCAAGCTCCTTTTTAAGCAGCGGAACATTGCGCGCCGTTTCGTCGGCTGCCGCCTTTCGCTCGGAAAGCTGCTTTTCTTCCTCGGCGGCGCTTTTCAGCTGCTCCTCCGTTTCGTTAAGGCGCATTGCCGCCTTTTCGGCAGCGCCTGTCTGCTTCCTTGACTGTTTGTTAAGGTCATCGCGCTGCGAATAAAGCCCCGCCAGCATATCCAGCGACGGCCGCTGCGAAAGGAGAAGGTCGCGCTCCGCACGGAGCTCGTCCGTTTTCCGCGCGGCATTTTCAGCCGATTTCAGGTTTTCAGCCGCGCTATGCGCCGCCTTTTCCGCCGCGGCAAGCTCCGCGCGCCTGTCTGCAAGCATTTTCGCGCGGTCGGCGGCTTTCTGCGCGAAAGGCTTGACGCGCTCCGCTTTTTCCCGCAGCGCAAGTCGGAGCTTCTTCGCTTCGTTGCCGGTTCCGAGGCTTTTCAGGCGGTCGCACTCCGCGCGCGCCCTGTCCAGCGAATCAAACTTTTCGTTGAGCGCTTCCGCGGCGGCAACGTCTGCCGCTGCCTTTTCCGACTGCCTGCGCAGCTCTTCCTCCCGCTTTAGCATTGCCGAGAGCTCGTCCCTGTCGCTGTCCCTCCGCGCGGCGACAAGCCCCGCAAGCTCCTCGTAACGTTCAGCGTCGTCGAACACCCCGTCGTCCTCCGCGCGGATATACTGCCGCAGCTGCCCCGAAACGGCGCGGTAGCCGCTCTGCGCCTCAAGGCAAGCCGCTCTCCCCGCGTCGGCGCGCTCTTTGAGCTTGTTTTCAAACTGCTCGTATAGGTAAGTCCCGAAAACGCGCCGAAGCACCTTTTCGCGGTCGGCGCTGTTCATGTTCAGAAACTCCGAAAATTCCCCCTGCGCGAGCATTGACACGCGGCAGAAAGCGTCCGCGTCAAAGCCGAGAAGCCTTGTTATCTCATCGGTGACAGCGGTTCTGCCCTCAATGTAGCCGTCCGCCCATGTAAGGCGGCAGTCGTCCTTTTTTGCCGCCTTTCCGTCCGCGCGGACGGATCTGTGCACATTGTAGTCAACGCCTTTAACGCTGAACGAAAGCTCCGCGAAGCTCTCCTCTTTTTTAGAAATGCTCTGATTTCGGAGGGTCGCCTCACTGCGAAGCGCGCCGCTTGCCTTTCCGTAAAGCGCATAGATTATCCCGTCAAAAACAGAGGTCTTTCCCGCGCCCGTGTCGCCCGTTATGAGGAATATCTTCCCGAGATAGGACGAAAAATCCACCGTCTGCTCGGTGCGGTACGGGCTGAAGCCCTTTAAGGTCAGTTGTTTCAGTATCATAGGCTATCCTCCTCGCGGCGGCACTCCTCAAATATCTCCCGCGCCGTTTCGAGAAGCGCGGGGTCAATATCCCTCCCGCACATCTCCTTATAAAACCCGCCCAGCAGCTCGCCGAACGTAAGCTCCGCAGCCTGCGCGGTCGGGATAACATCGGCATTCACGCCGTTCAGCTTATAAGCTATCGAAACGTAATTCGGGAATTTCCTCGCGATACGCTCCGCGTTATTCCCGCCGCTGTCGTTTTCGGTTATCGTTATGTAAACAAAGTCCTCCGAGGGCGCATATTTATCCGAAAGAATATTCCCGATACTGTCGGAAATGACCGCCGATCCATGCAGCGGCGTCAGCGGGAACTGTTCAACGGACACCGCGCCGTCCTGTGCAATATCGATTATGTCAAGGTATTTCTGCCCGCCCCTTGTCACCTCGTTGAGCGAATAGCACAGCGGCGAGCCGCAGTAGCGGACGTTTTCGGCGGCGTTTCGCGGCGTGTGAAAATGCCCCAGCGCGGTGTACGCGAAGCGCGAAAATACCGCAGGGTCAACAAGCTCCAGCGTCCCTATAGGGTCGCCGCCGAAGCCGCCGACAGCCTGATGAGCCGCCAGCACGCAGGGTCTGCCCTCGCGCGGAAGTCCCGAGCGCTCCAGAACAACGCGCATTGCGTCCGTCATGCTGCCTATCTCCTCCTCGGGGAAGCAGCTTTTCACCTGTTCCATCGAAACATACGGCAGCAGCGCTATGTCGATATCCCCGCATTCGGCGAAATATACCCCGCCGTCGGCGGTAAACGGGCGGGAGATATGCACCCCCGCGTGACGGAATATCTCGCGCCCGTAGGAAATGCGCTGCGCGCTGTCATGGTTGCCGCTTATCATATAAACGGGCAGCCGCAGCTCCGCCGCGCGGGAGAGTATCTCGTCAAACAGCGCGACCGCCTCCGCCGAGGGCGCGCTCCTGTCGAAAATATCGCCCGAGATGATAAGCCCGTCGGGGCGGTATTTCTCGTAAGCCGTCCCCAGCACCTGCCCGAGCATGACCTCACGGAGATCGGCGGAAAGCTCGCGGTTCCCGAGGCGCTTTCCTATGTGGATATCTGCGGTATGGAATAATCTCATAGAATGCTCCTTAAATAATGATATATAGTTATTATAGCATATCCGGCGCGGCATATGTGCGCCGAAAATGATACATTAAAGCACTGCCCCCGTTGTTATGTCAGCGGGGACAGCATTTTTTATTCGGTAACGGCGTGCTCTTTCATGAATTTCACAAAATCTTCCTGCGGTATCGGCTTGGAATAGAGGAAGCCCTGAAGGAAGTCGCAGCCCATTTCGGTCAGCAGCTGCGCCATTTTCTCCGTTTCAACGCCCTCAACGACTATTTCCTTCCTGAGCGAGCGCAGCATACTTACCGTATGCCGAAGTATCGTGAACGCGTCCTCGTTCTCCATTGCGGGCCAGAGTATGCTCTTGTCTATCTTGACTATCTTCATCGGCAGGGAGATGAGGTAATTCGCCGTCGAAAAGCCCGTGCCGTAGTCGTCCATTGAAAAGCTCGAGCCCTCGTTGATGAGCGACGTCATGTTTTTGCGGAGAACAGGCTCGTTTATCGTCCTCGCCGTTTCGGTTATCTCGAAATTTATCTTCTCCGCGGGAATACCGCGCTCGCCCATTATCTCGATAAGCCGCTGCGAAAGATTTTCCTGCGTACACTGCATAGCCGAAAGGTTGACCTCAATATATTCCAGCCCTATGCCGTCAGCCGCGCCGCTGCCGAGAAAATCGCACACCTTTCTGAACACCGTTTCGCCTATCTCGGTTATCATTCCGTTGCGCTCCGCGAGCGGGATAAACTCGTCGGGGCTGATATAGCCGAGCCGCTTATCGTTCAGGCGGATAAGCACCTCCGCCGAAAGAAAACGCTTGTCCTTTACGGAATAAATCGGCTGATAGTACACCTCGAAGCGGTCGTGGCGCAGGGCGCTTTTCATTGCGTGAATGACCTTTGTTTCGCGGCGCTTTTCCTCAAGCGCTTCCGCCGTTACCGTTACGACGTTCCGCTGGCGCGCACGCGTCATCTCGCGCACCGAATACTCCAGCGCGTCCCTTATCTCGTTCGCCGCAACGTCAAATTCGGGGTAATCCAGCCGACATATATACGGCGTGAACTGTATCTCCGAGCCGTTTATCGAAACGGACTGCGCAAAGTACCGCTGTATTTCCGCTATGACCGACTCAGCCGCGTCCCGTTCCTTTCCGTCAAGTATCAATCCGAAGCGGTTGTCCTCGAAGTGATACACCTTGTTCCTGCCGAATTTTTCGCGCAGAAAGCGCGCGGTGTTGTGGATCACCTCATTGAACGCCTCGCCCCCGACAAGGCGGTTGATATACTGAAAATCGTCGATTGCGAACGCAATGGCGGTGAACGGCGTTTTCTTGTCGATAAGCTTTCCCGCCGTTTCATAAAACGCCCTGCGGTTGAAGCACATGGTGCTCTTGTCGCAGTAGTCGTCGGGGTTTTGCAGCGAAATATAAACAACCAGCAGATACATTGCTATAACGAAATTCTGTATCAGCAGCTCGTTCCATATCGCCTGAACAATTACAGACCCGACCATTGCCGCCGCGAACACAACAATAACAGCCGACTGCGAAGCGGCAAATTCCTTTTTATGCACTACCAGCGCCGCGCCGACAAGTATTATCATGCTTATGCTCGTAACATAAAGCAAGGGGAACAGTATGCCGTGGTTATATGTCCCGCCGTCAAAGTTTATCATCCACCCCGTGAACGGCGTTGTAATCAGCAGCAGGGTGTCAATGGAAATGAATGTCGTTGTCACCGCGGACGCATAAAGCGGCAGTCGATTAGGGTGGGTCAGCCTCATGACATACATATAAAACGTCATCGGGCACATATTGTACGCCCAGAGGTACGCGACATTCAACAGATAATTAAGCCATATCGGCACAGTGTCGATATGCGCCAGCGTTACCAGCGTCACAAGGTTGAACGCAGACGAGAAAAGCGAACAGATAAGTATGAGCAGATACATTCTCGTGCTTCCGCTCGGGTAATTCCGCCGCATCGCAAATATTATCAGCAGCACAAGCTCCAGCGCGAGCGCGGCTATTTCAAACTCGGATACATACGTCATATACAGCCTCTGTTTTTCTGTCAAATTCAGCGCAATACTGTTGTTTTGTAAGTTTATCTGTCATAAAAAAGTCATTTTCTCCCCGTTTTTTCGGGCAGGAACACCGCGCACCCCGCCGCCGCAAGCGCAGCCGCAAGCAGAACGCCGCGATACCATTCGGCGGTGAAATAATCCCATATTTCGGACAGCCGCGCGGTATCCCAAAACAGCGCGATACCGACGCCCACGGCGAACACCGCCGTCACCAGCACCGCCCCCGCCGCGCAGTCCTTACAGCGGCGGACAAGCTCGTCCTTTTTTGGGGAAACCTTATCCGCGAGCCGCTCTGCCGCCGTGTTGAAAAGCTCCGCCGACATCACCGCCGCGAACGTGAGCAGCAGCACCGCCCATTCCCCCCGCGACAGCTCGTAAAACCTCGCCGCGAAGAATGCAACAAACGCCGCCGCGCATAAATGAAAGCGGAAATTCCGCTCGGTCGCCGCCGCGTGAGCTATCCCCCGCGCGGCGTAAACAAAGCCCTTGAAGAATTTTTTCATATCAGCTTTCGCGGGTTATCCCGAGCTTTTCCAGCACCTTTTCCTGCTTGCCGAACATTACCCGCTCCTCTTCCTCGCTGTTGACGTGGTCATACCCGAGAAGATGAAACAGCGAATGCGTCAGCAGGAACGCGAACTCGCGCCGGAAGCTGTGCCCGTATTCCTCCGCCTGCTCCTTTGCGCGTTCCATCGAGATAACGATGTCGCCGAGAAGTATCGCGCCCGTTTCGGGGTCGGCGTCGAAGCCGTTCTCGTCCCCGAGAGGAAACGACAGCACGTCCGTCGCGCGGTCAATGCCGCGGTGCTCGCTGTTCAGCGCGCGTATGCTTTCGTTGTCGGTTAACGTCACGGAAAGCTCAGCGTCGTCATCTATGCCCTCTTCCTCCAGCGCGGCGGCGGCGCACATTTCGATAAGCTTTTCCGTATAATCGGGAACGGGCACCTTGTCCTGCTCGTTGCTGAAATAAATGTATATCTTCATTTCGTTTTCCTCCCGTCAAAGCGCCCCGCGTGGTAGTCGTCGTAAGCCTTAACGATATCCTGAACCAGCTTGTGGCGCACAACGTCCTTTTCGGTGAACCTGTTCTGTCCGATATCCTCGACGTTTTTCAGAACGCGCAGCGCCTCGATAAGCCCCGATTTTGTGCTGTCGGGCAGGTCTATCTGCGTTATATCTCCGGTAATTACCATTTTGCTGTTAAACCCAAGACGGGTAAGGAACATCTTCATCTGCTCGCGCGTGGTATTCTGCGCCTCGTCGAGTATTATGAAGCTGTCGTCAAGCGTACGCCCTCTCATATAGGCGAGCGGCGCGACCTCGATAACGCCCTTTTCCTGCAACCGCGCGAACGCCTCCTGCCCGAACATTTCGAAAAGCGCGTCGTAAAGCGGGCGGAGATAGGGGTCAACCTTGTTTTGCAGGTCGCCGGGGAGAAATCCGAGCTTTTCGCCCGCCTCAACAGCGGGGCGCGTCAGGATTATCCTCTGAACGCTGTGCTGCTTGAACGCAGTCACCGCGAGAGCCACGGCGAGATAGGTCTTTCCCGTTCCCGCAGGGCCTACGCCGAAGGTTATCGTGTTATTGCGGATCATGTCGCAGTATTTTTTCTGACCGATCGTCTTTGGCTTTATCGGCTTGCCCGCATAGCTTACGCATACGCAGTCCCCCGACATCTTTTCTATCTCGCCCTCGCTGCCCTCGTTGACAAGCGCTATCGCGTAGCGGACATTCTGATCGGTTATCGCCTCGCCGCGCGAGTACATTGCGCACAGCGTGTGCATAGCCGTTTCCGCGCGGGAAACGCCCGGCTCCTCGCCGTTTATTTTCACGTCGCTGCCGCGGCTGAATATCGTCACGCCAAACGCTTTCTGTATGATGTTAACATTGCTGTCAAAATTCCCGAAAACAGCGCGCAGCTGCTCGGTGCTGTCCATATTGATCGTAATTTCTGCCATAGGCTGTGGTTTACCTCTTGTATTCCTTTTCTATAATGAGAATATCTTTCATTTCCGTGAGCCTTTCGCCCTCGAAATCCATTTCAATTATATAGGGCGTATAGTCCACTATCCGCATAAAATCCTTAAACCCGAACTCGGGGCGGAAATAGTTTATAATGCTTGAAAGCGCCGTGCCGTGGGTCGCTATCGCGAGCGTTTCCCCCGCGCATTCCGAAAGGAGCTTCTTCAGCGCCGCGATATTGCGCCGCTGCACCTCCGCTAGGCATTCGCCGTCCTCGATACGGTAGCTGTGATCCTCCCACTGCTTCTCGATAAAGTGCAGGAAATTCTCCCCGCGCCAGCTGCCCGCGTTCCTCTCGCGAAAGTCCTCCACCGTTTCAACGGGCAGCCCGAGCGCCTCCGAAAGCCCGCCTATCGTCTGCAAAGTACGCTTGTAGGGGCTGGAGAATATGCGGGTTATGCCCTTGTCGGAAAGCGCGCGAACTACCTCCGCCGAGTCGGCAAGCCCCTCTGCGGTGAGCGGTCTTACCCTGTCGTCATAGCTGCCCTTATCGGACTGCGCGTGGCGCACCCAATACACCTTAGTCGGCATTTCAAAAGCCCCTTTCCTTCAGCTCCGACACCAGCCCGACATAAAATTCGCGCACATCGAAGCCTTTTATATCCTCGCGGTTGAGGTCGATAACGTCCGCATGGGTTATCCCGCGCTTTCCCGCGGGGACAAGCGGCGTGAATTTCTCGCCCCATTCCGCCGACGCCATCGCAACGAGCCCGTCGTTGTCGCCGTCAAATTTTTTAACAACGGGATAGGAAATATTAAGCGGGAAACGCCCGCTGCGAGCCCGCGCCGCCTTTGAGCCGACGCTCCGGTACATTACCCCCGGGTCGTTCGGGACTTCCCTGTTGAACTCCTCGCAGAAGCTGTTCGTAAGGTTGCTGACCGCCGCCATGAAATCGGGGTTCGGGTCGCCAAGCTTTCGGAACGCCGCGTTATAGGTATTTTCTATCGTTTTCTTGAGCTTTTCGGGAGCTTTTCCGAGAAGATATTCCGCGAACAGGCAGCCCCTGTGCGGCGTGTTTACCGTGGTGAGAGAAGCGACATATTCCGCGCAGCCGAGCTTAGTTATCGCGTAGCGCGAATCCAGCCCGCCCTTTGAATGCGCAATGATGTTCACCTTGCCGCAGCCCGTTTCGGAAACCACCTGCCGTATCTTTTCCGCGAGCTCCCGCGCGCTGTCCTCGACGGAAAGCGCGCTCTGCTGACCTCCGTAATATATCACCGCGCCGTTCTTCTCAAGCTCCGCGGGCACGCGCCCCCAGTAATTCAGCAGCCTGCTGTCGCGGAAGAATACCCCGTGGACAAGCAGCAGCGGGTATTTCGTCGCGCAGACCCTTTGTTCGGCGCGGCTTTCGTTAAGGAGCGCTTTTTTGCATTCAAAACGGCATTCCCGCCTTACCTTGACATAAATGAACATCAGCATGATAAGGTTAGCAATCGGTATCCACCCGAGAACTATACCCAGCACCCTGTACCTCAGCCCTAGCTGAACCGACGTCGCGTAAACGCGGATTATCCCGTTCCAGAACAGCACCGCCTCGCCGACGACAAGTATCACCGCATAAATAACGAACCGCACGACATCGGGCTGCTCCGCCGTGACAAGCTCCGCTATCGCCGCCGCGAGAACTCCCGCCGAAGCAATGCAGGAAACGAAAAACGTGAGCAGCAGCTCCGCCCCGTCGCCGAGCACCTTTAACCTGAACGACGGATATTTTTTTATCGTCGGGAAGATATTATACGCAATGAAATAAAGCCCCGCGAGCATAGCAATGCCAAACCTCGCGCCGAAGCCCATTCCGCTCATAAACAGCTCGCAGTTAAGCACAGCGCAGACAAGGGCGGTATTTATTATTCTCAGCAGTATATTCATAAAATCCTCATATTGAAACAGATTATAAATTACCACCTTAATTATACAACTATACCCATGTTTTGTCAACGGGAATTTTACGTCAAAGGCGGCTAACAATAGACATCGGAGGCGTTTTTATGAATATGATAACCTGTGCCGAAAGCTGCCGCTGGCAGAAGGACGGCTTCTGCACGCTCGAAAAGCTCACCGCGGCTTCCGCCGCACATTCATCGGACTGCCGTTACTTCGAGCCGCTGCAGGGAGCTGACAATAATTATTCGGGCTGAAAAAACAGATCGGGGGGAACACAGCATTCCCCCCGAATATGTTAATTTGTTATTTCATAGATTATCTTCAGCGCGTGCTTATCCGTTTTCACGAGCGGGTCGGCAAGGTTGTTTATCGTCGCGATATAACCCGAGTTGACCACAAGATACACCGACGAATTAGCCGTGTTCCTCATTGTGAAAAGCGTGTAGGGCGGCTTGACGTCGGTGCTGTAAAGCGGTATGCCGTCGCAGCCGAACGAGCCGTTGACCCCGCTGCACCCTACCCTCGCGTGATAGGGCGCGCTGCCTATCGTATAGCCGTAGCAGAGGTGTCCGTCGAATACATAAAAATAACCGTTGCTGCCCGCCGTGACGGGTATCGTATCAATGACCCGCCCCGTCATATCCATGACCTCGATATAGCTTTCGCGATAGCGGTACATTTTCCCGCCGTAAACAGCCATAGCAGCCGTGCCGTATACATCGCAGGCGTAGCTGCCGCTCGCCGCAATGCCGAAATCCTCAAGGCTCACCCCGACATACGACACCGTGTCATATGTATAGTCGTCGGATAATTTCCGCTCAAAGAAATACAGTATCTTCCTTTCGGGGTCAAAAAATCTCCCCGGGAAATACGGTATAAACGGAAGCTCTGTCTGACCCGCAATCTCGGGGGCAGGGTCGGTCGTGCGCGACACATCCGTCAGCAGCAGCGCGTCGGGGTCGGGCAGCGTGTGCCTGTAAAAAACGAGCCTGTCCGTTTCCCACCTGGCCGAGATATATTTGTTGGGTTCAAAGCTCCCGACAAAAAAGCCCGTCGTTTCCGCAACGGGCAGAACGCCCGCATAGTTTCCCGTTGAGATATCCCGCAGCTGACAGTATAAATTGGCGCTGCGCTCGCTGTCGGCGTCAAAGCCGTTGTTTCCGAATATCCTGCTCGTCAGCGCAATGCAGCGTATCTCGCCGTTCGCCTTGTCCGTGCCGAAATCCCATACCAGCCTGTAACCGCCGTCGATCGCTCCGCTTTCGTTTTCGTTAAGCGTGCCGCGCTTCACGTCCGTGCCCGAATAAGCCGTTCCCGCCGTGCCTACGGGGACAAACCCGTCGGGAAGCGTTACCGTCGCCTTGTTTTCGTCAATATTGCTGCCCAGCAGCATAATGCCGCCGAGCAGATTTTTCCATATCGGGAGGAAATTGCGCAGTATCGTCGGCATATCCATGACCGAATACATTCCGCACCGCGGTATATCGAGCAGCCTTTCCAGCGCCTCGGTCGCAAGGTTTTCCTCCTCAACGCGCCTTACCTCCTCACCGCTCTCCGGGTCGATAAGAATAAGCGTTGCCTTTCCTTTCATGTCATTCCGTCCTTTCCGTAATTTGTGTTATTCCTTTTCCGATAAGGCAGCGCTCCCCGCCGCCGCAGCCGCGAACCTGTCCGAGGCGGTCTGCCTGTCGCGAATGCTGCCGATATTCCCCGACGAGCCGTGCACCGTCAGCGAAGCCGAAAGCTGCGACGGAAGTATGTAAGCGCTGCCCGAGCCTGCCGCCATCGTCACCGTTATCCTGCTGCTCCCCTCGGGAAGCCCCTGCGCGATATGATACCAGTGCAGCAGCTCCCTGCCCGCGCCCGGAATGCTCTTGACGGCGCTGCGCTCCGCCTTGATGCCGTTGATATACACGGATATCGTCAGAAGCTCTGCGCCCGTACAGTCCAGCGTGAAATTGACGTCCGTCCGCGCGAAAGCCTTTTCCGCCGCGTCAAATGTAAACTCCGCCACCGTCACGGGCGACTCCGAAAGGGCGATCATATGCTCGTTCGTCTGCGTTATGCAGGCTGCGCCGAGCTTTGTTTTCAGTTCCTCCAGCGCCTTTTCAAGGTCGTCGCAGTGCGAGGCGGCGTCGGTGTAGTTTTTGTTGCGGGAATAAAGCACCGCCGTGAGCGTCCCGTCGTAATGATACTCGATCCCGCTTATCTGAAGCGGGTACAGCAGCCCCCTTTCAAGCAGCACGAGCCTTTCCCCCGCTTCGAGGAACGGCATACCCTGCATTTCAATGTCCGCGCCGTAAAACGCAAACGTCTTGAAAAGCGAAAGCATCTGATCCAGCCGCTCCTGCGTCATCAGCGGGTTATAAAGCTCCAGCGTGGATATCTCCGCGCCGTTTCCCGAAACAAGCTCGCCGTTCCCCGTGTACGCTTTAAGGCAGGTCACCACGGAATGAGCCATGTTCCTCGATATGCTCATGCAGTTGTCCTCGCTTAACACATAATCGCCGCTGTCGTATTTTTTAAGGACAAGCGCTCCGCTCCTGTCCATTTTCGCGCAGGCACGGTTTAGCGCCGCGATATATCCTATCATATCGCGCACCGTGCAGCCCTCGGGTATCTCCGCGACCTCGTATTCGTCGCCCATATCGGCGCATTCAATGCCGTTTTGGCTGCAAATCTCGCCCAGCACCTTCACCGTATCCGACGGGAAGGAAAGCAGGCTCGAATACTCCGCGTCAAGGCTGTAAAGCCTGTCGTAGCAGGCTATCGAAACGTAATTCCCGCGGACGTATCTTCTCGAAACGTAAAAAACGCCGAGAGGACACCATTCCTCCCCGTCAAAGCTGATATACGGTCTGACCTCGGCGCGCACGGCTATCTCCCCGCCGAACCTCGCGCTGAAGTAAAACCTGTTCGCGCAGGCAGTGCCGACGGTGAACCAGTCGGGGTGAGCAACGTCGTCGAAGTCGAACTCGATGATGTCACTGTCGGTGAAAACCGCGTCCCCCGCCTCTATCCTGCAATAAACGTGCCGTCCGTTCTGCTTTGCGAGCGTGATAAATCTGTCCGAAACGTTAACCATTTCCCCTCACCTCATTTCTGCCGCATGGTAAGCCTTACGCCGCCGTACATTGCCGTGCCGTTGACGTAAGTGAGAACGGGCGCGGGCTCGTCCTCAACGTGGAACTGCTCCTCAACCTCTCCCTCGGGAGCATTGAATCTGACCGTGACGAATATCTCCCTCGTCGCCCCGCGCAGCGCCGCAAGCTCGTCCTGCGTCATGAGCCCGAAAACAACGTCAAGCACATATTTCCTGTTCACGAGATCAATGAGCATATCCCCGTTCGTGTTGTAGCGGATATCCGTCCTGCGCGTTTCGCGCGCCGCGTCCAGCCTTGTCACACAGCCGAACTCCGTACCGTTTATCGTAATCTTCACCGACGCACCTCCTCAGCGCTGCTTTCTTGTCTTTTTGGTGTTATACTGCCGCTCCAGCTCTCTCAAACCGTTTCTGATAAGCTTTGCGGCGCGGTAGCCCTCCTCCGCCGCCTCGGAGCCCGTCTTAACGGTCTGTGCCTTGTTTTTGTCTGCCATAGTTTTCTCCTTTCCTTCAGCCTGTGTATTCGCCGTTTATCTTGCGCGCCTTTATTCTGATGTGGTGAGGTCTGTCCGCGCCAAGCACGCGCACCTCGGTGAGCTCGTATTCCTCGCCCATATATTCCGCGCGCTGACCCGCCGAAAACTCCGCCCCCAAAGGGCGGGAATTTGAACAGTCGAACCATATTGAAAGCTCGGTGCAGTCCCTTGCCGTTGTCGTATAGTCCGCTACGGAATTTACCCGTTCAACGCGTACATTACTTATCTCTGTGCACACCGTGCCCCCGCTTTTAACGGGAGAAATCAGCGTGAAGCTGTCCCCGAGAAGCATATCCGGAATAGGCTTTATCGTCATTCCCTCGCCTCCAGTCCCCCGAAAAGGCAGCCCGCCGCCCTGAGCAGTCTTACTACCGTAAGATCGGTATCGACCGCCTCGGCAGAAATGTTATCGCCGCCGCTTATTGAGGTATAGGAATAATCCCCGAGCGACACGCGCTCTTCTCTGCTGCCCGACAAGCCCTGCGCGCTCTCCGCTCTCATTATCGAAGCGGTCTGAAAAGCAGCCGCCTGCTTTACAAGCTCCGCGCACCTGCCGCCCTTTTCAACCGCTGCCGAAGCCTTGCAGTCGGTGAGCGCGTCCAGAACGAACCCCGCGCGCTCGATGCAGCGCGCCAGCGCTTCCTCGTCCTCCGCCGTAAAGCCCATTGCGCGGTATTCCTCAGCCGTAATTATCATAGCGTTTCCTCCTTTTAAAAGCCGCGGGCAGCCGAATGCCGCCCGCAGCTCCCGTCAAAAAATTACTCCGAAATACTTACAGCGATAGCCGCTTTCTTGTTTTCGGGGACAAAAAGGTCGTGATACTTGCGGTAGTCGATATCCCACGCGTCCGCAAACTGGTTCATCTCGGGTGTGATTATCTTCACATTGTCCGTCTTGGATACGGCAATGGGAGCGCTCTTCGGGCAGATAAGCCAATTTATATCCTTAGCCCCCTCCCCGGGCGCAAAGCCGCCGTCGCCGTCCGCATAGAAATCATACGCGGTCTTCATTCTTGCGGAGGGAACGGGAATTACCGGCACGCCGTTCACAGTCTTAACGCCGAATTCAAGCTCGCCCTGTCTGAACTGCGCGCAGTCGACCGCGCTGCTGAGCTCGCTGCTTAACATAAGCTTGTCGTAAACGGGACGGGACATGATAATGACCGCCTCTCCCTCGCCGCCGGTGACGTCGCGCACCGCGCTGAGCTGCGAAAGCAGATCGGACATTACAGTCGACTTGTCGGGGGTGTAGCTTTCCCTTATTGAAGCCGCGCCCGCGAGCCTGGAATAACGGTAAGCGTCAACCTCGGGGATCACCTTTGTGCGCTGAAACTCTGCCGCGACATTTGCCGCCGCAAGACCGAATCCGCTCTCGTCAACGTCCAGCGCGTCGATACGGAAGCGTCTGCCCCTGTCCTGAGAAAGGGTGAATGTTTCAAAGGAATAGGTCACCGCGCCGCCCGCGTAGCCGCTGTCACGGTCGTATGTGCCAAGCCCCTGCATGGTCATCTTGGGCATCTTGATCTCGCTGCCGCCGTTGTAAATGACCTGCGAAGCGTTCTCCTCCATCCAGCCGGAGGTCGAGCCCTCCAGCACCTGCTTGTCAAGCTCCTTCTGAAATACCTTTGCATATTCAATAGTGTTTGCCATTTTAAAAACTTCCTTTCATATAATAAATGTTTTAGAAACACCCGCGCCCGCTGCCGCCGCGCCTTTCCTGACCGGGATAACGCCCGCCGTCTGCGCCGCAGCGGACGGCTCCCACCCGCCCGCTTTTTTACGCCATTACAACCTGCCGCGCAAGCAGCCTATAATGACAAATCTATGTTAACGCCGTGTTACCGGCGGAATTTTCGCGGAGCAAATTCCGCGTTACTTTCTCGAAAAAATGCTCCTTATCGCCGAAAAGCCGTCATTGCGCCCGCCGCTCTGCGCCGCGAGCTGCGGTATATCGCGCTGAACCGCTCTTAGGTGGGGATATCCCGCCATGACCTCCTCTGCCGCCTCGTCGGGAGTTTTCCCCGCCGCGCATAAGCCGTAGGCAAGCTTTGCCGCCTCGTCAAGGCGCTCCCTCGCCGCTCCGCAGAGCAGCAGCGCAAGCTTAACGCTCGCCTCCAGCAGCGCCGCGCGAAGATCCTCCGCGCTGTCCTGCGAAGCCGCCTCCGTTTCGGGGGCAGCGCTATCCTGTTCCTCTGCCTGTTCGGTCTGCGCCGCTTCATCATTCATCATTTCAAGCTCGTCCATTGTCATCTTCTCCTTTCATACTTTCCGCTTCCTCAAGCGATATCCCGTATATCTGCGACAGTGCCCTCGCGCGGGAGATAAGTCCCGCCGAATAAAGCTTTATCGCCCTGTCGGTGCGCGTTCCCTCGTCCTCGCTAACGCCGTCCGCAAATTTAAGCGAAGCCGTTTCCGCCGCACCCGCGCCGAGCTGCCCCGCCATCTTCCCGAGCAGGCAGATGTTCTCCGCGACCGAAGCCATACCGAGAGATATCATTCTGCGGTAGAAGCTCTGCGTGCGGTAGGTCCTGCTGTTGCGGCTGACGACCTCCGCAGCCGTCTTTATCGTCCCGTCCCTGTAAGCAAGCGAGCCCTCCGAAAGCCCCGTCTGCATACACAGCAGATCGAGCAGCGCCGCTATCGCCTCCGTGTGCTCCGCAACGCGAAGCTCCGCGGTGTTGTCGGTTATTTTCAGCTCGTCCGTATCGGAAGCGGACAGCGCCTGAAATACCTCGTCGTTGACGTCAAAATAGCGCTTTATATCGCCGTTTTCGTCGTATTCGCCCCTCACCGCATAGTAGGGAACGATTATCCTCTTTTTGCCGAGGACAAACTCCCTTCCGAGGCTGTCGAATACGATGTCAAGATTTTTCAGCGTGTCCTCCGCTCCCGCAAAGACCGACGACCCCAACGGCGCGCACTGCGCAAGCATTCCGCTCCCCGCGCCGAAATAAACGAACATCGGCTTCGTGACCCCCGAAATAACGCTCCTCTCAAGCAGCCCGGGGAATACCTCCGAAAGCTCCGCGCGTCCGCCGTCGGTTTTCATCAGCCTGTTTTCCGTGACGCAGCCCTCCTCGGTTATTTCCTGCGTTTCGGCGAGAATGTAGCTCTTTCCGCCGTGTGTCACAAACGACCCGAAAGCGCCGCCGTAAATCCCGCGCCCGTCCCATTTTGTGGGAACAAAGCAGTCCGCCGTCACGAGATCAAGCTTCACGCCGCCGTCCCAGTAGACCTTGATAACGCCTCCGCCCAGCGCGAACACCTTTTCGAGGAAATCGGGGAACCTTTCGTAAAATCCGTTCTCGTCCAGCACTCTTTTAAGGTAGCGCTCCGTTTCCGCGTCCGCGCTGATAAGCTCCGTGCCCTCCGAAAAGCACAGCCTTGAAAGCTCCGCGCATACCGCCTTTGCCGCATTAAGCGCCGCGACGCGCCTTGTTCCGCCGTTGATACCGCCGCGCCTTGTGTAGCGCCATTCTCCGCCGCCGCGGTAAATCTCGTCCCAGCGGGCGATACTGTCCGTATAAAAGGCGGAGAGCTCCGTGCTGCACGGCAGGCGCCTTGCCCCGAGCAGCATTTCTTTTAAGCCCAAATCAAATTCCTCCCTGTCAAATTTTCTGCGGCGGTGTCAGGCTTGCTCCGCCTTTCCTCCGCTGATGTGATAATACACCACAGCCGACTGCAAAAAACTGCAAACCATAACCGCGAACATGAAATCCCGATTTACGCCACAGCAGTGAAAAATAAAAATTTTGCATATCACCTATTTCACGCTTGACATATTGCGGAAATTGTCTTATAATAGAAGTGTTAATGTATTAAAGCGGTCAATCGACCGCCATATTCAGGAGGATTTCCATGAGAGTTTACAATTTTAGCGCAGGTCCCGCGGTTCTGCCCGAAGAGGTCCTGAAAGAAGCTGCCGAAGAAATGCTCGATTACAAGGGCACCGGAATGTCCGTAATGGAGATGTCCCACCGCTCAAAGGCTTACGACGACATCATCAAGGAAGCGGAAAAAGACATCAGAGAGCTGATGAATATTCCCGACAACTATAAGGTACTGTTCCTTCAGGGCGGTGCGTCGCAGCAGTTCGCCGCTGTCCCCATGAACCTTATGAAGAACAAGAAGGCTGCTTACATAATCACCGGTCAGTGGGCAAAGAAGGCTTATCAGGAGGCAAAGCTGTACGGCGACGCCGTTGCGGTAGCTTCCTCCGCAGACAAGACCTTCTCCTATATCCCCGACTGCTCCGACCTCGATATCCCCGAGGACGCAGACTATGTTTACATCTGCGAGAACAACACCATCTACGGCACAAAGTTCAAGACCCTGCCCAACACAAAGGGTCACACACTCGTCGCAGACGTGTCCTCCTGCTTCCTGTCCGAGCCTGTTGACGTAACGAAGTACGGCGTTATCTACGGCGGCGTTCAGAAGAACGTAGGCCCCGCAGGTCTTGTTATCTCGATAATCCGTGAGGATCTCATCACCGACGACGTTCTCCCCGGAACTCCCACCATGCTCAAGTGGAAGACTCAGGCTGACAACGACTCCCTCTACAACACACCGAACTGCTACGCTATCTATATCTGCGGCAAGGTATTCAAGTGGATCAAGAAGATGGGCGGTCTTGAGGCAATGAAGGCTCACAACGAAAAGAAGGCAAAGATCCTGTACGACTTCCTCGACAGCAGCAAGCTCTTCAAGGGCACCGTTGAGCCGAAGGATCGCTCCCTCATGAACGTTCCGTTCGTAACCGGCAACGAGGAGCTTGACGCTAAGTTCGTCAAGGAAGCTGCTGCGGCTGGCTTTGTGAACCTTAAGGGTCACAGAACTGTCGGCGGCATGAGAGCTTCTATCTACAACGCTATGCCTATCGAGGGCGTTGAGAAGCTTGTAGAGTTCATGAAGAAGTTCGAGGCTGACAACGGCTAAGGCTGTCGATAAACCACCATCTGCGTCGTCACCCACATAACGGCAGGCACAAAGCCTAGCCGTTATGCGGGTTCCTAGCATCTGGCGGTTTCTCGACACCCTGAAAACTATATTTTTCAATATGCTGGTGTAAAAGCTGTAATAAGGAGATTTTTGAAATGTTTAACGTACTTACACTCAATAAGATCGCAGCATGCGGCACCGACCTGCTGGATAAGAGCAAGTATACCGTCGGCGAAGATATCGCCAACCCCGACGCTATCCTTGTCCGCTCCGCTTCCATGCACGAAATGGAGCTGCCCTCTAACCTGCTTGCTATCGCAAGAGCCGGCGCAGGCGTAAACAATATCCCGATCGACAAGTGCAGCGAAAAGGGCATTGTAGTATTCAACACCCCCGGCGCTAACGCAAACGCAGTTAAGGAGCTGGTTATCGCAGGTCTGCTGCTGTCCTCCAGAAAGATCCCCGCTTCTATGGAGTGGATCAAGACCCTCAAGGGCAAGGGCGACGAGGTCGGTAAGCTGGTCGAAAAAGGCAAGAGCCAGTTCGTAGGTCCGGAGATCATGGGCAAGAAGCTGGGCGTTATCGGTCTGGGCGCTATCGGTATTCTGGTAGCTAACGCATGCGCAGAGCTTGGCATGGAGGTTTACGGCGCTGACCCGTACCTCTCCGTTGAGAACGCGCTGAAGCTGTCCGGCAAGGTTCACTATGTAAAGAGCAACAAGGAGATATTCGAGCAGTGCGATTACATTACGCTGCACGTTCCCGCTCTGCCTGATACCAAGGGCATGATAAACGAGGAAGCTATTGCTTCTATGAAGAAGACCGTCCGCCTGCTGAACTTCTCCAGAGATTCGCTGGTTGACGAAAAGGCTGTGCTGAACGCCCTCGCAAACGGCGGCATGGCTTGCTATGTAACAGACTTTGCGACAGACGCGCTTATCGGCGTTGAGGGCGTTGTGGCTCTGCCGCACCTCGGCGCTTCCACGCCGGAGAGCGAGGACAACTGCGCTGTTATGGCGGTAAAGGAGATCGCTGATTACATCGAAAACGGCAATATCAAGAACTCCGTAAACCTGCCGAATGTTGAAATGGCGATCACCGGCAACGCAAAGATCTGCGTTATCCACAAGAACTCCGAGGGTCTGCTGAACAACATCACCGCTCCGGTTTCCGCTGCGGGCATCAATATCGAGAACATGGTGAGCAAGTCCAAGAAGGACTACGCATACACCTGCCTCGATGTAAAGGGCGACGTTTCCGGCATTGAGGCTTCCCTCAAGGCTGTTGCAGGCGTTGTTGCGGTAAGAGTCATCAAGTAAGCAATTAAGCTGACCGAACAATATGGGGCGTACACGACCATGTGCGCCCCTTTTATTATTATATTGAATAGTGAATAGTGAATAGTGAATAATTTTGGTGCCGCTTCGCGGTTTTATTTTTTTTATTGACAATTATCAATTATCAATTATCAATTAATTCGCCCTCCTGAGCGTGAATACTATATGCGCCCTTTTTGGTATTGACAACCAGCGTGTTTTATGATAAGATAATATGTGACAGAATACACCTTGCGTCACCGGTCACGCAAGTGTGGGAAGATGATCAGACAAACGGAGGTAG
>JBJFHP010000173.1:0-8934 GCA_051893715.1 Oscillospiraceae bacterium
TGTGTACGTTTTCCGCAATGTCGTGTCCCTCGCGCAGGGAAAGGCTGCCGTTTGCGCTTATTTCAACGTCGGCGTAAATCTTGTTGCCGAAAACGCGGGTGTTAAGCATATCCACGCCGACAACTCCCTCCTGCGACAGCACGCACTCCATAAGCGCCTGCTCGGTGTCCTTGTCGCAGGAATGATCCACCATTTTATCGATAGCGTCCCTGAAAATATCGAACGCCGCCTTTGCGATAAACAGGCAGATGACAAGGCTCGCGACGGAATCGAGTATCGGCAGCCCCATTCTTGCTCCCGCGATACCGATAAGCGCGCCTATCGAGGACAGCGCGTCGCTTCTGTGGTGCCAAGCGTCAGCCATGACCGCGCCGGAATCCAGCTTTACGGCATAGTATTTCGTGTAGTGGAACATTGCTTCCTTGACAACTATCGAAACGATCGCCGCGACAAGCGCGAGTATACCCGGCGCTTCAAGCTCGCCGTAATTCCCCGAGACAATGGTCGAAACCGCCGCCTCGCCGATAAACAGCCCCGTTATCAGCAGTATCACCGCGAGGACTATCGCCGCAACGCATTCAAGGCGCTCGTGCCCGTAGGGGTGGTCGTCGTCGGAATCCCGCGCGGAAAGCTTGACCCCGATTATAACGATAATGCTGCTGAAAACGTCCGACGCGGAATGAACGGCGTCGCTTACCATTGCGCCCGAATGCGCGATTATTCCCGCAAGCAGCTTCAGCAGCGAGAGGATAACGTTCCCGATAATGCTTACCGCCGAAACGCGCACCGCTGTTTTCTCGAAGTTAAGTTCTGTGTTTTTTGTTGTGTTTTTCATGTTGTACCTCCGTCGTTCGGGTTTCGGGGTATAAAAATACACCCACGAGACCGGTAATCCGTAACTACTGTCCCGTGGGTGTTTATCTCCACTGTCAACGCGTGACCCGACGCAGAGTTTTCGCTCCCGTCTGTTCAGTTTGTACTGTAGATTTGTATGCAGCGCAAAGTGATTGTCTTTTAAGTATAGCACTCCTTATCGGATATGTCAAGGGGTTTTTGAAAAAATTTTTTGGGGTCAAGGCGCGGCGGGGCGCTTTCGTTAACGTCAGGCTCTAAGCTTGCTTATCTGCCGCTTCAGCTCGCCCGCCATGCCGCTCAACTCCTCGCAGGAAGCCGCCGACTGCTCCGCCGTGGCGGAATTTTGCTGAACGACAGCCGCGACCTGCCCGAGGTCGACCGTCACCTGCCTTACCGCCTGCGCCTGACTTACGGAAGCCTCCGTTATCCCGTTAAGAAGCAGGTTGGTCTGCCCCGCAAATTCCTTTACGGCAAGCATGGAAACTGCCGTGCGCTGCGCGATCTCCGCGCCGTTCTGCACCGCGGCAACTGCGGAGGAAATGAGCTCGTTTGTATTGCCGGCAGCCTCGGCGCTCTTTGCCGCAAGGTTCCTCACCTCGTCGGCAACGACTGCGAAGCCTTTGCCCGCCTCGCCCGCGCGCGCCGCTTCGATAGCCGCGTTGAGCGAGAGGATATTCGTCTGAAAAGCTATGTCCTCTATTGTACGGATTATCTCGCCGATTTGGTCGGACTTCTCCCTTATAACGTCCATTGCCGCCAGCATATCGGAAATTTCCTTGTCCTGAAGATCTATCTTCTCCGCCGTCTGCTCCGAAAGCTCGTTCGCCCTGCCCGCGTTAGCGGCGCTACTGTCGATATGACCGGAAATATCCGCTATTGCTGCGGAAAGGCGCTCAATCGCGTCCGCTTGCCTTGTCGTGCCCTCCGCGAGGGACTGCGCGCCCTCGGCTATCTGCGCCGCTCCCGTCGAAACGTCGTCGGAAGCGGAATTTATCCCCGCGATAACGCTGTGCAGATTGCCCTCAATGGTCTTAAATGAAGCGCTTATCTTCGCAAAATCGCCTATGTACTCCATTGAGGAGGACGCCTTGAAATCACCCTCCGCCATCTGCGACAACACGTCCGAAATATCGGCTATGCAGGCGCTGAGGTCATGCTTCGCGCCCTCAAGGTGCCTTGCGAAATCGCCTATCTCGTCATTACCGAACCTGAAATCCGTGTCTGGCGCGCTCAGCTCGCCGCGGCTCATCTGCGCGGCAATATTGTTAGCCTCGATAATGGGCTTTTCCACCATGTTCCGCAGCATTAACACAAGCAATACTGCGGCAGCAACGATAACGACCGCCGTCACCGATATCGAAACAATGATCATCATTCCGAACATTGCGTCCGACTCCGCCGAGGAAAACCCGCCGAATAACGCCCCGACCTGCCCGCCGCCCGCGTCGTACAGCGGCTCATAGTCGACATAGTGGTTCTGACCGAGTATGTCCGCAGTGCCCGTGTAGCTTTCCCGGGCGGCTATGACGCGCTGTTCCACCGCGTCCGACATTGCCGTGCCGACGACCCTTTGACCCGCGGCGTCAACGACCGTCGTCGCATAGCGGATATTCCCGAGAAAGACCGTCACCTCTGCGCCCGTCTGCTCTTTCACGGCGTCAAGGTAATCCGTTTGGTTCATATCCATTCCGACAACAACGCTCCCGCCCGACGGAACGGCTGACATATGCTCAATGCAGAGCGCCTCTCCGTGACGGACAACGCCCTCGCGCTCCTTCCCCGAGAGCACCTGCGCAAACCCGCCGTCGGCTGTCGGGCAGCCCTCCGAGCGCCAGACAACGCTCCCGTCGGCGGCAAGCACCGCGGCGTAGTCCTTATCCGTCCCGCGCGCGGCGCTCCATACCTCGTCAATGTCACCGCCGCCCGAAAGGGCGCTCTCCGCCGCGGAAAGCACCGCCTGCTGCTCCGATATCTCCGCAAGACGGCTCAACTGAACGTTAATGTCATTTTTCAGCACATTTATCCCCGCAGCGGCTCTTTCGCTCATAATGCTGTCATTATGCTGCTTTGCCATGGTTATTGTCGTAATAAGTATCGTCAGCGCCATGACAAGTATCAGCGCTCCCGCAGCTGTCAGTATCTTCCTGCTTATTTTTGACATATGTCTGTCCCCCGTTCGTTATAAAATGTCACATATTGTATGCGTTGGTAATTTGTTAATATAATTGTAACACATAATCTTCCAATTGTCAACCATTTTTTGTAATATTTATAAGATTTAACGCAAAATAAACGGCTTTCGCCCTGCCCGAAATGCCGCAATAAATTTAATATCGGCATTGATTTAACCCCAAATCGGTATTGCAATCCGTAAAATTTTGTGATACAATGAAAATATATGGCAGTGAAAACTGTCTTTTTTTGAAACAGGAGGGTTATTTTATGAAAAAGGTCATGCGATACCTGTCGGCGCTGCTGACCGCTGCCGCGCTGTCGTGTGTGATCGCGCTGTCTGCGGCTGCCGCTTCGCTCACCGAATGGCAGGTGTATTGGGACAGCGACGACATTGTTGGCTGGATTGGAAACGGCAGCACGCTGTTCTCCGTCGACAAAAACGTCCGCCCTGTCGGGAGCAGCTATTCGTTCAGGCTGGAAAACACCGACTACAACATTTCCTATATCGAAAAGTCGTTCACCGTTCAGCCGAACACGAGCTACCGCTTCTCCGCAAAGGTGAAGTATTCGGGCTATTCACTTGACCCCGAGGCGGAGGACGACAAGTCGGGCGCCTGCGTCGGGCTGTCTTTCAGCTACGACCATTCCGAGTTCACCACCGACAGCGAATGGACTACCGTTGAATACTTCTTCAATTCGGGCGACAGGACCTCTGTTGACCTCTGCCTGCAAAACGGCATTTACAACGCAAAGTGCCACGGAACGGCATGGTTCAGCGATGTCAAGCTTGAAAAGCAGGAGATGACCAACAACTGGAAAATTCTCACCATAATTTTCACGGAGATAAATGCTAAGGACGCTAGCAGCGACGGCACCGACTGGGTGATGTCCTCCCTGAGCGACGAAGCCGTTGAAAGGGCAAAGACCTTAATTAAGGGCATATCCACCTCGAAGTCCCACCCCAATTCGTTCAACAAGCTCTCGGGCGGGCTTATCAACGTTAATGAAAGCGACATGAAATTCGTCGTCGAAACCGAGCCGTTAAGGGAGCTTGCCGAATACTATTACGCGGGCGATAAATGGGGCACGGGCGAGATACGCGGAAACCGGTTCGACACCGGCTCGAAGCTCTCGGAGTCGCTTATCGAGAAATACTCGGGCGGCAAGACCTACAATCAGGTGATATTCGTTCTGCCGCTCGGAAATAAAGCGGGCGGCTGGGCAGGACTGGGCTCTGCGTTCGGAATGCAGGGGCGCTGTCAGATAAATTTCACCGACGAGAACGAGATCACGGGCAGTTTCCCCGAGAGCACGGTCGTTCACGAAATGCTCCACAATATGGAGCACCGCTCCATGCAGATAAACGAAAATACGCCGAGGCTCCACTCCTCCCCCGATTTCGGCTACACCACCTCCACCGACGAGGGCGCGCGGGAATTTTACTCGTTATATCTTAAAAAGGCTCTCAAGGGCGGCAAGGGTCTTGAACCCGCCGTGTTCAGCGTTCCGAGCGGAAAGAACACTCTCGTTTCCGACAACATGACTGCGGGCAAGGGCATAAGCTCCGAAACGCTCGCAAAGGATATCTCGGAATTAAGCTGTGGCGCAGTCAAAGCCACCTACACGGGCAAGGCGGTGAAGCCCGATATCCCGCTCAACGAGGCGGGTTACACCCTCAAAAACGGCGTTGATTACACCGTAACCTACCGCGACAACACGAACATCGGCACCGCATACGCGGACGTCAAGGGTATCGGGGCGTACTGCGGCTCGCGCACCGTTGAGTTCAAGATAACGCCCGCGCCCGGCAAGCTCAGCATGAAGCTCAGCGGCGATAAGCTTTCGGTAAGCTGGGGCAAGGTCAGCGGGGCCTCCTACTACGACCTGTGGCAGCTTGTGGACGGTAAATACAAGAAAATCAAGGAAAAGACGACCGCCCTTTCCGCAAAGGTAGACTTCAAAAAGGACGTTACATATCAGTTCGCCCTCTCCGCATTTATCCCCGAAACAAATTCCAGCACCGAATACGCATTCACCGAGCCGTTCAGGGTGGATTCCAAGGCGCAGAAAGTGACTGTCACAAGAAGCGGCAGCAAGCTTACTGTCGGCTGGACGGAAGTCCCCGGCGCGAAATACACGGTCATGAAGAGCGTTGACGGCGGCAAATACAAGACCGTTGTCAAAAACACGGACAAGATGTCTGTAAATGTAAACGTCAAGACAGGTCACACCTACAAATTCAAGGTCAAGGCGTATATCCCCACGGTGAAATACAGCACGGCGTATGTGACGTCAAAGTCGGTCAAGATATCCAACGCCGTCCCCAAGGTGACGGTCAAAAACAGCACCAACAAGATAACGCTGTCCTGGAACAAGGTCGGCAATTCAAAGACCTACGACATCTGGCAGAGCGTTGACGGCGGGAAATACACGCTGATGAAGAAAGGCGTTTCCGCGCTTACGGCGTCGTTCATTGTCCCCGACGGTCACAAGTACAGCTTTGCCGTGTCGGGATACGACCCCACGCTGAAATACTCCACGGGCTACGGCTATTCGCAGGCGGTGAAGGTTGACGCGATCTCGCCCAAGGTCACGGTCAAGAAAGACGGAAACAAGCTCATAGTTTCCTGGACAAAGGTCAACGGCGCGACATACAACGTATGGCAGACAGTAGCGGGCGGCGATTTCACAAAGGTCGTTTCCGATACCGACAAGGTTACCGCCGAGATAACCGGCAAGAAAGGCAAGACCTATTGCTTCGCGGTCATAGGCTATGTTAAGGAAACCTGCGACTACACGGAATACGGCTATTCCGATTGGATAACATTGTAATAACAAAAGGTGCTGCCCGCTTGGACAGCACCTTCTTTTATTTTGGGGTCAGGCTTTTCAGCCACATTTCCTTTGTCAGATAGGTGAAATGCTCCGTTCTGACGTCACCCATCGGCTCGCACAGCTTGTTTTCCTCGGTGTGGTGATATACGAACCCGCATTTTTCCTGACAGCGCCGCGATTTTTCGTTGCCGTCGTAATACCCGCACCACATCGCGCTGTACCCAAGCTCAACGAACGCGCGCTTCTGCATTGCCCTCACCGCTTCGGGAATATAGCCGTTACCCCAGAAAGGAACGCCTATCCAGTAGCCTATCTCTATCTCGTTTCCCGAAATTTTAACATGGGACTGCATCGGCGGGATAAGCCCGACGCTCCCGACGGCGCGTCCGTCCGTTTTCAGGCACACCGCATAGGTTTCCTCTGCGGAGAGAACATTTCTTATAATATCAAGGCTGTCCTCAACGCTCTTGTGTACCTGCCAGCCCGCAATTGGTCCCACGGCGGGGTCGCTTGCGTATTCAAAAAGGCTTTCCGCGTCCGTTTCTTTCCACGGGCGGAGTATCAGCCGCTCGGTCGTTATTGTCATTTTTTATCACGATCCCTTTCGTTTAATACCACGCGCGCTCACGAAAGCCCGTTCAGCGTTTCATGGAAAATCTCCCAATAGAACCTGCGCGCCGACTGCGGGAAGTCGTCGAGGACGCCGTGCTCGGGGTCGTAAAACACCCCTTCCGCATACAGCGCCCAATGCCAGCAGCGGGGCGTTTCAAGGCTGAGCAGCGCGCAGCGCGGGAGCTCCGAGGCGGTCTGAACCTGCCTGCGCTCGGGCGAAAATTTTACGCCGTGCTCGGTCAGAACACGCTTCATTTCGCGCAGGTCGGTTTCGCGGTCGTTTCCGAGATAACGGCATATGTACTCGGCAGTCGTTCCGAGCAGCATTGCAAGAACAGCCTGCCCGCATTGCAGGTCGGTGGGCTCGCGGATGTATTTGATGTTCATTTGTTCCTCCCGAAAAAGCTTGTTGCCTGTTAATCATTATATCATAAAACGGGCAAATGTCAAGGCTGATTTTCCCCAAAAATATTATTGCAAAGCGCCCGAAAACCGCTTGACAACCCACCGATAATATGCTACAATATTATCATAAATTCGTTCTCCCGACAGAAAGAGCGTTCTGACTGAAAGGCGGCGGCATAGTTTTACTGCATATTTCTGCATTTTCTGCCGTACCTTTCTGCCTTTTTGGCGCGGGTACGGCATTTTTATTTTTTTGGGAAAGGGTGAAATATCATAGAAACAAAGGAAACGAGAGTTGCTATCATGGGTATAATTGTCGAGGAGCTTTCCTCGACGGAAACCCTCAACGCAATACTTCACGAATACGGGCAGTACATAATCGGGCGAATGGGCGTGCCCTATCGTGAACGGAAAATCAGCATTATCAGCGTTGCGCTCGACGCGCCGCAGGACACTATCTCCGCGCTTTCGGGGAAGATAGGAAAGCTCCCCGGCGTTAACGTCAAGACCGCCTATTCAAACGTTATCAGCAATGGATAACCGCACCGCACAGCTTATCGAAAAGCTCGAAACGGAGCATTCGCTTTCGCTCGGCGAATATGAATACCTCCTCGACCACCGCACCGATGAAGCCGCAGCGCTCCTTGCCGAAAAAGCGAGAGCCGCCCGCCAAAAATATTACGGGAACGCGGTTTATATACGCGGGCTTATCGAGGTCAGCAACATCTGCAAAAACAACTGCCTTTACTGCGGGATAAGGGCGGGCAACTCCTCCTGCGAGCGCTACCGCCTTTCCGAGGAGGAAATACTCGCCTGCGCGGACGAGGGTCACGCGCTCGGTTTCCGCACCTTCGTGCTTCAGGGCGGCGAGGACGGCGCGTTTACGGACGAATTTGTCTGCGGAATTATCGAAAAGCTCAAGGAAAAGCACCCCGACTGCGCGGTAACGCTCTCGCTCGGCGAGCGCAGCTATGAGAGCTACAAGCGAATGTTCGACAGCGGCGCCGACCGCTACCTGCTCCGCCACGAAACCGCCGACAAGCAGCATTACGAGAAGCTCCACCCGCCGCAGATGTCGTTCGATAACCGCATGGAATGCCTGCGGCAGCTTAAACGGATAGGGTATCAGGTCGGCTGCGGGTTTATGGTGGGTTCGCCGTTTCAGACGAGCGCGCTGCTTGCAAAGGATCTGAAATTCGTTGAGGAATTTTCGCCCGATATGTGCGGGATAGGTCCGTTTATACCGCACGCGGCGACGCCGTTTGCGGGTCACCCCGCAGGGAGCGCAGAGCTCACCTGCTTCCTGCTGTCGGTGATACGGCTTATCAAACCGAAAATACTTCTCCCCGCGACCACCGCGCTCGGAACGATACTCCCGAACGGCAGAGAAAAAGGCATTTTAAGCGGCGCGAACGTCGTTATGCCTAACCTGTCCCCCGTCGGAGTGCGCAAAAAATACGAGCTTTACGACAACAAAATTTGCACGGGCGATGAAGCGGCGCAGTGCATTAAATGCCTGTCCGCGCGCGTTAAATCGACGGGCTGTGAAATAGTCACGGCGCGCGGCGACGCTATAAAATGAAAGGAATTTGACACAATGGCAGCATACGATCCCAAATCACTCAAGGCGGAGGAATTTATCAACGACGCCGAAATACTTGAAACCATAGCATACGCGGAGGCAAACAAGAATAACATCGAGCTTATCGACAGCATTCTCGAAAAAGCGCGCCCCCGCAAGACAGCGACAGGCTGCGTTTGCAGCGGGCTTACCCACAGGGAGGCTTCCGTGCTTCTCGCCTGCGATATCCCCGAAAAAATCGAGCAGATATACAGCATTGCCAAGGAAATAAAGCTTGCGTTCTACGGAAACAGAATAGTTATGTTCGCGCCGCTTTATCTCTCGAATTACTGCGTAAACGGCTGCGTATACTGCCCCTACCACATGAAAAACAAGCATATCACCCGCAAAAAGCTCACGCAGGAGGAGGTTCGCGCGGAGGTCATCGCGCTTCAGGATATGGGTCACAAGCGCCTTGCGATAGAAGCGGG
>JBJFHP010000174.1:0-8919 GCA_051893715.1 Oscillospiraceae bacterium
AACTTGTCGCCTAATTTTTGGCGCTTTTGTCTATTGACTTTTCATAGCTGGTCTCGGTTTCAAAGTATCAGGAGTTGTATTTGTTCATGGCTTCGTCGGTCTTGCCGCCGACCATCAGTTCAAGGCAGGCGACCGCGTTGTCGAAGCACTGCTCCAGCTTCTCGCCGTCCTCTTTCTTGAAATGACCCAGCACCCAGTCGGCAAGGCTGTAATCGGGGTGCGGTTTGGCGCCGACGCCCATTTTTATGCGGGGGAACGTGTCCTTGCCCGAAAGGTAGATTATGCTCTTTATGCCGTTGTGACCGCCGTCGCTTCCCTTTCGGCGAATGCGGAGCTTTCCCGGCTCGAGCGAAATGTCGTCATACACGATTATCGTGCGCTCGGGCGGTATCTTATAAAACGACATTGCCTCGGTGACCGCCTCGCCGCTGTTGTTCATGAATGTGGTGGGCTTCATTATGAGGCAGCGCTTGCCGGATATTACCGCGTCGCAGGTCAGCGATTTGAAGCGCAGCTTCTTACAGTTGAGCTTGTATTTCTCGCAGAGCGTGTCTATCGTCATGAAGCCGATATTGTGGCGGGTGTTTTCGTACTGCGTCCCCGGATTGCCGAGCCCGCATATTATGAACTCAACGGGTCCCGTTGGCTCGGGAGCACGCTTCTGCTCCAATTTATTGAAAATATCAAAAACCGACATAAGCTTTCCTTTCTTTTGCCCTTTCGCCATTTCGAAAAGCACAAAAGCCACCCGCGAATTTCTCCGCGAGTGGTTATATTATTTTCTCACTTTATTTTAGCACAACTGCGCCGTTTTGTCAATCGGATTTTTTTGCTCTGCGGAGCAATCGCACGACAATATTTATGCCGTTTTGCCCGAAAAATAACGCTTCGCGGCGATTTTTTGAGGTAACAAAAACGCGGGAGGAACGAACGCTCCTCCCGCAATCATTACATTTCTATGCCGTAGTGGCGATAAGTCATCATTGTTGCCTCGCCGCTGTAATCCGAAAGCCTGAACGCGTGCGCGGGCAGCTTCACCGCCGCGCTTTCAAGCAGCCGCTCCGCTTCCCTTACCGGCACTGCGAACACCGCCTTGTGCCCGAACAGGTCGCGGGAGATACCGCTTTCCTCAAGCGAGAGAACGCTCCCCGCCGTGAAAACGAAGTGCAGACCGCTTCTTGCGCCCACTGCCAGCGCCTTAACGAGCGCCGAAATATCGTCGGGCGAGGTCAGCCTGAGCTCCGCAGCGAGCCTGTCGCCGCCGAGCAGGATAACAAATCCGCCTGTCGTTTTTCCCCCGGAAACCTCCGCGGAAAGCTCTCTGATACGCGCCACAGCGTCCGCGCCGCAGCTTACGCTTACGTTGTCGATAAGGCTGTCTGCGCGCAGCTCCTCATAAACGGGGTCGTTTGCGGCGGTAATTATCTCAACGGGCTGTTCCTGCTCGCCAAGCGAGCTTATCACCGACATAACGGCGCTTGCCGCCGCCTTTTTCTCCCTCGGGGAAGAAACGATGAGCAGGTTCTCCGCAAAGTCCTCTGTGAGCTTTATGGGATATTCCGTCATGACCGCGCAGGGCTCGCCAAGGAACAGCAGCGTTTCATTCTCGCGCTTCTGCGTGAGAAGCTCGCTTCTTTCCCTGCGCTTTTCCCTGAACAGATGGCAGCTTCTCCTGTCAATGACAACGCTCTGCGAGCTGTCGGAGGCAAATTCTCCCGCCGCGTCTATGCGTATTGTGGTCAGCACCGCTCCTGCGGTGTCGGGCGCGCCGATGACCGCGTTGCGTGCGGGTATCCTCGAAAGGTTGGAAATATCCTCGGCGGAAAGCTGCATTCTGCCGAACATCGCGGAAATTCCCGCGTCGTTGTTGGTAAGCGCGACCGCGCTGTGAACAGCGTCGTCCGCAAAGCAGCCGTTAACATACCTGTCCGCCGCAAGCACAAAGCGGATACCATACCTGCCGCCGTCAGCGAAAAGACCCTTCAGCGCCGCTGCGGCGTCCCTGCCCAAGCCGCCGCTTTCGCCGCCGACAAGCTCGTACATCACGCCGAAGCCGTCCACAACGACAAGCAGCTCGTTAAGCTTAACGAAATCGGGGAGCACGGAGTAATCGGAGCAGCCGTTTCTGCGCATTATTTCCGCGCGCCTGTCGCGCTCGGTGCAGAGCTTGTCCGCAATGTCGCTTACCATATCGCTGCCGCCGCCTATAACGCAGAATTTAACCTGCGGCGGGAGCTTATCCGAGCAGCCCGCAAATGCGCCCGCGAAATCGGCGAGCCACACCTCTGCCCCTGCCGAGCAGTTAACTATCTGCTTTAGCACGGAAGCCCTGTCGGGACCCGCCGCGCCGCATATGTAGACAACCGTTCCCTTTCCGATGTCGAGAGCGGCTGTGTTGCCCGCGATATCCGTTCCGAGCGGGACAACCCTCGGCAGCTTGACCGTCTTTTCGGCAGCCACGGGAGCAGCGGGTTCGGTTTCGGCGGGATCAGCGGGAGTAATTGGAGTAACGGGGGCAGCGTAAGCGGGCTCGGGAGCAGTAAACTGTCCCGGAGCAATGTCGGCTGCAAGCGCCTCGCCGAAAGGCTCGGGAACGGGAGGAGCTGTCGGATCCTCGCTCATATCTACCGCGTAATCGGGCGCTTCTGCCTTGGCAGGCTCGCCGTCGGGCATATCGGGAATATTTATCGGAACGGCAAATTCCTGCGCAGGGTCGACTGTAACTGCGGGAGCGGGAGCTGTGACTGCGGGTGCAGGCGCTGCCGCTGCGGGAACGGGCACGGGAGCGGGGGTCGGAACGGGTGCGGGCGCGGGCGTAGGAACGGGCGCGGGCTGCGGTCTTTGCATTGCCGCAAGGCGGCGCTGTTCAACATATACCCTGCGTATCTCGGTAGGTATCTCCGACGGTGCGGAGTACCAGAAAAGGCTCTGCTTTGTTTCCTCGAGATAAAAACCGCCGTTTCTGCTGCGGATAGTGGAAGCAATTGCGCGCACCTTCTTTTCATCTTCGGTCACGTCGTCGGACTGCTTATGCGTGAGCACGACAAGCGAGCCGTTTTCCTCCGCCTTTTCGCAAAGCTCAGCAATGCGGCTTATCATGTCCTCGTCGTATGCCTCGGGGAAGCTGCAGAATACAAATATTTTTGTAACAGCCTGCGACGGCTCTGCCTCTGCCGAGAGCTGCTCCAGCGAGGACTTCACCGATTCCATCGAGGTGGGGAAAATCATGTACGGGTTAACGCCCCTGGCAAGACCCGAGATATGCCCGAGGCAGTCGGGGCTGAACTTTGTCGGCTCGCAGAAGAACATACTTCTGATGTCATCGCCGAAATACTTTATCGCATTAAGGAGCAGGCGCTGAATACCGCCCATGAGGTAAGTACCGTTGCGGTCGTCATAGTCTATCATAAGGACGCTGCCCTTGTCCATGGGGACAACATACGGCGCGCCGATCGTCTTTGCGGCGGAATTGAACACGCCCGCGGTGGACATGGTGAGCTCCTGCTCGAATTTTTCGGGGATAGGCAGCCTTACGCGGCGCTGACCGAGACTTATGTAGTCGCAGTCGTCGGGCTTAATTATGCCCGTGCTGTTAAAGGAAGCGGCGTCGGCGGTGAGCTTTTTCAGATAATTCTTAAACTCGTCCGACTCGATGTATTCCTTGAAATCCGCGTCGTGCTTGTTCTGACGCTTGATGAGCTCGGCGTTCTCGTTGTCGTACTGATGCTGCGCCTGCACCTTGCTGCCCTCGATACGGGTGCGCTCGCGGTTTATCTCCTGCTCATAAAGCAGCTTCTGCGCGGACGCCTTGGTGTAGAGCGTTTCCGCGGAGGCGTCGTTGTGCGAGTCCAGCCCTATGCTCTGCTGAAGGCTGACAAGCGTGCTTTCGCTCGACTCGAACGGCTCGGTCGCTTCCTCGAGCTCGTCGGTGTGCTCTGCGGCGTAGCGCATATATTCTTCCATCTTGGCGATCTTTTTTCTGAGCTTGGCAAGCTTTTCGCTAAGGTCGGAGTCGCTCGCGCTGCAATAGTCGTTGTACTCTTTCCATACAACGTCCTTCTGCGCGTGGATATCCTTTTCTTCCTCGGCGAGGGCGTTGAATTTATCGATCAGTGAATTGACCAGGTTGTAAGGCATGATTTTTCTCCTTTAAGGGATTTTCCGGTTCGGTTAAGCTAATTTAAGTTAAGGGCAGCGTTATTTACGCATATCACCCTGTTATAATTATACCTATTTAACCCTGCAATGTCAAGAGTTTTTATAGCTTTTTAACAAAAAAAGACGGACAAAATGCCGCCTTTTTCCCGCAAAAACAAAAACGGGCGATACATAAGCCGTACCGCCCGTGTAATTCACTTGAATTTCTGAGTATAATTGATGAACAGCCCGACAAGCACCGACAGCACAAGGCTGATGACAAGCGGGAACCACACGTTCGCCAGCGGCAGCCCGCCCGCGTTCTCGTTGATGTTCATGCCGTAAAAGCTGAACACGATCGTCGGCACCGCAATGATTATCGTGAAGGTCGTCATGCGCTTCATGACGATGTTGAGGTTGTTGGAGATAATGCTCGCGAAGGTATCCATTGTTCCCGAAAGGATATTCGAGTAGATGTTTGTCATCTCTATCGCCTGTTTAACCTCGATAAGTACATCGTCCAGCAGGTCCTGATCCTCCTCGTAAAGCTTGAGGTAGCGCCCGCGCATGAGCTTTTCAAGCACCGCCTCGTTCGCCTTGAGCGAGGTGGAGAAATATACCAGCGACTTCTCCAGCCCGAGCAGCTGAATAAGTCCCTTGTTTTTCATCGACTTGTAAAGCGTGCCCTCGATGTAGTTGGACAGCTTGTCTATCTGCTTGAGGTACTGCAGATAGCGCGCTGCGATACGCAGCAGGACATTGAACACGAAACGCGTTCTCAAATGGGGCTGAACGCCCTTTACTACGCCCTTTGCTATTTCCTCGACGACGGTGTTTTCCTTTGCGCTGACGGTTATAACGTTGTCGTCGGTTATGATCATGGACATAGGCATCGTGGAATACAGCAGCGTCCTGTCGGGGTCGTTGTCCGTTTCGGCGATAGGATAGTCCACGACAATCAGCGTCACGCCGTCGTCGCTTTCGATACGGGAGGGCTCCTCCTCATCCAGCGCGGCACGGATATAGTCGCGGTCGATGTGCATATCCTCCTCGAGGTCGGATATCTCCGTTTCGGTCGGGTCAATAACGGATATCCAGCTGCCCGGCTCGGGCTTGTCTATCTCGCAGAGCCTGCCCTCTATGCTTCTGTAATATTTAACCAAACGCGGTCACTCCTTTGCATTATTGCATTATGCGCAAAGAAACCCGCTGCGGAAATAAACGCCGCAGCAGCATTCTTCGCTTTGTATTTCAGCCTACATCGACTGTGCCCGTCGGCGTTCATATTCCCACCACCTTAGTTATTGATTATTGCAGTCAAAACCGCACAAAACCCGTGAAGCCTTGTGCGGTATATAAAAGTTATAATTTATTTTAACACATTTTTTATCAAAAAACAAGTGCTTTCTTGTAAAAAATACGTTATTTATGATATTTTGAGTTATTGATTATCGAAAACGCGCGGTACACCTGCTCGTAAAGCATGACGCGCGCGAGCGAATGCGGGAACGTCATCGGCGACATCGACATACGCAGGTCGGCGCTTTTCTTGAATTGCTCGGACAGCCCGAACGAGCTCCCTACAACAAAATTAACGGTGCTTATTCCCCTGCTGCCAAGCCCCGACAGCGTTTCGGCGAGCCTTTCGCTCGGCATGGTTTTCCCCTCAATACACATTGCGACGGTGTAGGACGCGGGGCGAATGCACTCGCTTATCCGCGCAGCCTCCTGCTCCAGCGCCTTGCGTATCTGCGCGTCGGAGGGCTCCTTCGGGAGATCGACGGGGGCGGGCTCAAATACCTTCGTCTGCGCGAACGCGCCCATGCGCTTGATGTATTCCGCGCAGGCGTCGCGATACCATGCTTCCTTTATTTTGCCCATGGCGATGAAATTTATATTCATGCGTTATCTCCGTCATCTCCGCCTGTTGATGTTGCTGCGGTTGGCGGTGCTGCGGTTATTGCCCTGACGCGGAGCCATCTGTATATTCTTGCGGCGGCGGTTGCGTTCCGCATATGCGCGGTAGAAGCGTGCACGGAGCATTCTTGTCACTGCGAGCATTATTATAAGTACGCCGAACAGCACCACGATCGCGATAAACTGCGGCATAGCGATGATATTGCCAATTTTTTCCTTGTAATATTCCGCCATGTCGAGCTCAATGCCGCGCTCGGTCACAAGCTTCAGCTTCGTGAGGGTCTCGCCGTTAAGCCTGAGCTCCAGCTTGCCCACGAGCATACCTTTCTGAACGGGCGCTTCAATGGGCTTCAGCGTGGGCTTTACCTGCTGAATCGTGGTTATATCCAGCGATTTCGGGAGGAGGGTGTAATAATCCTCGGTGGCAATTATTCCCACCTTATCCGACTCATACCCCTTTTCAACGTCCGCCTGCATTATCTGCTGATTTTTGCCGATGACGAGCGTGTATTCAAACTCGTCGAACGCCCAGTTGTACAGGTTGATGTGGTCGGTGAAATTATAGAGCGTTTCGGTGGCGGTGCCGTCGTCGTTGCAGTAGGGCGCGCCCATTGTGACGATGATGTAGGTGTAGCCGTTGCGCTGCGCGGAGGTGACGAGCGCGCGGCTGCCGTATTCGTAGTTGTCCCAGCTCCACCTGCCGTCCTCGGTCTTGTAGTAATACTTGTCTATCGAGCCTGTCTTGATACCCTTTACTCCCTCGTAATAATATGTGCTTGTCGACTGCATCATCTTGTTCGTGTGGGTAAGGGTATAGCCCGAGGGGTAAGCCTTGTTCGCGGGCATATCATAGGAATAGGTGTTGCATATCTTCATGAATGCGGGGTAATTGTCCATCGCGTATTTCGTGATGATGTACATATCATACGGGGTGGTATAGTTATCCTCGGCAAACAGCCCGTGCGGGTTGGAGAAATGGGTGTTCTTACAACCAATCTGCCTTGCCATGTCGTTCATCATCTGGACGAAGTTCGCAATGCTCCCCCCGCCGACGTTGTACGCGAGTATATTCGCGGATTCACACGCGCTCGCGATCATCATGGAATATATAGCGTCGTTATAAGTAAGGTTGTCCTGAAGCGGCTCAATAGCGCCGCCGGACGGTCCGATAAAATTCGGGTTGTCCTCTTTGAACTCATTGAAGCAGTCGTAGGGCACCTTGACGGGCGCGCTGAAATTCTTAACATTCGCAAGAGTTACGAGGCAGGTCATTATCTTGGTGGTGGAGGCGGGGTACATTTTCTTGTCGGCGTTCTTTGACATCAGAACAATGTCGGTGTCGGTGTTAACCATATAAACGCCCTCGCTGTACACATCAAAATCGGGCGAAAATGCGGCAAAACTCGGCAGCGAAGCGCCTATTACCGAAAATAGTAAAATAATTGATGTAAATAAGGCAAATTTTTTTATTTTTTGCATATAGACAAATCCCCTTTTTTAGGTTATTATATTATAGGCGGTATATCCCGCGATAACTTCTTTACATTTTCTATTATAGCAAATCCGACAGGCAATTGTAAAGGGTTTTTCGCAAATTGTAACCGAATTTTAATTATTTGGGCGGAGGTTTTTCGATGATATACATAACGGGCGATATTCACGCGGACATTACGCGCTTCAAAAATCCCGCGCTGCGAAAGCTGCGCAGGCAGGACGCGCTTATAATCTGCGGAGATTTCGGCTTTATATGGGACGGGAGCAAGAAAGAAAAGAAGCTCCTTAAAAAAATCGGAAAGCTCCCCTACAACGTCCTTTTCGTCGAGGGCTCGCACGAGAACTACGACCTGCTGGAGGAGTACGAGGTAAGCGAGTGGTGCGGCGGGAAAACGCGGCAGATAAGCGGGCGGCTGCGGCAGCTTATGCGCGGGCAGGTCTATGAGATCGCGGAAAAGACGGTGTTCACGTTCGGCGGCGGTCAGAGCGACGACGCATACGAGCTTGTCGAGGGGCAGAACTGGTGGCAGCGCGAGATACCGAACGAGGAGGAACTCGCCGAGGGGCTGGAAAATCTTGAAAAGGCGGGCAACGCCGTAGATTTTGTGGTGACCTACGAGCCGCCGTCGAGCCTGCGGGATTTCCTCATCACAGACAAGACCGACCGCAACCACATCAACACCTACCTCAACGGAATATTTGAAAAGCTGACATTCAAGGGCTGGTTTTTCGGGAAGCTTCACATAAACAAGCTTATCCCGCCAAAATATTACGCGGTCTACGACGGAATAGTCGTTGCGGACAGCACGAAGATCAAAAAGAAAAAGGAGCCGAAACGCCGCGCAAAAGCCGCGGAGGAAAAGGCTCCCGAAGAAAAGGAGAATTGACATGGCAGAAATCACATTTGAGATCACAAAGGAACTCGGCGTCATATCCGAAACCGCGCGCGGCTGGACGCGCGAGCTGAACCTCGTCAGCTGGAACGATCGCGAGCCGAAGTACGATATCCGCGACTGGTCGCCCGATCACACCCGCATGAGCAAGGGAATTTCCCTCACCGAGGAGGAAATGCAGAAGCTCGTCGAGCTTTTCGCGGCGCGCGACGAGGAGGACTCGTTCGAGTAATTCGCGTCAATACGGCACAATTAACGCCCCTGCGTAATCCGAGGGTAGATTAGGGATATAAATTCCCGCCAAAGTCCGAAATGACCGTTTAATCGGTTGTTTCGGGCTTTTTTTCTGCGTCAGGCAAGATTTGCCCGACACCATTGAAATAAACCTCAATATCCTGTCGGCGTTTACCGTCAACCTTGATAGCTTGATGAACGGTCACTTTGTCGATGAACTCGTTGAGGATTTGGGGCGTAAGCT
>JBJFHP010000175.1:0-8879 GCA_051893715.1 Oscillospiraceae bacterium
TTGCCGCCGTAAGGAACGGCAGGCTTCGCCATATCCTGTGTGAGCGCGTAAAGACGGCTGCCCTGACCGCCCGCAAGCAGCATAGCAACGCATTCCTTTTTTATGTGGTTCATATTTATCCTCCTGTTCGGTATTTCGTTTATATCCGTCGGCATACGCCGCGATTTATCTGTGACGCTTCTTGAATTTTCGGGAGTGCCCTCCGCTTTTCGGCGCAGCCGCTTTGGGGGCAGTTGCTTCCGCTTTGGGGGCAGTTGCTTCCGCTTCGGGGGCACTTACCTCCGCTTCGGGAGCACTTGCTTCCGCTTCGGGGGCACTTGCTTCCGCTTCGGGTGCAATTGCTTCCGTTTCGGGTGCACTTGCTTCCGCTTCGGGGGCATTTTCTTCCTCGACCGGCTCCTCAAGCTTATTGACATCAAAATAAAGCACCGACATAGGCGGCAGGTCAATGGAGATCCTGTATTCAAGACCGTGCATAGGCTCTTTCTTCGAGCGGAGCGTTCCGTTGGTAATGCCGCTGCCGCCGAAGCGAACGTCGTCGGAATTGAACACCTCGGTGTAATCGCCGTAATACGGCACGCCTATTTCGTATATTTCATGTCTTACCGGCTGGAAGTTGCAGAGGATAACAAGCTCCTTGCCGCCGCGGGAAATTCTCCTGAACGCAATAACGCTGTTCGCGCTGTCGTCCGCGGATATCCAGTTGAAGCCCTCCCAGCTGGTGTCGCATTCCCAGAGCGCAGGGGTATCCTTATAGAATTTATTGAGCGCCCTGACATACTCGTGCAGCTTGTAATGCGGCTCGAACTCCAGCACCTCCCAGTCGAGCTGCGTCTGGAAGTTCCATTCCTTGTACTGCGCGAACTCCTGCCCCATGAACATGAGCTTCTTTCCGGGGTGCGCCGCCATGTAGCCGAGGAATGTCCGCAGGCTGTTGAAGCGGTATTCGCGCGGTCCGCCCATCTTGTCGAGCATGGAGCATTTTCCGTAAACCACCTCGTCGTGGCTTATCGGAAGAATGAAATTCTCCGAGAAAGCGTAGTAGAACGAGAATGTTACAAGGTTATGGTTGTAGGGTCTGCCGAGCGGATCCATGCTCATATATCTGAGCATATCGTTCATCCAGCCCATGTTCCACTTGAAGTTGAACCCAAGACCGCCGATATCCGCGGGCTTTGTGACCAGCGGCCACGCCGTCGACTCCTCGGCGATCATCATGATGTTCGGGTGATCGCGGAACAGCGCGGAATTAAGCTTGCGGAAGAATGCGACAGCCTCAAGGTTTTCCTTGCCGCCCTTAGAATTGGGGCGCCATTCGCCGTCGCGCCTGTCATAGTCGAGATACAGCATCGAAGCCACCGCGTCAACGCGCAGACCGTCAATGTGGTATTTCTCTATCCAGTAGTTAGCGTTTGAAATGAGGAAGGACTGCACCTCGGGTCTGCCCCAGTCGAAGATGTGCGTGCCCCAGCTCTTGTGCTCGCGCTTGAGCGGGTCGTCGTATTCATAGCAGCTCTGCCCGTCGAACTCGTAAAGACCCGCCGCGTCCTTGGGGAAGTGCGCGGGAACCCAGTCGAGAATAACGCCGATGCCCTCGCTGTGGCACTTGTCAACGAACGCCATGAAATCGTGCGGAGTGCCGAAGCGGGAGGTCGGCGCGAAGTAGCCGATCTGCTGATACCCCCACGAGCCGTCGAACGGGAACTCCCCTATCGGCATGAGCTCAATGTGAGTGTAGCCCATCTCCTTAACGTAGGGGATAAGCTCGTCGGCAAGGCGGCGGTAGTCGAAATAATTTTCTCCGTCGCGCTTCCATGAACCCGCGTTCACTTCATAGATATTCGCAGGGCTGTCGTAGATATTCTTTTCGGTGCGCTCGCGGAGATATTTTTCGTCGCTCCACGGGAAGCCCTCGATATCGTAGAACTTTGTCGCGGTGTTAGGCCGCGTTTCCATGTGGAAGCCGTAAGGGTCAGCTTTAAGCTTGATGAGCCCGTCGGGCGCTTCAATGCTGTATTTGTAGTTATCAAATCGCTTGATACCCTCGATAAAGAGCTCCCATATGCCGCTGTCGCTGATTTTGTTCATAAAGCAGCGGTTTCTGTCCCAGTGGTTAAAATCTCCCACAACGCTGACGGACTTTGCGTGCGGCGCCCATACTCTGAACACTGCGCCGTCCTTTCCGCCGCGTGTTTCCTTATGAGAACCGAAGAACTCATAAGCGCGGGAATTTTCTCCCCGATGGAACAGGTACAGGGGAACATTGTAATTTTCGGGTACTGTTACTGCCAAAGCTATCACTCCCTGTTTAATCTTAAAATCACTTCTGCACAAAATAACCAAAAACCCTAAGGCATTTCATTATTTCTTTATATAATATAATAACACAATCATTCCGATTTTTCAATAGTTTTGTTAATATTTCATGGTAATAGCTATTTTTTATCGTTTACTTTTGTTTATTATAACGAAAGTATTCAACACTAAGAGTTAATTTGACAAAAAAATAACGGCGCACCGTCGGGCGCGGGTCGGAAAACAGCCCAATGCCCGACGGAACAGCCGTCGGATATGTCAAAATGTCGTCAAAATATCATCGGAATAGCATTGAAATTATGAAATGCTGCCCCAGTGGGCAAGGGTTATCGTTTCAAAGCCCTTCGGTGACAGTATCGGCTTCGAGATACGCGCCATTGTTTCGGGGCTGAGCCGGAGGTCGCGCGCGAACTCCGCGCCCGCCTTTGCGATGTCCGCAAGGTAGCCCTCGCGCTGACGCTTCGCCTTTTCCGCAATGAACAGCTCGCCCTCGGGGCAGAGTATCGCGGTATAATTCCCGTCGCCGCATATAAGGTCGTATTCCTTGAGCAGCGCGGGGTACATAGGCTTTGCGTCAACGTAGCCGCAGGTCGTTATCACAACCAGCCGCTTGTCGTGCATGGACTCGTCGCGCAGCTCGTGGAACGACGCGTTCTTGTCCTCGACAAGATTTCCCATATACGGGAGCATGAACGGCAGGCAGCGGTCGGTCATTGCCTTGAGCTGCGACGGCATACCGAAAAAATACAGCGGGAACGACTCAATAATAACGTCCGCCGCGCTTATCTTCCCGTAAAGCTCCTGCATATCGTCCTGTATAACGCAGTGCCCCTGCGTTTTGCTCCAGCAGGAAAAGCAGCCGACGCAGGGCTTGATGTTCATGCGGTAAATGTTGACATATTCCACCTCGGCGTCCTCGGGGAAACCGCTGAGGAACGCCCTTGTGATGTTCAGCGTATTGCTGCGGTCCGCTTTGGGACTTCCGTTCAGAACAAGAACCTTCATATATTCTCCTCGTCTGCGGCAGTAGGCTCCGCCGCCGTGTCAATGCAGTAATAATATTTCGCGCCGCAGCACAGCATAGTCCCGACGCGGAAGCTCTCCCCGTCCATACCCGCGCCGCCGATGTGGTCGAGAATGTCCTCGCCTATGCGCTTTGCGTAAGCCTCGCGGCGTATCCACGCGGTAAAAAACACCGCGCGCCTGTCCTCGGCGCCTCGGAACTCCGCAAGCTCCCGCTCGGTCATGAACGCCGCCGAAAGCTCGTCCATCTTTTCGTCGGAGTAATCCCGCTCGCGCTCAATGTCCGCGCCGACAGCGCCCGCCGACGCGCCGTTTCCCACCGCAAGCGCGCAGAACGCGCAGCCGTCGCTGTGGGAAATGCTGAAATCCATCGCCGCGCCCTCGGCGTAGGGTCTGCCGCGTTCCGTGCGGAGAAGCCTTATCCCGCCGCGATCCAGCCGCTGCGACTGTATCATGCTGTCCAGCAGCAAAAACCCGCAGGCGCTCTCCTCAAACGCAGCGCCGCTCTTTTCGAAAAGCCCGTCAAAAAAAGCGCTCCCCGAGGCGTAGCAGCCCGCCGCCTCAACGACGCGCTCGCGCAGACCCTCGCCGCCCGTGACGATGCAGGCGGAAAATTCAACCCTTATATCACTCATAAACCGCGCTCTTATCTATCGCCGTAAAGAGCATACTGCCCTTTGCGCGCACCTTTCCGTCCACCGAAATTACCGCCGAAAATTCATAAGCCGCCGCGCTCGCAAGGGTGCATTTTACCTCGATCTCCAGCCTGTCCCCGGGGATAACGGGCTTCAGGAACTTGAAGTCCTTTACCTTTAACAGGACGTAAAGCTTGTCCGCGTCCGCCGCGGCGTTTTCGGGGGCAATAACAAGGCTGCAAAGCTGCGCCGCGCACTCTATCAGAAGCACGCCGGGCATTATCGGCGCGTCGGGGAAATGCCCCATAAAATAAGGCTCGTTGACCGAAACGCACTTTATCCCTTTCGCGGAAACATTCGGCTCCAGCTCCACCACGCGCTCTATCATCTGAAACGGCGGGCGCTGCTTTATCCGCGAGTTTATTTCCATAAGATCCATCATAAGCTCAGCCCCCCGTCAAGCACGATGACCTGCCCCGTCATATAAGCGAAAGCCTCCGAGCAAAGCTGCGCGACAACGTTCGCAACGTCCGCCGCCGTGCCGAATTTATGCATGGGCACTGCCTTGAGGTACTCCTCTTTCTTGTCCCCGGGGATAGCGTCGATCATTTCCGTTTCGATGAACCCCGGAGCGACCGCGTTCACCGTTATGCCGCGCGGCGCAAGCTCCTTTGCGAGAGTAGCCGTCATGGAATTCACCGCGCCCTTTGTCGCGGAATATACCCCCTGCCCCTCTACCGCAAGCACCGAGCTTACCGACGAGATGTTGATTATCTTACCCTGCTTCTTGCTCATCATTTTGAGGGCAGCCTGCTGTGCGCAGTGGAAATAGCCCTTTATGTTGATGTCAAGGCTGCGCGAGAGCGAGTCCTCGTTTATCATTAGAAGATACGCGTCGTCCACCACGCCCGCGTTGTTGACCAGCACGTCCAGCCTGCCGAACGCCTTGTGTACCTCGCGGAACATATTCTGAACCGCCTTCAAGTCCGCCGTGTCAGCCTTGACAGCTATCGCGCGCCTGCCGGTTTCCTCTATCGCGGAAACGACCTCCCGAGCCTTTGCTTCGTTGCTGTTGTAGTTCACCGCCACGTCATACCCGCACTCCGCAAGCTTAATCGCGCACGCCCTGCCTATGCCGCGCGACGCGCCCGTTACCAGCGCGACTTTAGTTTCGTTTTCCAATTTATCCTCCTGATTTCGGGAAAAGGGCGGAGAAATCGCTCTCCCCGCCCGATCTGTGATTTATCACACTTTCTTCAAAACGACCGCCGAATACGAGCCGCCCGCGCCGAACGCCGCCGCGAGGACATACCTGTAACCAGTTGTATCCTCGGTAACATCGCAAACGCCGTCGGCAGTTATCCTGTGAGCGGGAAGAGAAGCCCCTGCCTCGCCCGAAAGTATCTCCGCAGCATACGCAGCCTGCATTGCGCTCGCCGCCGCGCGCGCTTCGCCCATGGTGTCCTTTACGCAGAACACGGGGATCTCGCCGAATATCTCGCGGTAAACCGAAAGCTCGATAGCGTCCACCGCCTTGTGCCCGTCCGCAAAGCCGCATACCGCGTCAATGTCCGCGGGGGCAATTCCCGCCGCCGCGCAAGCCTCAAGCACAGCCTGCTTTAATGCGCTTTCCGTGCCTGTCACCTTTCCGAAATCGACAGACTTGTGCGCCGCCGCGCAGCCCGCAAGCTCCGCGTACTTCTTCGCGCCGCGCTTTTCGGCATTGTCCTCCGTTTCGATAACAAGGGAAACACTGCCCTCGCCGAGCGTAAAGCCCTCCTTTTCGAGGGAGTAAGGCTTCGCCCCGGCGATAAGCCCGAGCTTGTCATAGAGGTATTCAATAGTGTCGGTGTTCTCGTCGGTGCCGCTCGCGACCATTATGCTCTCGTCGCCGTTGCGGAGAACGTCCGCCGCGTAGCACACGCTCTGAAGCCCCGCCTGAATGCCGTTCGCGTCGGTGACATTGTAGCCCTTTATCCCCGCGAAAATGCTGAAATAACCGCCCGCCGCATTGTATACGGTGTTCGGGAAAGAGAACGCGCTGCCCGCCGCCGTGCCGTTTTCGATAACGTTCTTCTGGAAGCCGACAATCTCCGTCATGGGTCCGTCCGCCGTACCTATGATGATACCGATGTCGTTCTCGTTGGATTCGTCAATGGTTATCCCCGCGTCGGAAAGCGCCCTCATGCCGCCGATGAGCTGGAGCTGCGAAAACCTGTCCAGCTTGCGGTAGAACGCCATTTTTATGCCGTGCTCCTTGTAGTCGTCCGAGGTAAGCTCCGCGCGCAGGCAGCCCTTTTCGTCCGCCGCCGCGCCCGTCACCTTGCCTATGCCCGTTATGTAAAGTCTGGCGTTATTGGTGCGGTCGGGGATCGGGTGGCTGTTCTTGGAGAATACGATGCTCGCGTTATTCCCGCCGAAAGCAAAGGAGTTCGACGCAGCGTAGCTGACATTCTTCTCATGCTTTTTATTGGGAACAAAGTCTATCTCGCCCGCCTTATCGCCGAGCTTTAAGAGGTCGTCGTCGGTGTAGCCTATCGTCGGGGGAACGGTGTCCTCGCATACCGCCTTAACGGTCAGCACCGCCTCGATAGAGCCCGCCGCGCCGAGGCAGTGCCCCGTCATGGACTTGGTAGAGCTTACCGAAAGGTTGGGGCAGCAGTCGAAAATGGTGTGGAGCGAAAGGAACTCCGCCTCGTCGTTCTTCGCCGTGCCCGTGCCGTGCGCGTTGATGTAGTCGATGTCGTTTGCTTCAAGACCCGAATTGGATATAGCGCGGCGTATTGCCGACATCTGCCCCTGTCCGTCGGGACGGGGAGCGGTGATGTGGTGCGCGTCGGAGCTTACGCCCGAGCCGAGCACCTCGCAGTATATCTTCGCGCCGCGCGCTTTCGCGTGGTCGTAATCCTCGAGGATAAGTATTCCCGCGCCCTCGCCGAGGGTAATGCCGCTGCTTCCGTTAAAGGGGGAACAGGGGTTCGCGTCAAGCGCGTGCAGCGCGTGAAATCCCGCGAACGCAAGCGACGAAAAGCTGTCCGAGCCGCCCGCAACGAACGCGTCAGCCTTTCCCGCGCGGATAAGGTCGCAGGCGTATGCAAGGCTGATAGTTCCCGCGGCGCAGGCGTTTACAATGTTCGCGGTCGTGCCGTTAAGCCCGAAATGCCGCGCAACATTGTTCGCGATAGCGGAAGCGGGCATTTTGAGGATATCCTCTTTGTCCCCCGCGCCGCTGTTCTTTTCGTCTGTGAAAAATTTGTCAATGCTAGCGGCGCCGCCGACGCAGTTGCCGACGATAACGCCGATCCTGTCGGGGGCTGCGCTTACGTCGTAGCCCGAATCCTTCAGCGCTTCCTCTGCCGCGTGAATGCACAGCAGCGAGGAGCGGTCGTAATTTTCGGAGGAAAGCTCCGCGGAGGAGAGCGCGACTTCCGCGCCGATATCGACATAGCAGCCCTCGGTGTTTACGGAGTTGACCTTTCTTATACCCGTAACGCCGCCCGAGGCGTTGTCCCAGCATTCGCCGACATTATTGCCGACGGCGCAGATAAGCCCCAGTCCCGTGACCGCGACGCGTCTGTTATTGCTCATGCTCATTCACCCATATGCTCTTCAACGTACTTGGTGAGAGTTTCGATGGTCTGGAAGTTCTCTCTCGCCGCGCCCGTCATCTGAACGCCGAACAGGTTGTCGATACCTGCGATTATCTCGATAGAGTCGATGGAGTCAAGTCCGATATCGTCGCCGAACAGCTCGGAGGTATACTCCAGCTCGTCAGCGGGTATTCTAAGGTTCTCAACTAACATTCCCTTGATCTTTTCAGCGATTTCTGTGTTCATGATATTTACCTCACATTAAATTTATTCTGCGGCATTGCTGCCGGCGTTTACCGTTTTCTTTGCGGAATAGGTGCCGCAGTCACCGTATTTTTTCTCCATATCGGAGTAAAGCCGCGCGACCTCGCTCTCTGCCTGCTGCATGATAATGCGCGCGTATTTGCTGTGGCGCATATCCTCGGGGCAATTGCTCTCGACGGGTCTGCCGACAAGCAGCTTCTGCCGCATTCCGAATACGGAGGAATATGTCCCGTAAATAGCGCAGGGAACGATAGGAACGCCCGTTTTCGCGCTGAGCAGCGCCGCTCCCGGGCGGAAAGGCTCCATGTGCCCCTCGCGCGCGATACCGCCCTCGGGGAATATCGCCATAGTGCCGCCGTTCGACACTATCTCCTCCGCAAGGGTGAACCACGCCCCGTCCGCCTCGTCAAGGTTTATCGGTATGCAGCGGCACCAGCTTATCATTTTACCGACCGCTTTCTTTTCATACCAAGTGTTCTTCACAAGGACATACGGCTTGTAGGAATGCAGCACAGCGCCTACGAAAGCGCCGTCGAAGTGATGTGTATGGTTAAAGACAAAGACGGCGGGTCTGCCCTTTAGCGCCTTTTTAAGCGCCTTGTCCTCAAACTCGACCTTCGGTCTGAAAAGGAAATACACCGTCCATGTTATCAGCATCTGAAAGACCCTGCCCCAGAGCGACTGTTTCAGGGGGCTTCTTTTTTTCAATATATCACGCTCCTTTAGGCACACTTATAATTATAAACGCCGCCGCGCTTTTTTTCAATGGACAATATTCAACGTACCGACCCTAAAGGGACAATATGCCCCGTATCTGTTGCGCATTTCCCGCCACAGGGAGTTTTTCTTGCAAAATATACAAAAAGAGCGCGGTTTCGGGCGCAGTTCTGTGCGAAATTATGAACAGGTGTGAAATTACCCGACAATACCGCAAGCAACCGTGCGCGGTGCTGTTTTTGTGGGGTCAACCCCGAAAAAACAAGGGCAACGCCGCACAATTACCGGCTACGCCTTTGCCGCACGCTTGCTTGCATCTTTTCCGCCATATTGA
>JBJFHP010000176.1:0-8878 GCA_051893715.1 Oscillospiraceae bacterium
CTACGTCCGCGTCAACGATACCGATAGTGCCTACCCCCGCCGCCGCGAGGTACATTGCCGCGGGAGCGCCAAGACCGCCCGCGCCGATTATCAGCACCTTTGCGCCGAGCAGCTTTTTCTGCCCCTTAACGCCGACTTCTTTCAGAATAATGTGGCGGGAGTAGCGTTCAAGCTGTTCATTCGTGAATGCCATAGCTGCCGCCTCCCATGAAATACAGGAACTCCACATTGTCGCCCTCGTTTAGCTTGTGCGTGCCGAAATCGCCGCTGCTGACGAACTCGTCGTTCACCGATACAGAAACATACTCGGGATTTTCGACGTTTTCCTGCTTGATAAGCTCCGCTACCGTTATTCCAGCCTGAACCTCTTTTGCCTCGCCTGCTACCGTTATTTTCATATTTATTCCAGCCTTTCAAATATGTGAGTTTATTTTAGCTTCCAGCTCGTCCTTTTTCAGCACGCCGGAAAAGCGCTCCACTTCCCTGCCGTTCTTGAACAGCAGGAATGTCGGCGCGGAGGTGACCTTGTATTCCTCCACAAGCTCGCTGTCGTATGCAACGTTCACCTTAGCCACAAAAAGCCCCTCGGGATAGTCGCCCTCCACCGCCGTCAGAACGGGCACCATTCGCTTGCAGGGAACGCAGGTGTCCGAATAGAAATCCACCAGCGCAAGCCCGTTGAAACCCAGCACCCTTTCCGCGAAATCGCTTTTGGAAACGCGCTCCGCCATGCTATTCACCGACCTTTCTGACGAGAAGATCGAACGTCCCGTCCTCGTTTTTTGTGAGGTCAAGTATCTCGTGACCCTCCTCTTTAAGGCTTCGCGGGACATTCTCGGCAGGCTCGCCGCCGTTCATGTGGACCTTCAGCACCTCGCCCTCTTCCAGCTCGTCCAGAGCCACCTTTGCCTTAACAAACGTCACCGGACAGTTTACGTCGGTGATGTCGATTTCGTCGTTTATTTCAAAGTCTGCCATGTTTTCCTCCCTTACACATCAAGATTTTTTATCGCGCCCGAGAAATCCTCAATAAGGTCGCTTTCGTCCTCGATACCCACGCTTACGCGGATAAGGTCGTCGTATACGCCCGCGCTGCTCCGTGCCTGCTCCGTGCTGTGCAGGAATATAGTTGACGCGGGGTGAATAACGAGCGTTTTCGTATCGCCGATATTGGTCGCATTAAGCGCGTATTTCAGCGAGTTCATCAGCTTGTAGGCGCGCTCCTTTGAGCCTGCCCTTATCGTCACGATACCGCCGCCAAGCCCTCCGAACTGCCTTTGCACCAGCGGAAAACAGACATTGCTCTCTAATGCGGGATAATTCACCGAAACGCCCTCGGTCTGCTCCAGAGCCTTTGCAAGGGCAAGCGCGTTGCCGCAGATACGCTGCATTCTTAACCCCAGCGTTTCAATGCCTATCATGTTGAGGTAGGCGTTCATTGGGGAAAGGCAGCCGCCTGTGTTGCGCCAGACGTCGCCGCGAAGCCTTGTTGTGAACGCGAAATTTCCGAACCTCGCATATTCCGACAGAACGGGAAATTTGTCCGTGCTCCACTTGAATTTCCCCGAATCAACGATAACGCCGCTAAGCGAATTTCCGCTGCCGTTGATGTATTTCGACGAGGAATGTATAACCACGTCCGCGCCCAGTTTAATGGGATTTACGAGATACGGCGTTGCGGTTGTCGCGTCAACGAAAAGCGGTATTCCGTTCGCGTGGGCAAGCTCCGCGACCTGCTGTATATCCATTACATCAAGCCCGGGGTTGCCAATCACCTCGCCGAAGATGACCTTTGTTTTTTCGGTGAGCTGCTTTGCGATCTCCTCCGGATCAACCTGTGGAACAAACCGCGTGGTTATCCCGAACGCTTCAAGATCGCGAAAAAGGTCGAGAGTACCCCCGAACAGCCCCGCGCCTGCGATAATTTCGTCCCCCGCTTGCAGAACGTTCAGCAGCGCGGCGGTTATCGCAGCCATTCCCGAGGAACAGGCGACTGCGGCAAGACCGCCCTCCAGCTCACAGACGCGCTTCTCGAATGCGTCCACCGAGGGGTTGCCTATCCTCGTATAAGAGAACCCCGGCGCTTTGTTCGCGAACACCTTTTCCAGCTCCTCGGCGGTTTCGTAGGAAAACGCGCTCACCTGCGAAACAGGCGGAAGAGTTGCGCCGTTATTGAATCGCTTTGCCGATCTTCCGTGTAGTATTCCGGTGGTAAATTCCATTTCCGCTTCTTCCCCCTGTTTCTTTTTGTATCAAATTGAGCGCAGCACCTTTACAAGCGTGTCGATATCCTCGAATGTGTTGTAGAGCGCCAAGGTAGGTCTTACAACGCTTTCCAGACCGTAATGCCTGATGACAGGCTGCGCGCAGTGATGTCCCACACGGACGGCAATACCGTACTGATCGAGCCTCTGCCCCACTGCGTCGTTGGAAACGCCGTCAAGCACGAACGAAAGCGCGCTTGACTTGTTCGCCGCCGTGCCGATAAGGTGCAGCCCGTTTATCTTGCCCAATTCCTTCATGCCGTATGCGACAAGCTCGTGCTCGTACCTGCTTATTTCGGGCATACCGATCGAGTTCAGATATTCCAGCGCCGCGCCAAGACCTATCGCGTCGCCTATGCTGCCTGTTCCCGCTTCAAACTTGTTCGGCGCGGGATTGTAGACCGTGCGCTCAAAGGTGACGTCCTTTATCATGTTGCCGCCGCCGTGGTAGGGCTTTGCGGCTTCGAGAAGCTCTTTCTTCCCATATACCGCGCCGATACCCGTCGGGGCGTAAATCTTATGCCCCGAGAACACGAACCAGTCCGCGTCAAGCGCCGATACATTCACAGGAATATGCGCCACCGACTGCGCGCCGTCTATCAGTATGCGCACTCCGTGAGCATGGGCTATCGCGATAAGCTCCGCAACGGGAGTTATTGTTCCCAAAACGTTTGAAACATGGGTCACGGAAACAAATTTCGTCCGCCTGGTGAACAGCTTTTCATATTCCGACAGGATAAGCTGCCCCGATTCGTCCACGGGAATTACCTTTATCACCGCGCCCGTTTCCTGCGCGATAAGCTGCCACGGAACAATGTTCGCGTGGTGCTCAAGCAGGGATACGATTATCTCGTCGCCCGGCTGCAAAAGCGGCTTGACGTAGGACTGCGCAACTAAATTTATTCCCTCGGTAGTTCCCCTCACGAACACAACGTTATCCTTTGAGGGCGCGCCGATAAAGTCCGCGACGGTCTGCCGCGCCTTTTCGTAGGCGTCCGTTGACCTCGCCGCCATTGTGTGAGCGCCGCGGTGTACGTTGGAGTTTTCATGCTCGTAGTAGTAGCTAAGGCGGTCAATGACCTGCTTGGGGCGCTGTGTTGTCGCGCCGTTATCCAGCCATATCAGCGGGTGTCCGTTCACCGTTTCCCGCAGTATCGGGAAATCCTGCCGTATCTGTTCAAGCGTTTTCGCGCCGACAATGATTTGGTCGTTGCCCTTCTGCCCGCCGACAGTTTCCGTGCTTTCCTGTTTGGGAGCCGAAACGGTTATCGCCGACTCCGCCTGCCGCTCGGAGATCACCTGCGGCGCATAGCCTGCGCTTGCGGTATTGCCTGCGGCTTTGTCGGCAGATGTGATATCCGAAATATCGCCGAAACCCGTTTCTATGTCGGAAAACTCCGCCGCGATACCTGCGAGCCTGTCAAATTCCGAATAGTCCGCCGCGCCGCCGAGCAGCTTTTCCGCCTTTTCCGCCGCTGTTGCAATAACGGAAGTATCGCCCGTTGTGACAAGCTTCTCAATACCCTCGGCGCAAACCTCCGGCTGAAACAGCGAGCCGTCAATATCGGGAAACAGCCCGTTTGCAAGACTCAGCAGTTCCCCCTCGGACGGCAGCCCGAAATCCGCCGGGCTTGCTCCGTAATTAGTCGTAGTCATAATACTCTCCTACCTCGACATCTTCAAGCACTGCGATAGCGTCGTCCGCAAGGATTGCCGCGGAGCAGTACAGCGACAGCAGATAGGAAGCCACGCCCTTTTCGTCGACCCCTCTGAATCTCACGGACAGACCTCTCGACTGCTCGTTCTTCATTCCTGCCTGATACAGACCGATAACGCCGCGCTTTGCTTCGCCTGTGCGGATAAGAAGAATGTTTGTCTTACCGCTTTGGCTCTTGGGGTTCTTTAAGCCGTCAACAAGAAGCTTGTCCGTCGGAATGATCGGGATACCGCGCCACAGAATGAATGTTCCCCCCGCGATATTGGCGGTAACGGGCGGCACGCCGCGCTTGGTGCATTCCCTCTCGAACGCCGCGATAGCTCTCGGGTGCGCGAGGAAGAAGGACGGCTCCTTCCAAACCTTTGAGATAAGCTCGTCAAGGTCGTCGGGTGTGGACGCGCCGTTGCGGGTCTGAATGCGCTGTGAGTCTGCAACATTCTTTAACAGACCGTAATCATCGTTGTTGATGAGCTGGCTCTCCTGCCGCTCCCTGAGGCTCTCGACAGCAAGGGAGAGCTGTTCCCTTACCTGATCGTAGGGCGCGCTGTAAACGTCCTCGATAGCGGTGTTTACGTTGATTATTGTGGAAATTGAGTTCAGGCGGTACTCGCGCGGCTCCTCCTCGTACTGAATAAATCCGTCCGGAATGATGTCCGACTTCTTTGTCTGACTGCACAGCACGTCAAGCGGGGTTTCGCCCTCGACTACCTTGTTTACGCGGTAAATGCCTGTTTCCAGCCCCTTAAATTCAAGGAACTTCGTCAGCCACTTCGGGGTGATAGCGCCGTACTGCGGCGCAGTTTTGGTCACGTTGGCGAGATTGTATGCCGCCTTTGCTCCGAGGGCGTTAATGCCCGTTGCTGCTTTCTGTTCTTCCTTTGCCATTGTTTTGTCCTCCGTATAATAATTTATTTATGTGAAATGTCCTCCGCAATGCTTTATACGGAGAAAATTACAGCCATGCTCCCTCGTTTGAGAATATGATGTTCTTCGCTGCTTCAAAGCCGCCCTTGAGATTGTACATAGATCCTTTGTAGCCCGCTTCGCGCAGCGTGTTTATTGCGAGAATGCTGCGCTTTCCCTCGCGGCAAATGAAAATGGTGTCTATCTCGGGGTCAAGCTCCTTCTGCCGCCGCGTAAGCTGACCTATCGGTATCGCTATTGCGTTCGGGAAGCGGCATATCGCGCGTTCGTGCGGCTCGCGGACGTCAATTATAGTCAGCGGCTCACCGCTTTCAATGCGGTGTACAAGCTCCTCCGGCTCAATGCCCTCCACGGGCTCTTCGTTTTCCTCCTGTTTAAGCCCGCAGAAATCGTCGTAGTCGTAGTCCTCCACCTCGCAGATAGTGGGATCTCTGCCGCATACAGGGCAGTTTTCGTCCTTATGTACGTTAACTATCCGTCCCGTGAGGTTCCACGAATCAATGACAAGCAGCTTTCCGCGCAGCGTTTCTCCCCCGCCGATAATGAGCTTTAACACCTCGTTCGCCTGAATACTGCCGATAATTCCGGGCAGAGGGCTTATCACCCCTCCCGAAGCGCAGGTCGGGACAAGCCCCGCAGGCGGCGGCGACGGGTATTGACACCGAAAACAAGCGCCGTTTGCCGCGTCAAATACGCTGACCTGCCCCTCGAACTGATACACCGCGCCGAACACAACGGGCTTCCCCGCAAGCGCGCAGGCGTCGTTTATCAGATACCGCGAGCGGTAATTGTCCGAGCAGTCCACCACGATATCGTAATCCTCAATTATGTCGGAGATGTTGTCGGCGGTCAGCTCCTCGCTGTAAGCTTCCACCTTTATTTTAGGGTTGATCGCCCGTATCGTGTCCTTTGCGGAGGCGGTTTTCGGGCGGTGAACGTCCCTCGTTCCGTGGATTATCTGGCTCTGGATATCGCCGAGAGCTACCTCGTTTGAGTCCGCAACTCCAAGAGTTCCCACACCCGCCGCGGCGAGATACTGTACCACAGGAGAACCCAGCGCGCCAAGTCCTATCACAAGCACCCTTGCCGCCTTGATACGCTTCTGCCCCTTGACGCTTATTTCTTTCAGCAGCAGGTGACGATTGAAGCGCTCGATTTCGTTATCGTCAAGCGTGGTTTGCTTGCGGCGTTCCTCGGGGATAACGCTCTCGGTCGGCGCACCGCCTGCGATAGCGGGCAGGAGAAGCAGCGCGTCTTTTTCGGAAACGGGCGTGTCCCAGTCCCGCTCGGGTATTCTGTTGTCGTTGACGTAAACGCTTACGAACGGGCGGAGCTTTCCCTCCTCGTCAAAAAGCGCCTTTTGGCTGTCGGGGTATTCGTCCCGTATGTTTTGTATCACCTCGCGGACGGTGCTGCCCTCGGCGGCTATTTTCGGCTGCTTATTCACAAATCCCCGCAGCGTTGCCGCGACATAAACTGTTATCTGCATTGTTATCTCTCCTTAATATGAGTTCCTCACAAACGGCGGCGTTGTCAACCTTTACAAAGCACCGTATTTCCGCGGCGCTGCCGTTTCTGACGGAAATTATCGGGTAATAATACCCCGGTATCATGTATCGCATATCCTCCGCCGAGGCGACGGCGGCGCTGTTCGGGTGGGAATGATAGAAGCCCGCTATTTCAAGGTGATTTTGCTCCGCGTACAGCTCCGCACGAAGTATCTCGGGCGGTTCGATACAAAAGTGAGCGCTTCTTCCCGATTCTGCCGTATTTCTGACGGGATAAATATGCGTCACGGTTTTGTCCGCGCCGTCATTCCGCCCGATAAGAACGCCGCAGCATTCTTCGGGGTATTCATCGGCGGCGCGTCTGCGAAGTTCTGCCAGTGCTGCCGCAGTAAAGTATATCATGAGCATTTCCTCAAGTTTTCCTACATTTCCTATAGATATTATAGTCTTTTATGGGCTGTTTGTCTAATATATTTATTATATAACAAGCTATAAGGTTTTCTAATAGCAAGCATTCGGGCAATTAGTATATGGATGGTTTTAGGTCAAAATATACAAAAAAAGTAGTTAAAATTACCAAAATCCATTCTGCCGTATAAGAAAAAACGGAGAATTTTCAAAACCTGCGGATAGCTTTATTGACAAGGCAGAGAAAGAGATTTATAATAAAGAATAAAGTGGGCGTAAAATGCCCTGATTGCAAATGGATGTAATGAATGAACAGCCAGCTTAGGAAAATAACCGCAGTTGTATCGGCGGCTGCGGTGGCGCTATCCGGCATGAGCTTCGGGTCGCTGTGCCTGACAGCGTATGCAGAGGGCGACGGCATACAAACCGCGCTGGACGTAAGTAAAGGCAGTATAACGATTACCGATAGTTCTGTTTCCGGCTATGCCGGCGACGGTACTTCGGTTACGAAAATCGACCCGGACGGTTACATAATCACGGGAACGACAACCGAATACACGGTCACGGTTTCGGGAACGCAGAACATCACCCTTGACGGAGTAGATATTGACGTTTCAAATAAATCCGATACCTGCGCGTTCGCAATCGAATACAACAACGCGGGAAATGTCACGATAACCCTTGCGGACGGCTCTGTGAACACGCTGCAAAGCGGTCAGTCATGCGCAGGCTTGCAGAAGAACGAATGGGATGCGGTTGTAGGTAAGCTCACCATTAAGGGCGGCGAAAAAGGCACAGGCTCGCTTACCGCAATCGGAGGTCCGTATTCCGCAGGCATAGGCGGCGGATATGAAACAGCTGCTTCAAACATTGAGATAAGCGGCGGCATTGTCTCCGCTTACGGCTGCGACTATGGTGCAGGCATTGGCGGCGGCGGTGGTGAATTGGGCGGCTATGGTATAGATATAACCATAAGCGGCGGCGTTGTTACGGCACAAGGCGGCGGCGAGGCTGCAGGTATTGGCGGCGGCGGTTCCTGGGGCACCTATGACGACGGAGAAGGTGGGTTATTTTACCAACCCGGCGCCGACGGTTCAAATATCATCATAACAGGCGGCTCTGTAAAGGCGGTTGCAGGAGCAGGCGCAAACGCTTTCGGCGGCGGTGCCCGCAACTACGCAGTTACCCCCACCGACGGAACAAATAATGTTTATCTCCTTGAGCTCGAAGCCGCAGAAAACACTCTCATTATCGACAGCAAGGATTATCCGATAAACCACGGCGCAGACGGCAAGATTTACGCTTATCTCGCCGAGGGCACGCATACCGTAGTAACAGACGGCACGGCTGTGACAAGCATCTATGACAAAAACGACGATGACAAGCTGGGCGTAATCAGCACGGCACTCACCGCATCATCGACAAACGGCGGCACTCTGACCTACGGCGTTGATTACACCTATGTCAACGGAGTTCTTAAAATCAGAACAGATACTCCGATTACGTTAAGCGGAGAAACCGATACCGACACCATTGTTGTTGAAAAGGATAAAGACGCAAATATCACCCTTAACGGCTTGAATATCAATGTATCAGCGACAGATGACCTTTGTGCGTTCAAAATCGAGGACGAAAGCAGCGGTAAAGTCACGATAACCCTTGCAGACGATTCCGTGAACACGCTGAAAAGCGGCACAAATTGCGCAGGCTTGCAGAAGAACGGCAAATCAAACAATGGCATACTGACCATTCAGGGCGGCGAAAAAGGCACAGGCTCGCTTACGGCAACCGGCGGCACTTATGGCGCAGGCATAGGCGGCGGCAATGGGTCTGCCTGTGGCATATACATAACCGGCGGCACTGTTACCGCAAACGGCGGCTATTGCGGCGCAGGCATAGGCGGCGGTTATGAGTTCTCCGGTTCAGACATCATGATAAGCGGCGGTACTGTTACCGCAAACGGCGGCGATTACAGCGCAGGCATAGGCGGCGGCGGCATAGACCTGAACAGTAGCAAAACTGGAGATCTCTGCACCGGTTCAAACATCAGGATAAGC
>JBJFHP010000177.1:0-8826 GCA_051893715.1 Oscillospiraceae bacterium
GCACTCCACCCCGGAAGTGATTTTGTGACGGCGCGTGTGTCCGTCTTTGTCGGGGATAATTGTTGTTTCGACGTAAATCCCGGGGTAGGGGCTCCATTTTGACCACGTTTCCTTTTCGCCGATTTTTGTTTCAAGGCTTATTCTTCTGACGTGGCAATCGCCGTTTATTTCAAAGGCAAGCATACTGTCCGGAGCGTTTTCAAACAAGCTGTAGCTTGATTTTGCAACATTGAAGCCAAAACAGGTATCATAAACAAATTTGCCGTATTTCGCAACAGACTGACCGTGCCCCTGCGGACTGAATATCCCCACGGGAAAAGCCGCCGCATGATTTCCGTAATGATACATAAGCTTGTCCCCGCAGGGCTGTGAGCTTATCGGAGCAAGCTCGGGGAACGGCTCCGCTTCCGCGCTCCAGAAAGGGTGGTTGTCGGGGAGCATTAAAACGGCAAAGGTCTTGAACGCCCAGTAAGGCGAGCCCGGGGCGTTGTATGCCTCCGCCATAATTAAATTCGGATAACCGTAACCGATAGTAAGAATACCATCTCGGTCAAAAATATCCCTTGTAAGCCAGTTTTCAATATGCCTTGCAATAAGCCCTTTCATCTGCCCGAGAGTGAACGGCTCGATCCCCGCAATAGCGCAGGCGCTGAAAAATGAAACCTGTGAAAACCTGTATGTGAGCGAGCGCCCGAAAGGAAGCGCTTCGCCCGTGCTGTCAAACCAGTAGATGAACTGCCTTGCAAATATCATCGCCCTTTCCTTGAACAGCGCCGAGCGCTTTGCGTCCTCTTGTTCCATAAGCTTTGCGTAAATAAGGCAGTAGAAGTGGATCGCAAAAGAGATATAATAATCCTTCTGATTCGAGTCGCCGTCACGATACCAGCCGTCGCCTATGTAAAAGCTTTCTGTAAGGTCAAGGTATTTTTCCAGCTTTTGCGCGCTGTATTTTCTTCCGACGCTTTTAAGCGCAAGGTTTACAAGCACCGCAAACAGCACCCAGTTGCATTCGGGAAGCGTGTACTCATTGATAGCGTACAGATATTCGGCAAGATCATTCTGCGCCTTTTCGGAAAGCGCGTCCCACACGCTCTCTCGGGCAAAAAGTATTCCGTAGGATATCGCCGCCATTTCAACGAACTTCTGATCCTTATCACCGAATGTTCCCCAATATTCCCCGCTCTCGGGGTCAGTGCCCTCGGTCAGCGCGCACTTGAATATCTCCTGCCATTTCTCGTTTCTGCGTCCCCCCGCGAACAGCGGAACAAATCCCCACAAAAGCCGCGAGATCCCCTCCATTGACGCGGCTGCCTTGTTGTAGTAAACTCCCGTATCGCCAAGGTTGAGCCTTGCTTTCTTTTCGCTGAAATACGGCAGCAGCGGATCAGCCATTTTCAGCATACATTCTATAAAATCCTGCTTTGAATTTAACATTTTTTCTCCCTCACCAGTATTGTACCCAGTCCTTTGAAAGCCTCGTCAATGCTTCCATATAGAAGTAATCGCCCCAGATATTGCATTCGTCAACGCCGTAATGGTTGCAGGTGTTGTAGGGCGAATGATTGGAATAGGTGCTGTGAAGAACCAGTCCGTTGGACTTTCCGAAATCGGTAACGGCGTAGTTTTCATACACCGAGCCCATAATTTCCCTTGCGGTATTTATGTAGTATTCAGCCTCATTTTTATCAAGCCGACGGCTCATTTCCAGCATACCGCAGGCAGCGATCGACGCGCTTGAGGAGTCCCTCGGCTGGTCGTCGCCGTCGGTAAATTCCAGATCCCAGTACGGCACGAGATCTTTTGGCAGGTGGTCAAGAAAATACTTTGTAACGTTCTTAAAAAGCGGAATGTATTCCTCGCGCTTGGTATAACGGTAAGCTGTCGCAAGACCGTATATTCCCCACGCCTGCCCCCTCGCCCATGCCGAGCCGTCGCGATAGCCCTGACAGGTCGCGCCGTGGTGCGGTGCGCCTGTTTTCATGTCAAAGAAGAATGTGTGCCATGTCGAAAAGTCGTCGCGGATAACATTGCTGACCGCCGTATTGATATGCTTGTCGGCGATTTCTCTGTACCTGCCGTCACCCGTCACGTCCGAAGCCCAGTAAAGCAGGGGCAGATTGTTAAGGCAGTCGATGATAAGCCTGTAATTTTCGGGCTGATCCATTGGCCCCCATGCCTGTAAAAATTCGCCCACGGGGTGATACCTTGTCAGAAGCTGATCGGCAGCTTTTATTGCCGCTTCCCTTCCCTCCTCGCTGCCTGTCAGCTTGTACGCCGCAACGCAGGACGGCGAATAAAGAAATCCCATGTCATGGTGATCGACTTCGATTTTATTGTCTATCCTGCGGAGAAAAGACCCGACCTGCGTAAGCCCTGCATTTTTCAGCTTTTCGGCTGCGCCTGCTTCAAACTCGCTTTCGTGGGTCAAAACATATTCATATGCAAGCCATATCTCACCCGTCCAGAAGCCTGTTGTCCAGTCAACATTTTCCGTAGCGGAGTAAAAATTCCCCTCGCTGTATGCTTTGGGAAATTTGTCCGTAAATTCGGGAAGAATGTTAAGTATCTGCGTTACCGCATTTTTTAAGCCGTTATTGATCTTATCATCTGTTATAGCATTCATGCCGACACCTCGCTTTTTTATACCAATTATATCATAATAATGGCAGCAAATCAATACATTATGTGGTCAATTTTACCGAATTATTGCACAAAAATATATGTCGCCGCAAGCGCAGATGAGTTGTTTTTTCGGGTGTTGAACTTAAATATTGCTGTAAAATTACTCCCAAATATTCAGGAATGTATTGATTTTGTCGGTGAATTATGGTACAATTAAAATGTATATTTATGTTCCGACAAGGAATAACTCCGAAAAAATAATACCAAAAACCAAAAGGAGGGAAACGCTATGAAGAAAGGCTTTTTCAGGAGAATTGCGTCTGCCGTGATCGCGGGAGCAATGACAGCAGCGCTGTTTTCGGGCTGTAATGCAATAAGCGGGAACGAGGACAAGGAAACAATAACCGTGTATTTGTGGACAAACGCAATGTACGAAAAATTCGCGCCATACATACAGTCGCAGCTTCCCGATATAAATATACAGTTTGTGGTGGGGAACAATGACCTTGATTTCTACAAATTTATGGACGAGAATGACGCGCTGCCCGATATCATCACCTGCTGCCGTTTTTCGCTGCATGACGCTGCGCCGCTGAAGGACAGCCTGATGGATCTGTCCACCACCTCCGAAGCAGGCGCTTTCTATGACGCCTATCTCCGGAGCTTCACAAATGAGGACGGCAGCATAAACTGGCTCCCGCTGTGCGCCGATGTGCATGGATTTATTACCAACAAGGGGCTGTTTGAGCAGTACGATATTCCCCTGCCCACGGATTACGAAAGCTTTGTTTACGCGTGTCGGGCATTTGAAGAGGTCGGAATAAGAGGTCATGTCGGCGATTATTGTTACGACTATACCTGCATGGAGCTTCTGCAGGGGCTTTCCATTCCGGAGCTTACCTCGCTGGAGGGGCGTATCTGGCGGACGGCTTATTCGGACCCTGCAAGTACGGAGCGCGTCGGACTTGATGATATCGTGTGGTCGGGCGTCTTTGAGCGAATGGAGCAGTTTATCCATGATGTGAACCTGACCCCGGACGTTCTGGAGCTTGACTATACCCCTGTGATAAATATGTTTGCCAACGGCGAGGCAGCCATGATAAGCGGCAGCTCCGCAAGGGTGCCGGAGTTCAGAAACCAAGGTATCGATACCGTGCTTTTGCCTTATTTCGGGCAAAACGGCGATCAGTGGCTGATGACTACGCCTTATTTACAGGTGGCGCTGAACCGCGATCTGGAAAATGATAAGACCCGTCTGGAAAAGGCAATGAAGGTTCTTGATGTGATGATCTCCGAGGAGGGGCAGACCGTGCTTGCCAACGGGCAGGACGTACTTAGCTACAGTCGGGACGTGGGCATTCACCTTACCGAGCACCTGTCAGATCTGAAGCCGCTGATCGAACAAAATCATATGTATATCCGCGTTGCCTCCAATGACTTCTTCGCCGTGTCCAAGGACGTAGTTTCAAAGATGATCGCGGGCGAATACAACGCCCGGCAGGCTTATGAAGCCTTCGACGCGGCGCTTCGTCAGCCCGAGGATACTCACGCGGAGGTTGTCCTTACTTCCCAAAAGGGATACTCCAACATATTCCACAGCAACGGCGGAAACGAATCCTACTCGGTTATGGCTAACACCCTGCGCGGAGTTTACGGCAGCGACGTGCTGCTCGCGACAGCCAACAGCTTCACAGGCTCTGTGCTTCGGGCGGATTACACCGAAAAAATGGCAGGCAATATGATCATGCCAAACGCCTTGGTATCCTTCCACCGCGACATGACGGGCGCGGAGCTGAAAGAGATGCTCAAGGCTTATGCAGAGGGCGTTGACGGCGGTTTCAAGCCCTTTAACCGCGGTTCTCTGCCCGTTGTCAGCGGCATTTCCATTGAGGTCAAAGAAAACGAGGGCGCTTACACCCTGACAAAGGCGCTGAAAGACGGCAAGGAAATTAAGGACGACGATTATTTCTCCGTGACCTGCCTTTCGACTTATGCAGATTTTGCGCCTTTCCTTGAAGATGAAAGCCGTGTATTCACACAGGGCGACGACAGAGTTAAGGACGTGTGGCTGAATTATGTCAGAGAAGGCGGCGCTGTCCTTGCGCAGCCGGAGAATTATATCACCCTGAAATAAGGCGGCACCGCGCAATTATCGGCTAGCGACTTTCACCTGACCTATAGACAGACAGAAGCACTCCCACGAAAAGGAGTGCTTCTATGCTATTCAGATGTGGATAAAATCAGTATCAGTATTCGATATGCCCTATGCGCATTCCGCCGTCGTTTACAACATAGATGTTGTTCTCGAAGCAGAATTTTTCGTCGAAGTTTTTGCCGAAAGAGAAGCTGTTTACCTCGGGATAGGGATTTGTTACATAATAAATATCGTTGAGCGGTTCATGCGCGAGATACTGTATTCCCTGCGCGGTCATGAGAAGCCCGTCCTTTTCGAGGAGCATTGCCTTGCCGTTTACGTTGAAAGCGAACGGAATATATGTCGCGTAGATCCTGTCCATCTCAACAATAGCTTGTTCCCCGATATCAAAGAACTCATAAACGGGCTTTTCGCCTATCTCAACCTCTGCGTTGGGATACCACAGCACCACATAATCCCTGCCGTTTATCTCAAGGATATACTCGCTGCCCTTGTCGGCGCTGAATTTCACCGGCTCTCTGCCTATGGTGTAGGGAACAAGCTCCGTGCCGTTTTTGTCGATTATTGCGTAGTTGCCGATGTTGTTTTTTATGAGGAACAGGTCGTTGCCGAGGTAAGAGTATTCTCCCGTCAGGCTCATTGTTTCTGTGCCATCATAGGTAAACACGCTGTAACCGTCGCTGTCCCGCTTTTCAATCATAAAACAGCTATCAAGCAAAATGATCTCATCTTTAGTTACGTTGCCACATGGAGTAGCCAATACTTCCTTGCCGGTTTCATTGGAATAAATACGGCAGTACATTTCATCTACTCCTTTTTCTTCTACATATACACTATCAAAATTGCCGAAATATTCGTCGCACATAAATAAAATCGGAGTATCTATTTTATCTCCGCTATATGTATATGCTATGACAGAATCATAATTTGTGTTTATAAACCAATACCCATTATCAGTGATTTTTACACGGTTTTTATCATAACCGCCCATGAATTGATACCAATTTTTCGCATTTTCGTCGGCGTTGCTGTTCGACACGAGTATATTTTCTGCGTCAGCGTTATTGCATTTTCCCGAATTAACCACATTCCACTCTGTATCAATTATCTGATATTCGTCCCCCTTGTATACTCTCGCGTAGCCGTGGTTAAAGCCGTTGAAGCCGCCCCAGTTGTATATCCCGTCATAGTCGCCCAGGCAGTAATTGCCGCTCTTGTCGATAAAATGCGCCTTTCCGTCCGCGCCGTAAACCGCCGCATAGCCGCAGGAGAAATTATACGCGTCGGCGAACGCCGGCTGTATAACCCACTCGCCGCTTGTGTTTATGTAGCCCCATGCGCCGCTGCTGTCCTGCGCCGCAAAAAGGAGCTCCCCGTCGGCGTCCATTATATCCGTTCTTATTGCGGCAAAGCTGTTTTCGCTGCAAACCAATACGGGCTTGCGCTCGGTTTCCGCCTCGCTGTCGGTATTTTCGGAATTGTTCCCGTTGTCCGCCGAGCTGTTGTCCGAAGAAGCGTTGTCAACCGAGCCGTTATCCGAAGAGCCGTTGTCAGCCGAGCCGTTGTCCGCAGAACCGTTGTCAGCCGAAATCGTCTGATTACTCTGCGGTGTATCGCTCTCGCTGTCATTGTGCTTTGCGTTCAGGTCGCAGCCGCAGCTCATGGCGATAATACCGCAAAGCAGCACGGCTGTAAGCAGTTTTTTTCTCATAAAAACTCTCCTTTTTTCGGGGAATGCCGCAAGGCGGCTTTAATAATCCATACCCCGCGGCGTTATTCCCGCAATTTCTGTAACAATAGAATTATATCATACCGCGGGATTAAAACAAGGTTTTATGCAAAATCAGCGCCCGAACGTGCATTTTTCGCAAAGATACGCCCCGCACGGGTAATTTTCGGCTTGACCCGCACCGAAAACCGAGGATAATTTACCGCGCCAAACGTCGAATATCTGCTAATTTTGCATATAAACCTGCAATTTTTGCGTAATCGCGCCGAAAAAGAACATTTCATATTGAAAAACAATTCTCCTTATGATATAATAAAACGAATTAGTTCACAAACAGGAGACCCGGTATGTATATTATTTTCTGTGACAACGACCCGGTGCAGGCGGACAGTTTTCGGAGCGAATTCGGAGAATTGCTTTGTGAGCACAAACTAAGCGTGTGCACATCTCCGCAGTTCGTTTTCGACGAGATAACGCGCGCAAACGCACCGGATATTGTCCTTATGGATATTGACCTCGGAACAGAAATGAACGGCATGGATTACGCGGAAATACTGTACGAATTATCCCCCCCGCACAAGGGTGATATTTGTTACGGCATATACCGATAAATTCGTGCAGGACGTGTTTTTCAAGATCGCAAATGTCGCCGCTTTTCTCACAAAGCCGATACAAAAGGAATATTTGCTTAACGCCATAAAAAAGCCCTCCGACAATGTTCCCGACAACAAGCTGACCTTTCAGCGCAGGGGCGAGGTCATCTCCCTTTCCGAAAGCAAGATACTGTACCTTGAATCGGACAAGCATTACGTCAAAATATACACAAACGACGGCGAGGTTTATTCCGTTCAGGGAAAGCTTTCGGATTATGAAAGCTCCCTGTCGGATATGTTTGTAAAGTGCCACAAAAGCTTTGCCGTCAATATGAACAGCATAAAAAGGATAGACTCCGGCGGGATACAGATCGTAAACGATATGCTGATACCTGTCAGCAGGTCGTTTTCCGGTCAGCTGAAAAGAAGATTTCTCGACTTCCTCGAAAAGTAACAACTCCGAAGGAGAATATAAATGGATATCATTATGATCGTGTGGTATCTTGTAAGCTCGATGAGCAATTTTATGGCGATATGGGCAAGCACGAAATGCTTTGAGCTGAAGGTATCGAAAAAGCTGTATTATCCGATTTTCTATATAATATGGACCGTTCCTCTGACGCTGCTTGCGATGCTCGGCGAGCCGTGGTCGAATATCAGACCGATCAGCAGCGTTATCATTCCGCTTATTATCGCGCCGTTTTTACTTAAAGGGCGCAAGCTGATGATAATAATTTTTTTCGTAATAAATCAGCTGCTGGATTTTATACTTGATTTATTGATCTCCATTTTGATACTGACGATAGATCCCGATTTTCTGAATCTTCTGGATATCGAGGTGTATTCCACAAACCGCATTCTGGCAACGCTGATATTCCTCCTTATGGCGCTGCCGCTGAAATACATATACTATAAGCTGTGGAACAGGCTGGTAAACAAGGAGAAATACGATAAAATAAACGGCATTTACCTTATGTTTCCCATAGGGCAGTCTGTCGTAACGCTCGGTATGGTTTACCGCAATTCTTCCAGCGCATCATGGTTCGGTCTTCCCGCGCTGTCTATTACAATAATCGGTATGCTTATTCTCGGAGTGGTTGACTTCATATTCCTGTTTTACCTTGCCGATATAGGGAGAAACAAGCAGCTCAAGCAGGAGATAGAGCGCATGGAATACGCGTACAGCGTTGAGCAGGAGCACTACCGCCTTATCGAAAGCAAGCGCTACGAAATCGCAAAGATACGCCACGACATAAGGAACCAGCTTGTCAGCATAAAGCAGCTTGTTAAAACCCGAAATTACGAGGAAGCCGACAGAGTTATAAACGGCATAGAAAAAACGCTTGATGAAACGGTGGAGTATAACTACTGTTCGATACCGATAATTAACGCGGTGCTTCAGCAGAAGCAGCAGCAGAGCGAGCAAAACGCAATCGACTTCAAAGCGGATATAACCATATCCGAAGCGGGGATAATTGAACCCGCACATTTATGCAGCATTTTTTCAAATTTGCTCGACAACGCGATCCATGCAAATCAGAAGCTGCCCGACGGGGAGGGATATATAAAGCTTTTCGCCCGAAATAAACAGGGGCATATTGTGATAAGCACCGAAAATCCCACCGCCGAAAGCGGAAAGAAAACCCTTGACCCCTCGCAAAGTATGGGCTACGGGCTGAAAATTCTTAAAGACATATCCGAAAAATACAGCGGACAGTTTGATATCA
>JBJFHP010000178.1:0-8823 GCA_051893715.1 Oscillospiraceae bacterium
CAGAAGCTCGTTTACCGCCACCCCCATGTTTTCGGCGAGGTAAAGGTCAACGGCAGCGACGATGTGTTAAAAAACTGGGACGCTCTCAAGAAAGAGAGCAAGCATCAGGATACTTATTCGGATACGCTGGAAAGCGTGCCAAAGACTTTCCCCGCCCTCCTCAGAGGTGAGAAGGTCTGCAAGCGCGCCGCAAGAGCAGGGCTTCCGATTAACGACGCAAAGGCATTTGCAGACAGGATACGCATTTCACTGGACGAGCTGGAAAAAGACGGCTTCTCTGCTGAAAATGCACATAATTCAGAGCTTATGGGCAATATTCTGCTGTCATTTTGTAATTTAGACAGAATTATGAAAACAGACGGCGAAAAAGCCTTGACATATTCAACAAACAGAGTTATAATGACTTTCAGAGCCATTGAGGACGAGATCCGCGCCGACGGAAGAAAGCTCGAGGACCTTTCCGATGAAGAGCTTGCCCGTATGGCTGAAAATGTTTTTAGCGGTCGCTGACCGTTATATAGATTATTTTGGAGGTTTAAAACAACATGACAAAGGCAGAATTGATTACAGAAGTTGCAGCTAAGTCCGGTCTTTCCAAGAAGGACACTGAAAAGGCTATCGCAGGTGTTATTGACACCATCACCGAAACACTCGCTAAGGGCGATTCTATCCAGCTGGTAGGCTTTGGTACCTTTGAGGTTCGCGAGCGCGCTGCAAGAACAGGTATCAACCCCCGCACAAAGGAAAAGATCAGCATCGAGGCAACAAAGGTTCCCGCTTTCAAGGCAGGCAGAGCTCTCAAGGACGCAGTTGCTGAATAATTCTACCTGAATTTATTCCGGTTGTCCGTGCGAACGGGTGTTCCCCGTTATCGGATAACGGCTTTACACGAACGGCGGCGGGTATTTCCTGCCGCTTTTTGTCGTTATCTGATATTCCCTGTTCACCGACTAAACCAATTCTTCCCCCTACCGAAAGGAGAAAAAATGAGACTGGACAAGTATCTTAAAGTATCGCGCCTTATCAAGCGCAGGACCGTTGCAAACGAGGCTTGCGACGCGGAAAAGGTATCCGTCAACGGAAAGCCCGCGCGCGCTTCATATGATGTCAAAACAGGCGATATAATCGAGATAAACATCGGCGCAAAGCCGCTCAAGGTGCGCGTTATCGACGTTAAGGAGTACACCAGAAAGGACGACGCGGCAGCGCTTTACGAAGTCGTCTGAGCGCATATTTATTCCCTGCTGTGAATATTATGTTATTGTATAAGCCACACAGTAAGGAGTAATTTTTATGCAGAAACAAACCACCACCGTCCCGCACAACATAATTATGGAAAACCGCAAATGCCTTCGTATATCGGGCGTAAAGGATATCGACAGCTTTACCGAGAGCCGCGTCGTGCTGAGCACGGTCATGGGGGAGCTCGTCATCAAGGGCGACGACCTCCATGTGATAACGCTTGAATCGGAAACGGGCGATTTCACCATGACGGGCTGCGTCAGCTCGCTCGCCTACAGCCGACACAGCATTCTTGACGGACCTGTCAAAAAACTGTTCAGATAAACGGAGGAAACAATGAATTACAGCGTACCCGACTGCTTCATGATATCGCTCGTCTGCGGGTTCTTTTTCGGCGTGGTGTATGAGGCGCTCCGCATCATCAGGCTTATCCTGAAATTCAGGGCGGCGGTGTTTGTATGCGACGTTGCATTCTTTTTCCTTGCCGCGCTCGCCGTTGAAGCGCTCTCCCCTGTCCTCGGAAGCTATGTCCGCAGCTGCACCGTGCTCGGATTTGCGGCGGGTGTATTTGCGTATATCGTGACCGTCGGGCGCATTCTCAATCTCCTTGAGAGCGCCGCAGCCGAGGCATGGCGCCTTACTATCGGCAGATTTATCAGATTTGTTTTCGGAAAACTCAAAAGCGCATTTGGAGCATTTGCACATAAATTCCGTGTGGAAATTAGCAATGTCTATAATTTTTCCCTGAAAATCAGGAAAAAGCCGCTCGGGTACTTGAAATCACACCATAAAAAAGTGTATAATAATAGTAATTCAGAAATTAAAGGAAGTGAAACAGGTCATGTCATTAAAGCTCAGGTCAGAAGAAGCCGCTGAAAAAACCGGCCGCCATTCATTCGTCCGCATTCTCGTTTTTCTGGCAGGACTTGTTTTCATCGCATTCGTTGTTTATTCAATAATTACGGACAACGTTAAAGCGCGGGAATACAGCAAGCAGTACGACGAGCTTGTCGAACAGACCAATGCGCTTCTTGAAGAAAACGAGCAGATAAACCGTTATCTTGAGGACGATGCGAACCTTGATGAATATATCGAGCAGATAGCGCGCGATAAGCTTGATTTTGCTAACCCCGACGAACGGATATATTACATTGTCCCCTCTGCGGATAATTGATTGGTAATAACGTTTAAGACAGCGGTTGCGCTGTCTTTTTTTTCGCGCGGTATTGACAAATTTTGCTCAATTGTGTATAATATATAGTGTGTAATATCACTGTCATCATTGTCACGGAAGGATAATTATGAATTTTCTGACAAAGCTTCTTAAACGTATATTCAACCGGACTACCGTATGTATTCTCGGTGTTCTGATACAGATAAGCTACCTTGTCGCTGTGTTCTGGACGCTCGGAACAGCCTTCGCTTATTCATATCTCGTCTTTATGATAATCGGCGTTATAATGGCGTTCTGCGTCGTAAACTCCGACCTCAACCCGAGCTATAAAATAGCGTGGCTCATTCCCCTGCTTTTATTCCCGATATTCGGCGTAATGTTCTTTATTTTCTTCGGGAACAGTCACTCGGGCGACCGCCTGCGAAAGCGCATGAACAGCTTCAACGACGAAAGCAAGCTGCTTCTCCCGCAGGATAACGAGCTTATGAAAAAGCTGCACAACGACACCCGCGTTGTCGAAAAGCAGGCAAACTACCTGTTCAATTACGGCGGTTACCCCGTGTACACAAACACCTCCACCACCTACTTCCCTCTCGGCGAGGATAAGTTTGCCGCGATGATAACCGAGCTTGAAAACGCAAAGCGCTTCATCTTCCTTGAATATTTCATTATTCAGGAGGGCAAGATGTGGGACACTGTGCTCGAAATACTCGAGAGAAAAGCCGCCGAGGGCGTTGATGTCCGCGTTATATACGACGATTTCGGCTGCCTGTTCACGCTGCCGTATAAATACAACGAGGTGCTTGAGAAAAAGGGCATTCGCTGCAAGGTGTTCAACCCGTTCAAGCCGATCTGGTCGGCAAAAATGAACAACCGCGACCACCGCAAAATTCTTGTTATCGACGGTCACACGGCGTTTAACGGCGGAATTAACCTTGCGGACGAGTACATCAACGAAATAGAAAAGCACGGCCACTGGAAGGACACCGCCGTAATGCTGAAGGGCGAAGCGGTCTGGAGCTTTACGATGATGTTCCTGACGATGTGGAATTATCTCAACGGAACAAAACCCGACGACTACTCGCTCTATATGCCGCGCGAGGACGAGATCGCAGCCTATAAAGGCGGCGGGTACGTTATCCCGTTCACCGACAGCCCGCTTGACGACGAGCCCGTCGGCGAAAACGTTTATCTCAACATCATCAACGACGCAAAGGAATATGTGTACATCACGACGCCGTACCTCATAATCGACAACGAAATGTCCACCGCGCTCATTCTTGCGGCAAAAAGCGGCATTGACGTCCGCATTATAACGCCGCATATTGCGGACAAGTGGTTCGTTCACGCGGTCACACGCGCGCATTATAAGAAGCTCGTCAAATTCGGGGTTAAGATATACGAATACACGCCCGGATTTATTCACGCCAAGAATTTCGTTTCGGACGACACCGTTTCCGTCGTAGGAACGATAAACCTCGATTTCCGCAGCCTTTATCTGCATTTCGAGTGCGCGACATGGATGTACAAGACCGAGAGCATTCTCAATGTTAAGGAGGATTACCTCAAAACGCTTGAAAAGTGTCAGGAGATCACCTATTCGGACTGCTGCAGGGTCAATATTTTCGTCAAGATAGGACGAGGACTGCTGAGGCTTTTCGCTCCGATGATGTGACATAATTTAATACAACACAACGGCGGGAATTATGTGGGATGCCATAAAGCAGTTTTTGACCCGCCGAGCAAAATAACCTTCGTAAAGATGGGGTTACGGCTCGGCGGAACTGCCAAAAAGGGCACCTTTTTCCCGCCGTTTTTTGCATATTACCGCCTGCCCTGTCATAGTATTTACAGAAAAATAACACTGTTCTGGAGGTACAAAATGACAGAGTATCTGCCCGAGGGCAATTTGATCGGCACACCCGAAAACAACGCCTGCCTTCACTCATTCTTCTCTCTTCAGGAATGTATGCAGGCGGGAAAGATCCTTGAAGCTCCCTGCGTTATCTGCGACAGCCGACACAACCTTATCGTCGAGCTCGGCTGCATGAAAGGCATTATCCCGCGCGAGGAGGGCGCGATCGGCATATCCGAGGGCACGACCAAGGATATCGCGCTTATTTCCCGCGTCAACAAGCCCGTATGCTTCATCATCACGGATTTCGCTCGCGACGAGGGCGGCAATGTCTACGCCGTGCTGTCGCGCCGCAGGGCGCAGCTTGAATGCGAGAAGAACTACCTCAGCACCCTTGTCCCCGGCGACGTTATCCCCGCAAAGGTGACTCACCTTGAACAATTCGGCTGCTTCGTGGATATAGGCTGCGGTATCCCGTCGCTTATCCCTATCGACCTTATATCCGTTTCGAGAATATCTCACCCCGCCGACAGATTTTATGTCGGTCAGAATATCCGCGCGGTCATTCGCTCGTTCGACGGCGGGCGCGTATGCCTGAGCCACAAGGAGCTTCTCGGGACATGGAAGCAGAACGCCGATATGTTCGAGGCAGGCGAAACAGTCACGGGGATAGTGCGCTCCATTGAGGAATACGGCGTTTTCATTGAGCTTGCGCCCAACCTCGCGGGACTTGCCGAGCCGCGCGACTGCGTACATATCAACCGCCCCGCTAGCGTGTATATCAAGGCAATTATCCCCGAAAAGATGAAAGTAAAGCTCATCATCGTGAACGCCTTTGACAGCGCCTACTGCGACAATGAGCTGCACTATTTTATAAATTCGGGGCATATTGACAGGTGGGTATATTCCTGCGAAAACTGCGGCAAGCTTATTCAGACGGTTTTTTAGGGCGCTTTATCTTGTCCCAGTATTCCTTTGAGGCGCGCTCAAACTTGTTGTCGCCGGGAACGTAATATACCTTGTCCTTAATGCTGTCGGGGAGATACTGCTGCTCCACATAATGGTTGGGATAATCGTGCGGGTAGAGGTAATTCTGCCCCTTGACCTCCGCGTCGGCGCCGTCATAATGCTTATTCTGAAGGCAGCGCGGGAAATCCCCCGTAACGCCGTTCTCCACATCGGCAAGCGCCGCGTTTATGGCGTTATACGCGCTGTTCGACTTGGGGGCGGTCGCAAGCAATATCACCGCGTTGCTAAGCGGAATACGCGCCTCGGGCAGCCCTAGCTGCATTGCGCTGTCAACGCACGCCTTAACTATGGGTATTGCCTGCGGATAGGCGAGCCCGATATCCTCTGCGGCAATGACAAGCAGCCGCCGCGAAAGCGAGATTATGTCACCCGCCGCAATAAGGCGCGCCGCATAATGTATCGCGGCGTTCTCGTCGGAGCCGCGTATCGATTTCTGAAGCGCGGAAAGCAGATCATAATGCTGGTCGCCATCGCGGTCGTAGCGCATATTGCTGCGCTGCGTGAGCTCCTTCGCAAGCTCAAGGTCTACCCTGCCGTCAACCGCGGAAATAGCGCAAAGCTCGACGGTGTTCAGGCTTTTTCTGACGTCACCGCCGCAGCCGTGGCATATGTAGCTTATCGCTTCGTCGGAAACAAAATATTCCGATCCGTTTTCCTTGGACAATTCGGAAAATCCGCGGCGCACCGCTTTTTCAAGCTCCTCGGGCTGCACCGGCTTGAACTCGAAAACCGTGCTGCGCGAAAGAATGGCGTTGTAAATGTAGAAATAGGGGTTCTCGGTCGTTGACGCGACAAGCGTTATGCTTCCGTCCTCGATATATTCAAGCAGGCTCTGCTGCTGCTTTTTGTTGAGATACTGTATCTCGTCAAGGTAAAGCAGAATGCCGCTGCTGCCGTAGAATGTCCCTATCTCGGAAACGATGCTTTTTATATCCGCTGTGGACGCGGAGGTGCCGTTGAGCTTGTGCAAGCGCATATTCGCTTTCTCGGCGATAATGCGCGCTATCGTAGTCTTGCCCACACCCGAAGGACCGTAAAATATCATGTTCGGGATCTTCCCCGATTCAATGACCCGCGCGAGCGGCTTGTTTTTTCCTATCAGATGGGACTGCCCCACTACATCTTCCAATGTGGTGGGGCGTATTCTGTCCGCTAAAGGCATACTATATTCCTCTGTGCTCCTGAAGAAGAGCGTCTATCTTTGCATGGGGGTCAATGACGTTGCTGATAGAAGTGTCGTGATTTATCGAAGCGATAAAGTACGCGATATACTTGGAAACATCAACTTCCTTGAACCACGGGCGCTTTAACAGCTCGGGCGAACGGTAGGTAAGGTTGGTTCCGAATACTCCGTCCAGAAGTCCCTCCTCGTAAGCCTTGTCAAACGACTCAAGACCGTTGGTGAATATAGCATATGTCGCATATGCGAAGAAGCGCTTAGCCTCGCGCTTTTTCAGCTCGCGCGCAATGTCGAGCATGGATTCACCCGAGGAAATGATGTCGTCCGCAACGAAAACGGTCTTGCCCTTTACAGAGCTGCCGAGGTATTCATGCGCAACTATGGGGTTTCTGCCGTTAACGATAACGGAATAATCGCGGCGCTTATAGAACATACCCATATCAACGCCCATAACCGACGCATAGAACATATTTCTGTTCAGCGCGCCCTCGTCTGGGCTGACTACCATGAAGTGATCCTTGTCGATTATGAGGTCGGGGAATGCCTTGAACATTGCCTTGAGCACCTGATAGGACGGGATAACGTTATCAAAGCCCATGAGCGGTACGGCGTTGCATACTCTCGGGTCGTGAGCGTCTACGGTGATGACATTTGAAACGCCCATATCGCGCAGCTCCTGAAGCATGAACGCGCAGTCGAGTGACTCGCGGTAGCTTCTTCTGTGCTGTCTGCCGCCGTAAAGGAGCGGCATGATAACATTTATGCGGTGGGGCTTGCCGCTTGCCGCCTGAATGATACGCTTGAGGTCGGCGTAGTGGTCGTCGGGCGACATATAGTTTTCCTTATCAAAATACTTGTAGGTGCAGCTGTAATTTCCCACATCAATAAGGATAAAAAGGTCCTTGCCTCTTACAGTGCTCTTGATAAGACCCTTTGCGTCACCCGAAGCAAAACGCGGGCAAGTCGCCTCGATCATGAAATCATCATAAGGCATACCGTTGCGGTCAGCCCATCTGATGAGGTAATTGTTTATCTTGGAAGCAAGCTCCTCCGTTCCTCGCATGGCAATTATTCCGAGAGGAGCGACCTCCTTATAATTCTGGTATAAAACCTCGGTATTTTTTACTGTCATCATCAAAAAATAATCTTTCCTTCCTGTATCAATAGGGGTAATTATTCATAAAGCGGGTACTTTCCGCAAAGCTCGGTCACTGTTGCGCGAACCTTGTCCTTTGTTCCCTCGAAATCCTTCGCGGTGAGATAGATACACTCGCCGATGACCTTCATATCCTCTTCCTTCAGACCTCTTGTGGTCACTGCGGGAGTGCCAATTCTTACGCCGCTGGTGTAAGCGGGCTTCTGCGGGTCGTTGGGGATAGCGTTCTTGTTAACGGTGATATATACCTCGTCAAGCTTGGTTTCAAGCTCCTTACCCGTGATGTTGAACGGACGGAGGTCAACAAGCATGAGGTGGTTATCCGTTCCGCCCGAAACAAGATTGAAGCCCTTTTCGAGCAGCGTATCGGCAAGCACCTTGGCGTTCTTGACTATCTGCTCGCCGTATGCCTTGAACTCGGGCTTGAGCGCCTCGCCGAAGCATACCGCCTTGCCCGCGATGACGTGCATGAGCGGACCGCCCTGCGTTCCGGGGAATATTGCGGAATTGATCTTCTTTGCAATATACTCGTTATTGGTAAGGATAAGGCCGCCGCGCGGACCACGGAGCGTCTTATGTGTGGTGGTTGTAACAACGTCTGCATAGGGCACGGGGCTCATGTGCTGACCTGCCGCAACAAGACCTGCGATGTGCGCCATATCTACCATAAGGTATGCGCCGACCGCTCTAGCGATAGAGGAAAGCTTCTCAAAGTCGATAGCTCTCGGGTAAGCGGAAGCGCCCGCAACGATAAGCTTGGGCTTGCACTTGTTCGCGATCTTGTAGAGGTTCTCATAGTCGATAAAGCCCTCTTCATTTGTGCCGTAGGGTACAAAGTTGAAATACTTACCGGAAATGTTTACGGGCGAGCCGTGCGTGAGGTGTCCGCCGTTGTCGAGCGACATACCCATAACGGTGTCGCCGGGCTGAAGCAGCGCAACGTATACCGCGGTATTAGCCTGTGCGCCGGAGTGCGCCTGAACATTCGCAAACTTGGCGCCGAACAGCTTCTTAGCGCGCTCGATAGCGATAGTTTCCACGATGTCGACATCCTCGCAGCCGCCGTAGTAACGCTTTCCGGGGTAACCCTCGGCGTATTTGTTGGTGAGGACGCTGCCCATTGCAGCCATGACTGCGGGAGATACGATGTTCTCGCTGGCGATGAGCTCAACATTTCTTTTCTGACG
>JBJFHP010000179.1:0-8782 GCA_051893715.1 Oscillospiraceae bacterium
AAAACAGAAAGGTAAGAATTGCTCTCACCAAGGGCAGAATTGAAAACAAGGCAGTCGACCTTTTTGAAAAGATAGGCTATGATGTGTCGGAGCTGAGGGACAAGGGCAGAAGGCTCATTCTGAACGTTCCCGGTGAGGATATTGAAGTCGTTCTCGCAAAGGCGGTGGACGTTATCACCTATGTTGAGCACGGCGTGTGCGATATCGGCGTTGTCGGCAAGGACACGATCATGGAGCACGGCGGGAAATTCTTTGAAATTTCCGACCTCGGCTTCGGAAGGTGCAAGTTCGCGCTTGCGGTCAAGAAAGGGCATAACTTCTACGACGGCTACGGCGTTAAGACCGTTGCCACGAAGTACCCCGAGGTGACACGCCGCTTCTTTGAAGCGAAGGGAATGGACGTCGACATTGTAAAAATAGAGGGCTCTGTCGAGCTTGCTCCGCTTGTCGGGCTTGCGGACGGCATCGTTGATATTGTTGAAACGGGGACAACCCTCAAGGAAAACGGGCTTGAGGTCAGGGAGGACGTTGCGCCCATTTCCGCAAGGCTTATCGTCAACACGGTCAGCATGAAGCTCAAGCAGGAGCGCATTGAAGAAATTGTAAGACTTATCGAGGAGAATTTATAATGATAAAGATAATCAAAGCAGACGGCGCGGAAAAGCAGTTCCTCGCAGAGGTTGAAAAGCGCGCGGGCGAGGTAAACGCCGATGTTGAAAAGATAGTGCGCGGCATTCTTGCCGATGTTAAGGAAAACGGCGACAGCGCCGTGAAGTCCTATACGGCAAAGTTCGACTGCCCGAACGCCCAGTATTACCGCGTTCCCGACGAGGCGATAAACGACGCGCTCACCGAGGCAAACGAAAAATGCCCCGATTTCGTGAACGCAATGCTTAACGCTGTAGAGAATATTACCGCGTTCCACACCAGACAGAAGCGCGAGGGCTTCTGCGTGACCGAAGCGAACGGCGTTATGATGGGGCAGCGCGTTCGCGGTCTTGACAAGGTGGGACTTTACGTTCCCGGCGGCACGGCGGCTTATCCATCGTCCGTGCTGATGAACGCTATCCCTGCCAAGATAGCGGGTGTTAAGGAGGTCATCATGGTGACCCCGCCGCTCAAGGACGGCACCGCGAACAAGGATATTCTCGTTGCGGCGGCGCTTTGCGGCGTTGACAGGATATACCTTGCGGGCGGCGCACAGGCGGTCGCTGCGCTCGCATACGGAACGGAAGAAATTCCGCGCGTTGATAAGATAGTCGGCCCGGGTAATATTTTCGTTGCGACAGCGAAAAAGCTGCTTTACGGAACGGTCGATATTGATATGTTCGCGGGCCCGAGCGAGATACTCGTGTTCGCGGACGAAACCGCTAACCCCGTATACCTTGCGGCAGACCTTATGTCGCAGGCGGAGCACGACAAGCTTGCCAGCGCGATAATGATAACCACCAGCATGGACGTTGCTGTAAGGACACAGGAGGAGATCGAGCGCCAGTCGGCTTACCTTTCCAGAAAGGATATCATTGACAGCTCTATCTCGAATTACGGCGCGATAATCGTGTGCGAGGACAAGGATTATGCTATCGAAATAGCAAACACACTTGCTCCGGAGCACATGGAGGTAGTTGCGGAGAACCCCACGGAGTACATCGGCAAGATAGACAACGTTGGTTCGCTTTTCCTCGGTCAGTATTCCCCCGAGCCGCTCGGCGACTACTACGCGGGTCCGAACCATGTTCTCCCCACGAGCGGAACGGCGCGCTTCTTCTCGCCGCTCGGCGTGGAAAGCTTCGTAAAGCGCTCCAGCTATATCTGCTACACAAAGGAAGCGCTGCTTGACGCCGCCGACGACATCATACTTTTCGCCGAGCGCGAAAAGCTCACCGCGCACGCTAATTCTATCAGAGTGCGCAAGGAAAATCAATAATTTTCAGCCGCGAGGGTGCGTCTGCCGTATCCCCGCGGATTTCCGTACAATGACACAGGAAAAATAAGGAGTGAATTTATGAACAGGACAGCGCAGATTTCCAGAAAAACAAAGGAGACCGACATAACCGTAAAGCTCGAGCTTGACGCCGCGCCAAAGGCTGACGTTGACACGGGGATAGGCTTTCTCGACCATATGCTGACCGCTCTCGCGGTGCACGGCGGGTTTTCGCTTTACCTCCGCTGCAGCGGCGACCTCAATGTAGACGGACACCACACAGCCGAGGATATAGGTATCGTACTCGGAACGGCGTTCAAAGAGGCTCTCGGCGATAAGTCGGGTATAATGCGCTACGGCAGTGCGTTTATTCCCATGGACGAAGCACTCGGCTTCTGCGCGCTGGATATAAGCGCGCGGCCGTTCCTTGTGTTCAATGCGCAGTTCACCAACGAAAGGGTAGGGGAGTTCGACACCTGCCTTACCGAGGAGTTCATGCGTGCGTTCGCGTTCAACGCGGGGATAACGCTGCACCTGCGCTGTGAATACGGCAGCAATGACCACCACAAAATTGAAGCGCTGTTCAAGGCGCTTGCGTATGCGCTGAAGCAGGCAGTAAAGCCTAACACCGACGGCAGCGTTGTTTCGACAAAGGGAATGCTGTGATGCAGGGGTATAATCTCATCGCAGTGTTTTCGCCGGACGGAGAGAAAATGCTGATGTGCCGCAGAATGAAAGAGCCGTACAAGGGGCTTATCAATTTTGTCGGCGGGAAGATTGAACCGGGCGAGGACAGCGAAGCGGCGGCATACCGCGAGCTTTTCGAGGAAACAGGGATAAAGCGCGGGGATATTTCCCTCGTTCGTCTTATGGATTTCTCATACCCGCTCGACCCGTGCTATGTCGAGGTCTATGCGGGGCAGCTGCTGCGCGAGGTCAAGACGGTGGACGAAAAAAATCCGCTTTTCTGGAGCGGCATGGACTGCGATTTCTTTGATATGAAGCAGTATGCGGGAGAGGGAAACATAGGTCATATAGTAGAGCATATAAAAATAAACAGTGACAGAATTTTCCGAAAGAAAGGAACATGGCTATGACAGCTATAATCGACTACGGCGCGGGGAATCTTTTCAGCGTTAAAAACGCGCTGGATTTCCTCGGCATTGAGAACAAGATAACCAACAGCGCGGACGACCTGCGCGCGGCGGACAGGCTCATTCTCCCCGGCGTAGGCGCATTCCCCGACGCAATGAGAATGCTCGGCGAAACGGGGCTTATCGAGGTTATTAAGGAAGAGGTTAAGAAAAAGCCGCTGCTCGGCATATGCCTCGGTATGCAGATGCTTTTTGAAAAGGGCTATGAGTTCGGCGAAACGGACGGACTGGGACTGATAAAGGGAAGCGTAAAGCTGATGCACCCCGAGGGTGATCTGCCCGTTCCTCATATCGGCTGGAACAGCCTTGAAAAGAACGTGCCCTGCAAGCTGCTCGAAAAGTGCTCGGAAGGGGAGTATGTGTATTTCGTTCACTCGTTCGCGGCTGAATGCGACAGCAATAACGTTGCGGCATACTGCGACTACGGCATGAAAATACCCGCGCTGGTATGCGAGGGCAATGTTTACGGCGCGCAGTTCCACCCCGAAAAGAGCGGCGAAACGGGGCTTAACATACTCCGCTGCTTTGCGGCGCTTTGAGAGGGAAATACGGAAAATACGCCTGCAAAATGCAGCGCTGAATTGATTTCCGAATAACAAAAAAAGCTATTGCGTAAAAGTTTTCTTTTATGCAATATATAAGGAGATAACAATGGTAATTTTGCCTGCAATAGACATAAAAGACGGAAACTGCGTCCGGCTTTTCAAGGGGGACTACAACACCGTACAAAAGGTTGCCGAAAATTACATGGACACCGCGCGTTCGTTTGAGGCGGCGGGCGCGGAGTGGATACACATGGTCGACCTTGACGGGGCAAAGGACGCAACACAGCAGAACAAGGAAATATTCCTTGACGTTGCGAAAAACACGGGGTTAAGGGTAGAGGTAGGCGGCGGTATCCGCTCGCTCGATACGGTGGAAATGTACCTTTCAAAGGGAATATCCCGCGTAATAATCGGCTCTGCCGCGGTGAAAGACCCGCAGCTCGTAAAGGACGCGGTGCGCGAGTTCGGCGAGCGTATAGCAGTCGGTATTGACGCGAAAAACGGCTATGTTGCGACCGAGGGCTGGCTTGAAACCTCCGAGGTTTATTTTACCGACCTAGCTAAAGCAATGGCTGACATCGGGGTGAAATACATAATATTCACCGATATTTCAAAGGACGGTACGCTTTCGGGCGTTAACGCCGAGCAGCTGGAACAGATAAACACAAGCTGCTCCGCCAATATCATAGCAAGCGGCGGCGTTCACACTATCGAGGATATAAAAATATGCAAAAAGCTGTCGCTTTACGGGACAATATGCGGGAAGTCGATCTATTCGGGCAGCCTTGACCTGAACGAGGCGATCCGCACCGCAAAATAAAGGAGAACTACTATGCTTGCAAAAAGAATAATCCCCTGCCTTGACGTAAGAAACGGAAAGGTAGTTAAGGGCGTTAATTTTGAAGGAATAAAGGACGTCGGCGACCCCGTGCAGCTTGCCGTTGAATACAACAGGCAGGGCGCGGACGAGATAGTTTTCTATGACATAACCGCATCCTACGAGGGGCGCGGCGTAATGCTGGACGTTGTAAGGAACACTGCGAAGCAGGTGTTCGTGCCGCTTTGCGTCGGCGGGGGCATTTCCTCCGTGCAGGACTTCCGCGACACGCTGCGCGCGGGCGCGGACAAGGTTTCGGTAAATTCGCAGGCGGTGAAAAATCCCAAGCTTATCAGCGACGCCGCGGAGATATTCGGCAGCCAGTGCGTCGTTGTAGGCATTGACGCGAAACGAAACGGAAAGGGCGGCTATTCCGTATTCATCAACGGCGGGCGCGTTGACATGAATCTTGACCTCGGCGACTGGGTAAAGGAGATAGAGGAGCGCGGCGCGGGGGAGATATGCCTTAATTCAATCGACACCGACGGCGTGCGCGGCGGATTTGACATTGATATGCTGAATTTCGTTTGCGACAGGGTGAAGATACCCGTTATTGCGAGCGGCGGCTGCGGCGCGATAAATCATTTTTCCGAGGTGTTCGAGCGCACAAATTCCTCTGCGGCGCTTGCGGCATCGCTGTTCCATTTCGGCGAGCTTACCGTCGACGAGGTGAAGCAGCACCTTTCGGAGCACAATATTCCCGTAAGAAAAAAGATAGGTTAAAGGAGAATAAATGTTCGGAATAGGAAGCAAACCAAGCGAAAATGCCCGTAAAATAATGGATCATCTGGGCTGTCCCTGCGAATATTTCCCCGCAGGGAAAAATCCCGCGCATATTCAGGCAGCGTATGAGCATTCGCTCGCCGAGGTCAAGTATGAGCCTTTTATCCCCGTTATCATTCATGTTGACGATATTCTTGCCGAAACTCTCGAAATGTTTGAGGAGGAGCTTGAAACGGGTGAAACTCTTTCAGACAGAAGAAAGAAACTCATTGCTCAGGCGGACGGCTCGGCTGAAAAGTGGTTTACAGACCGCCTTTCCGAGGTCAAGGCTCAGTATTCTCCCGAGCAATGGGAGCAGCTAATCGGCAGCGTTACCGAGTGCGCAAAGGGCGAAAACAACACGCGCTTCAGCGGCTATGTCGACTTTACAAGCGGAAAATCCGGCGAAGTTGTCCTAGCAAAAATACCCGTGGAAAATCCGTGGGAGGTATTCGCGTGGATATCTTTCGGCAGCTGGAACGAATGTCCGTCGCCCGAGGAAATGCTTGTTATCGGGAAATATTGGTATCAGAGGTACAAGGCTGTCCCCGCAGTGATTTCCCACGATATACTTGAATTTGCGGCGCTTCCCGTAAAGGACAAAAGCGCGGCTCTCGGGCTTGCGCTGGAGCAGTTCGCGTTCTGCGGCGATGTTATTTATCAGGGAACGGATACTGTGGGACGGCTCGCGGGTATTCTTATGAGCTCGTCGGTTTGGTATTTCTGGTGGGACTGACGGGGTATTGCATTGCCGAGATTTTTGTGCTATAATCAATAAGGCACCACAAAACGAACGGAGAATAATATGGACTTAAAGAAATATTTCAAGAAATCCGAGCTTATCCCTGCGATAGTTCAGGATGCTGAAAACGGCGAAGTGCTCATGCTTGCATACATGAACGAGGAAAGCATGGCTAAGACCCTCGAAACGGGGTACACATGGTTCTGGAGCCGCTCGCGGCAGGAGCTTTGGAACAAGGGCGCGACCTCGGGACATTTGCAGAAGGTCGTTGAGATCTACGGCGACTGCGACGATGACACGCTGCTCGTCAAGGTAATTCAGACGGGCGCGGCTTGCCATACGGGAAACCGCACCTGCTTCTTTGACCGAATAAAGTGAGGCGCAGATGATACTGCTTTACGGTACGACAAATCCCTCAAAGCTTGCCGCTATGAAACAGTATTTGCAGCCCCTCAAAGAAATTGAAATTATCGGGCTTAATGATATGCCGCAAAAACCGCCGAGTGTGTACGAGGGTGGCAGCAGCCCCCTTGAAAACGCGCGGATCAAGGCACTTGCATATCAGAAGTTCTACGGAGTTTCCGTGTTTTCCTGCGACTCGGGTCTGTATTTCGACAATGTTCCCGATGATGTTCAGCCCGGAGTTCATGTTCGGAATGTGGGAGGAAAGTGTCTTTCCGACGAGGAAATGACAGAATATTACGGCTCGCTTGCCGCAAAATACGGCAAACTTACAGCAAGGTATAAAAACGCTGTATGCCTTGTTCTTTCCGACGGAAGGACGGCGGAAAGCATGGATATTTCTCTTGCGGGAAATCCGTTTTATATCGTTGAAAAACCTCACCCAAAACGAGCTGAGGGATTTCCGCTCGATTGTCTTTCGGTGCATATTGCAAGCGGGAAATACTACTATGACCTTCCGAAGGAGCGTTATAGTGCGGATATTACAATAGGCGACGGATTTTGCCGTTTTTTTGAAAATGCTTTCCGTTCGTTTAATATTAAAGGAGAATAGATTATGTCAGACGCATTCAGAGAAATGTACGAGGTCGTGGCGAACCGCCGCGAAAATCCGCAGGAGGGAAGCTACACCTGCTACCTTTTTGGCAAGGGACTGGACAAGATACTCAAGAAGTGCGGCGAGGAATGCACCGAAATGGTCATTGCCGCGAAGAACGCCGATAACGAGGAGCTTGCGAACGAGATAAACGATCTTCTGTATCATATGGCTGTGCTTATGGTAGAGCGCGGCGTTACTGTCGACGAGATCGAGGACATCATGCGCGAGCGCAGCAAGAAGATCGGCAACCTCAAGCAGTTCCACGTTTCCGACCATAATACCTGATATGGATATCATGAAAACAGTCAGCGAGTACGGCGACGATCTGTACGCGCTGGCATTGTGTGTAACAAAAAATCCCGACGCGGCGTCCGAGGTTTTTGTCAAGACAATGCTCGCCGTTAAGGATACGGAGCCCGGGCTTTGCGATGTGGCGTCGGCGGCTTTCCCGCTTATCCGCGAAGCGGACTGCAACGAGGAAGCGCAGACCCTGACCGAGATCTCGCTTACTCAGAAGCAGGAAGCGCTGCTCGGCGAGGTCTTTGCGAAGCCGCAGATCGTCCGCGCTATTATTCACATGAGCTACGAGAATGACTTTACGCCCGAGCAGATCTCCGCTGTGACAGGGGAGAGCGAGCGATTTGTCCGTGCACAGCTCGAGCAGCTTTCGGAGCCGCTTAGGGCGGCGCTTGTGAAGCATTACAAGGAGATATGCATTAAGATATCCGCCGATGACAAGCTGAAGCAGTACGCTATGCGTGCGTGCCGCAGCGGGGGAAGGGAGTTTTCTGTCAGGCAGGAAGCTCACCACGTCCACAGCTGGACAAAAAAGCAGAAGATCGTCGTTATTGCGGTCGCTGCGATCATTACGCTTGTCGTTTGCGTGATAATACCGCTTGCGCAGGCATACAAGGAAATGCGCGAAAAGGAAAAGGAGGACGGAGTTTCCTTCGAGGACACGTCGTCCGATATAAGCTTTTATATACCCATTGAAACGGAAGAGTAAAGGCAACACCGCACAATTACCGGCTAACGCCTTTTCCGTCCGCTTGCTTGCATCTTATCCGCCATATTGCCCAAATTTTCCTTGACGGGCGTCAGCCCGCCTGCGTCAAATTTGAACAATCTGACGAATAATCTGCGGCGCAATCGAACGAAAATAATTATGCGGTGCTGCCTAATTTTTTTTATAAAATATATTGCTTTTTATGTCGAAATGAGTTATAATAAAAGCAGTGGATTTATAATCCGACATTAAAATCAAAGGAGAAATCAAATATGTTAGTTTCTGCTAAGGAAATGCTGAACAAGGCTCGCGACGGCAAGTATGCTGTTGGTCAGTTCAACATCAACAATCTTGAATGGACAAAGGCTATCCTTCTGACTGCCGAAGAGCTCAAGTCCCCCGTTATCCTCGGCGTATCCGAGGGTGCAGGTAAGTATATGTGCGGCTACAAGACTATCGTTGGCATGGTAAAGGGTATGATCGAGGAGCTCAAGATCACCGTTCCCGTTGCTCTGCACCTTGACCACGGTACTTTCGAGGGCGCAAAGGCTTGCATCAACGCAGGCTTCTCCTCCATCATGTTCGACGGTTCTCACTACCCCATCGAGGAGAACATTGCAAAGACTACCGCTCTGGTAAACACCTGCGACGTACTCGGTATCTCTCTTGAGGCTGAGGTAGGCTCCATCGGCGGCGAAGAGGACGGCGTTGT
>JBJFHP010000180.1:0-8743 GCA_051893715.1 Oscillospiraceae bacterium
ATTTAGAAAATTCATTTTGTTGTTTTTGTACAATTTTATATTCGTGATTTATGCAAAACGTATATCCGTTTGTGCCGCGGCATAATGACAGGCTATAACAGCCCTTCATCACTGCAGCAACGGTTTTGCGCGATTCGGCGCTGCTGTGCCGATGTGGGGAGATGCGCAGGCGGTGTCGGAATGTATTTTGCAGGATTAGGATAAAAAAGTTTCGCAGTTTTGCCGTTTTTTGTGCGGGAGCAGTTTGTCGGACTGCATTGTTCTGCGAAAATACCCGAGTTTCCGCCGCCGTTGAATTATCCGTGAAATATCCGCCGCCGCATAATTCACCGCGTAATATTCGGCTGCATTGCCCCCGAAAACGCCGCAGTATCATATGCCGCGAATTTGTTACCGACCCGAAAAAAGTTGCAGTATCATATGCCGCGCAATATTTGTTGCCGCCCCGAAAAATGCCTCTGTTTCATACCCCGCGCGATATTTGTTGCCGCCCCGAAATCACCCACCGGCTCCCCGCCGTTCCTCGCGGAGCTTCTTTATTTCTCCGGAACACATCAGCCGCACCGCGATAAATCCCACCGCTGTGCAAACCCCGCCGATAAGCCACTGCCACCAGATGCTCACCTCGGGGACGAGCTCCGTCAGCGACCCTGCCATGAACCCGAGAATAACGAGATAGCAGCCTCTCCCGTGCTTTTCTATAAGCCTTTCCAACACCCTTGCGGTGAGGAATGTCCCCACGGCGAGCCCCGCCGCCATCGGGAGCAGCGATAATATGTCAAGCCGCGAGATACTGTCCATTACCGGTCCGTATATCCCCATCATGAGCATCATATGGGAGCAGGAAATTCCCGGCAGGACGAGCGCGGCGGCGATTATTATTCCGCCCGCAAACTGAATGACGGAAGCGACCGCTCCGGCTTTCACGGGCGAAAACAGCCCCTCCGGCAGGCGGCTTAGAAACAGCACCGCGGCTGCCCCCGCGAGAATAAGCGCAATGCAGCCCGCCGACAAGCGGTCAAGCTCCGCCTTGCGGAAAATAAGCGGTATTCCCCCCGCGACCGCTCCGAGGAAGAAAAACCTCAGCGGCAGACCGGCGGGCGAGCCGAGCGCCGCGCCGATTATCCCCGCAAGCAGGAACACCCCCGCCGCCGCGCCGACGGAAAATTTCAGCAGGAACGGTATGCTCTGCTCAGGCTCGGAAAAAATACGGCTCATTGAGGAAACAAGGCGGTCGTAGATCCCCGTTATCATTGCCATTGACCCGCCGCTGACGCCCGGGACGGTCATTGAAGCCCCGACAGCAAGCCCCTTGAGCACTGTGATCATCGTTTCTTTCATACGCATCTCCTTTTTATATATGATATGCAGGTTGAGCCTTTGATATTATTTCGGGGGCAATTCCACGGCGAATACGCAAAACCTAAGTGAAAAAAATATCGTCACCTATTGCAAAATACACGGAATAATGATATAATGGTAAAGTATAAAATGTTGAATTATGCCTGCGGCAGGATCGCGGGCGCAATAACAAAACGAAAGAGGGATATTTATGGCAGACACTATGCAGGGTCTGAAAAGAACGTGTTTATGCGGCGAGGTAACTTCCGCGATGAGCGAGGTCGTTGTCGGCGGCTTTACACAGAGGGTTCGCGATAAGGGCGGAATTATTTTCATAGATTTAAGGGACAAGAGCGGTATCGTTCAGCTCGTTTTTGACGACACTACCGACCGCGCCGTTTTCGATAAGGCAAAGACCGTGCGCTCGGAATATGTCCTTATGGCAAAGGGCAATGTCCGCGCACGCGAGAGCGTTAACACCGAAATAGCAACGGGCGGTATCGAGATAATGGTGACCGACCTGCGCATTCTGTCCAAGGCGCAGACCCCTCCCTTTGAGATAACCTCCAACACCAAGACCAACGAGGAGCTCCGCTTAAAGTACCGCTACCTCGACCTTCGCAGAAAGCCGCTTCAGGACAACCTCATCATGCGCCATGAGATAGCAAAATGCGCGCGCGAGTATTTCTATGAAAACGGCTTCGTTGAGATAGAAACGCCGATGATGATAAAGTCCACGCCCGAGGGCGCGCGCGACTACATCGTGCCTTCCCGCGTTCACAACGGCAAGTTCTACGCCCTGCCGCAGTCGCCGCAGATGTACAAGCAGCTTCTTATGATCTCCGGCATGGACAGGTATATCCAACTTGCGCGTTGCTTCCGCGACGAGGATCTCAGAGCGGAAAGACAGCCCGAATTTACGCAGATAGACCTTGAGATGTCGTTCGTCGACGTCGACGATATACTTGAATGTCTGGAGGGCTTTGTAAAGCGCCTTTACAAGCAGGTGCTGAACATTGATATCCCGACTCCGCTGCCCCGCCTGACCTACGACGAGGCAATGAGCCGCTACGGCTCGGACAAGCCCGACACCCGCTTCGGCATGGAGATAACCGATATTTCCGATATAGTAAAGGACTGCGGCTTCTCGGTGTTTAAGGACGCGGTGGCAAACGGCGGCTCGGTTCGCGGCATCGTTGCAAAGGGCGCGGCGGACAAGCTGACCCGAAAGGAAATAGACAAGCAGACCGAATTTGTCCGCGGAATAGGCGCAAAGGGTCTGGCGTATGTCCGCTGGGTAGAGGACGCGCCCAACTGCTCCTTCGGCAAATTCATGGGCGAGGGCGAGCTTGAGAGGATACTTTCCGCGCTGGGCTGCGAAAAGGGCGACGTTGCGTTCATCGTTGCGGACAAGGACAAGGTCACGCTGCCCGTGCTGGGTGCGCTGCGCTTAAAGATAGCGAAGCAGCTCGACATTATCCCCGAGGGCTGGAATTTCCTGTGGATCGTTGAGTTCCCGTTCTTCGAGTACGACGAGGAGAGCGGCGAGTGGCTCGCAATGCACCACCCGTTCACCATGCCGCTTGACGAGTGCATTCCGTATCTTGACACGGACAAGGCAAGGGTGCGCGCGAAGTGCTACGACCTTGTGCTGAACGGAATAGAGCTTTCGAGCGGTTCTATAAGAATAACCGACCCCGAGCTTCAGCAGCATATGTTTGAAATGCTCGGCATGACCGACGAGGAGATAGCCGCGAAATTCGGCTTCCTTGTCGACGCGTACAAGTACGGCGCGCCCCCTCACGGCGGTGCGGGAATAGGTCTTGACAGACTTGCTATGCTGATGTGCGGCTGCGACAGCCTGCGCGACGTTGTTGCTTTCCCGAAGGTTAAGGACGCGAGCGAGCTTATGAGCGAGGCTCCCTCCTATGTAAGCGCGGAGCAGCTTGACGAGCTCGGCATAGCCATTGTAAGAAACGAGGACGACGAATAATTTTACGGGCGGTGTGTACAGATGGATAAACGTGAATACAAGGAGATAAGCGCGCTTGCCGCAAACGGCGACACAAAGGCGTTCGCGCACCTTTACGAAACGATTTACCGCGAGATGTACTACACCGCCTATTATACTCTGGCGGACGACGCGGACGCGGTGGACGTTGTTATGCGGACGGTAAAGGACGGGTTTTCCTCGGTGGGAAAGCTCCGCACCGAAGAAGCGTTCCGCACATTCATGATGAAGTCGCTTTGCTCGCGGATAAAGGCGCGGCTGAAGGAATATCCCGACGGAGCGTTCTCCCCGCGGTACGGCGGCTCGGGAATAAAGCGGGAGTTTGAGCGCCTTTCGGACAGCGAAAGGCTTGTCGCGGCGATGTATGTTGCGGGAAGATTTATCCCGTCGGAGATAGCGGCGTATGCGGGTATGTCGGCGGGCGGCGTCAAAAAGCGGCTGAAAAGTGTGCTGGAGCAGTTTGAGCTTGATTAAGGCTAAAGCCTTAACCGGCTTGTCAAAAAAAGTCTTTTCGACAAGAAATGAATATTGAATAATGAATAAAGAAGAATGAATAATGGCGGTATCGGCTTCGCCGATTATTATTAAAAAAGTGATTATACCGCCACTTTTCAAAATCCGTGCCCGCAGGGCACACCACATTTATTCACTTTTCATTATTCACTATTCATTATTCAATAAGATAGATAAACACTGTTTTCAGGGTTTATCGACAGTCTGATTAAGGCTAAAGTCTTAACGGAAGGAGGGAACGGAAGTGACGGTATCGCAGCTCAGGGACAAAATGACGGAAAAGGTCGTTCCCGAGAAGATAATGCCGCAGAACATAGCGGAATTTCTCATGGACGAGGACGCGGAGCTGCCCGAGCTGGACGCGTTCACGTTCCTCAACCGCCTGCGCGCGCTCGGCATAGGCTCGGCGGATTTCCTGTACCTCCTGAGCGGCTGCGGCGCGCCGGAGGAAGCGGTCGAAAAGGTGCGCAGAAATCCCGCAATGAATTTGCAGTCGCTGATACTGACGCTTGACGGCGCAGGGCTGACGCCGCAGGATTACACGCGTATGCTGTACACGGCGCGGCAGCTGTGGGAGCGCACGGTCACAATGCGCCTTGAAAAGGCGGAAAATTCGCCCGAGGGAATTGATGACAGCGTGCCCGAGGATTTTGAGGACAATGCCCCAGAGGATTTTGGGGACAGTGCCGCCGAGGATTTTGGGGACAGTGCCCCCGAGGATATTGAGGGCAGTCCCACCGAGGAATACGAGGACAGTGCCCCCGAGGAAATCGAGAACAGCGCGCCCGAGAATTTTGAGGACAGTAACCCCGATGAATACAAGGAAATTGCCCCCGAGGATTTTGAGGACAGTCCCACCGAAGAATACGAGGGCAGTCCCACTGAAGAATATGAGGACAGTGCCCCCGAGGAATACGAGGAAAGTGCCCCCGAGGAAAACGAGGACAGTGCTCCCGAGAAAATTGAGGACAATGCCCCCGAGGATTTTGAGGACAATGCCCCCGAAGAATACGAGAACAGTGCCCCCGAGGAATACGAGGAAAGTGCCCCCGAGGAAACCGATAACAGCACCCCCGAGGAATACGAGGAAAGTACCCCCGAGGAATACGAGGAAATTGCCCCCGAGGAAACCGATAACAGCACCCCCGAGGAAACAAGCGAGTTCCGCCCGGTGGATATGGAGCTGCTGCGGCAGAGTCTTGCCGACGCGGGCGGTGGCTCCGATGAGGAGCCCGAAAACGAGGATACGCCCGACGAGAGCGACGAGCCGCCCGTTTCGCAGTATCACAAGGGCGCGCTGATAACCGCGGCGGCGGGTACTGCCGTGCTGCTTGCGGCAGCGGCAGCGGTCGGGGCAATGGGCTTTGAACCGCCCGAAGCGGATCACGCGCGCTTTGCGGCGGACAGCAGCGAGGTTTTCGCCGCCGTTTATTCGTCGTACAACAGCGGCGCTGTGGGCGGTGAAATACCGCAGTGGAGCGGCGGCGGCACGCTTTTCGGCGATATTATCGTTGAAACGGACGGCTCGCTCGGGACGTTTTTTGACGACGGAACGCTCTATTCCGCCGCGGCGGACGGGATAACCTTTGCCGGAGCGGGCGGCGACAGCCTTTCCGCTGCGGAGATGATCGAGCCGCCGACGGATACGGAGTTTGTGTATGCGCAGATGAGCGGCGGCGCGCTTTACGCGGTGTTCGGCGGCGCGGAGTGCGGTTTTGTGCGCATTGACGACGGGAAGGTCGTTTACACCGCGCGGCAGGACGGCGTGCTGACCGATTTCCGTTTCGATGAGGAAACGGTGCGTATCGGCTCGGTATACACCCCGCCGTTTACCGAGAGCTTTTCCTCGGAGCAGACGGAATGCTACCTGCCCTCGCTCGGAACGGGCGAAAAATCGCTTATTCCTCCCGAAAATATCCTGCTGAGCGGGGTCGACGGCTGCTCCTATGCGGTCAGCGCTTGCTATTCGGCGGAGGACGGCGGGGTGGTTTCCTCGGCTGCGGCGCTTGGTTATCCCGTTTATTCGTCGGCGGACGGAACGGCGTTCATGGAGGACGGCGGGGACGGCTTGCTTGTCCGCGTCGGAATTACGGAAAACGGGCTTGAATACACCTCCGCGCGCATTGGAAAGCCCGTTTGCGCGGCAGGCGGCGACGGTGTTTATGCGGCGGCGGAAGTGACCGACGAGGGTCAGTCCGTCACGATATACGACAGCGGGCTTGCTACCGCGGCGGTGCTGAAGAATTTCGACCGCGGGGTGACTGCGCTGCGCTTTGACGGAAAGGCGCTTTACATAAGCGGCAGCGACGGCGAATTTATGGCTGCGGACTGCTCCGACGCGGCTTCTCCGGTGATGACCGCCGAGAAGAAAAGCGGCGTGGTGAGCGGCAATGACGCGCTTCTGACCGAAAAAACCGCCGACGGGTTTGAAATGAAGCTCTGCTCCCTTGAAAACGGGAAAGCGGCGGTGAAATATTCCTACACAAAAAAGCTGACTGCCGACGAGGCGGCAACGCTTGAAACGGGCGCCTGCGGCACGGTATTTATCGGAAACGGCGTGTTCGGCGGCGCGTACAGCTGGTTCGACGGCGTTTCCGTGGTGTCGGAATACGCGGTGTTCGGCGGGCAGAGCCGCGAGGTGACGCTGTTCGACGATAAGACAGGCTTTACCGCGGCGTTTGAGCGGGACGGAAAGCTCTGTCTTGTTTACGGCGGCGGCAGGATTTCATCAGAAATTCACATCTGAGGTATTGACAGCGCTGCGGACGCGGTGTATAATAAAAATACTGACGATCTGTTATGAAAGGACAAAATATGGACGAGAAAAAGCGCCGCATCATGATGAGGATATTCAGGGTCATTGCCCTGATACTTGCGATAGTCATGATAGTCGGGATCGTTATACAGTCACTTCTGTGATCAATCACTCCGAAAGGATCTGCATAAATGGGATTATTCTACAACAATGACGTTGCCGGTTCGGGCGTTGCGAAAAAAGGACCGAAGAAAAAGCCGTTCTTCCGCTTCTTTGAGATATTCGGCAACAAATTCTGGACATTCTTCAAGATAAACCTTATTTACTTCGTTTTCTGTATCCCCGTGGTGACGATAGGCCCCGCTACGGCGGCAATGACGGCGCTTATGAGGAACATTTACCTTGAGCGCCCGCAGTTCATTTTTCATGATTTCTGGCAGCAGTTCAAGAAAAATTTCAAGCAGTCGTTCGTTATCGGGCTTATCGACGTGATATTCGTTTCGCTGGCTGTGTTCAGCTATCGGTTCTATACCATGAACATCGAAAGCAACGACTATTACTGGTTCTTCTACGCGCTGGCAATGGCGGCGCAGGTCATTTTCCTGCTGATGAATTTCTATATTTATCCGCAGATAGTCGCGCTTAACCTCCGTATGGGCGCTATTGTCAAAAATTCGGTGATACTCACCTTTGCCAACCTCAAGGGCAACCTTATCACGCTGTTTTTCTTCCTGCTTTACGGCGTGCTGGTGCTGTTTTTCGGGATATATGTGCTTATGCTGGCGCCGCTGCTTCCGTTTGCGTGGCTCGCCTTTATTTCGGTGTTCAACTGCTACCCCGCTATACAGAAGTACATCATCAACCCGTTCTATGAGGCTAACGGCGAGAAAAACCCCGAGCTGCCCGACGACGACGGCGAAGCGGTGTTCGAGGATATGGGAGGAAAGGAAGCGCCCATTAACCTCAAAAAGGCGGATAAAAAGGGAAAAGTCATTAAATAACGCTCACAGGATCGGGAGAAAAAATTTCTTCCGATTTTTTGTGTAAATTTATGAAAAAGACTTGAAAAATAACGCAAAATATGAGATAATATAAAAAGAGCAGTCTGTATTGACGCCGTGCCGCTCAAACGCTGCACGGGCTGAAAATATTTCATTTATCTAAGGAGATAGCTATGTCAAAAATCGTAGTATTCGATCATCCGCTTATTCAGCATAAGATAACCCTGCTGCGCGACTGCACAACAGGTACGCGTGATTTCCGTATCCTCACCGAGGAGATCGCTTCGCTGATGGGATACGAGGCGCTGCGCGACCTTCCTCTCGAAATGAAGGAGATCAAGACGCCTATCGAAACAACACAGTCCCCCGTTATCACGGGAAAGACCATCGCCATAGTGCCCATACTGCGCGCGGGTCTTGGCATGGTCAAGGGTATACTGAGCCTTGTCCCCACCGCAAAGGTAGGTCATATAGGTCTTTACCGCGACCCCGAAACTCACGAGCCGCATGAGTATTACTGCAAGCTCCCCGAGAATATCGAAGAGCGCACGGTAATTATTCTCGACCCCATGCTTGCAACGGGCGGCTCCGCTATCGCGGCAGTCGATATGCTCAAGGCGCGCGGCGTTAAGAGCATAAAGTTCATGTCGATCATCGCAGCGCCCGAGGGGCTTTCCGCGCTTATCACAAAGCACCCCGATATCGAGCTTTACTGCGGTCATCTCGACGAGAAGCTCAACGAGAACAAATACATCGTCCCCGGTCTGGGCGACGCGGGCGACCGAATTTTCGGCACGCTCTGATAAAGCGCTGCGCTTATTGCGCCTGTCCGCGCGGTGATATCAAGGTATCGCACGGAGCGGCGCTTTATGTGGTTTATAATTATTCTGCCGCGCAAGCGGCTTAACAGAAATGAGGATTTGAAAATGTCATCTAGTGTTATTGTCGGCACACAGTGGGGCGACGAAGGCAAGGGCAAGATAATAGATATCATGGCGGCTAAGGCTGACGTGGTAGTACGCTCGAGCGGCGGAAACAACGCGGGTCACACCGTCGTACACGGCAGCGAGGTATACAAGCTGCACCTGCTCCCGTCGGGTATCCTTTACCCCGAAACGATAT
>JBJFHP010000181.1:0-2218 GCA_051893715.1 Oscillospiraceae bacterium
CGCTCATCTCATACACATTGCGGTCGGCCATTTCTTCCAGGTAACACCGCCCCAGTGAAATGGTTGTTTCATCGGAGGCTTTTTTTGCGGTATAACCGAAAACAAGGGTTGAGGAAACAATAACCAGCGTAGCAAGAATGATCGCGCCGAATATTCCGAGGTATGATTTTATGTAGCCTCGATACGCTTTATGCTTTGAGCTCATTGCCCTCTCCCCCTTTCGGATTTATGGTTACATTCCTGCGGCTGCCCCCGCCTCGTCGATCACTTTCTGAAGCCCGCGCTGTTTGAGCGCGTCATATTCAGCGAAAAACTCTTCAACGGTGATCTCGCCCTTTATCGCACTGTTGCGCAGCCTGCACACGCCCTCGGTTATCAGCGCGCTGCGGTACTGCGTGTATGCGGCGGTTTCATAGGTCTTGGGCAGCGGGTAGAAATAGCCGTTGTTTACTACATTTATTCCCTTATAAAATTCTTCGGTCAGGTCGTCCATTTCATCAACGCTGCGCCCCTCGAAAAGGCACTGCATAAATGCGCCCTCCTGTAAAAGTCCCGCCAGACTTGAAATGTTGCAGCCTGCGGCGCGGTAATCGGTAAAGCCGTTTGCCGTAAGCTCGGGCGACATCACGGGCTCGCCGTTGATGATATCATAGCTTATTCCCTCAAGCCCGTAGCTGTACAGATAAGAGCCTTCCTCGGAATAATACCAGTCGAAGAACCGTATGATATCCTCTGTTTTTCCGCGCTGTGCCGCCGCGGAAGTAATACACCACATAGGCATTACCATAAGCCGCTCGGGGGTCATCTGCGCGCCGTCGGGACCCGCAATAGGCTCCACAGCCTCCCAGAGCGCGCCCTCAACGCCCGCTTCTCTCAGCGCCTGAGATGATGTTCGGCAGCGCTCCGCCCAGTTGAACACCGTACCAACGCGGTTTTCGTCCATAGCGGCGTCCATTTCGGCAGCAAACATCGTATCATACCCGCCGTATATCAGACCCTCTGCGTAAAGTCCACGGACAGCCTCCAGAAATTCCGGATATTTCGGGTGCTCATAAACCATTGTATAGGTGCCGTCGTCAAGCAGGCAGAACTGAGTATCACCCGAGGTTTTTATTCCAAAGGCGTTAAGCAGCGGAATAAAGCAGCGTTCGCCGTCCGCTCCGTACTGCGCGGCGAATGGTATCTCGTCGGTCGTGTCGCCGTTGCCGTTCAGGTCATTGTCGCGTATTGCCCGCCAGAGATTTACCCACTCGTCCCATGTCTGCGGCTCGGAAAGCCCCAGCTTGTCCAGCCAGTCCTTTCGTATCATCATAGTCTGTGCGCCGGGAACATTGATAACGCTCGGTATCGTGTAGATATGCCCGTCGACCTGCCGCCAGTAGCTCATGCGATCCTCGCCGACGGCGGCAACAATATTCGGCATAAGGTCAAGGTAGTCGTCAAGCGCAATAACAGCGCCGTCGTCCGCCAGATCCATGATACCGAAATCCGAGGCGTTCAGAATATCGGGCATATCGTCGATCCCCGAAAGCAGCATTGTGGAAATTCCGGTTATGTAATTATCCTTTTCTTCCCAGAATATATCAAGATCCACACCGGTCTTTTTCTCTATTGCCTGCCAGAAAAAGTTGTCGTTTTTATTTGTGACATCGCCGGAAAAATTCACGCCCATACCGGTGATAGTCAGCCCGTTTTCAAAATAAAGCCGATCGCTCCTTTCAAGGCTCTCGACCCCCGACAGCAGTCTTTCTTTTATGCTTGCCTGCGGTTCCGGATTATTTTCGGCACCGCTGCACGCCGTGACGCCAAGGAGCATACCGCATACAAGCAGCAAACCGATAATTCTTTTTCTCATAGCAGCTTCCTCTTTGTTGTAAATTCAAAAATCGACCGATAACAATTATTTGTATTCAGTATACCACTTTTCCCGTTAAAAATCAATATAATTACGTCAGAATATGACAATTTGCGTGCATTTCAGCGTATCAAGTTAATCAGCAATTTTCTTTTGAGCAATGTGTCAAGCGCGGAAGTTGCTTTGTCGAGAATGAGTATCTTCGGTTTCGGGGCGACAGATCTCAAAAAGACAACAAAGCGGCTTTAGGCAACACCGCACAATTACCGGCTCTGCCTTTGCCGTCCGCTTACTTGCATCTTTTCCGTCATATTGCACAAAATCGGCTTGACGGGCGAGATCTCCCCCTGCGGGGGAGGTGTC
>JBJFHP010000182.1:0-8683 GCA_051893715.1 Oscillospiraceae bacterium
AGGGCGCTGAAATATTCAGCGAGACCACCCTTGTTACAGACGAGGTTATCCAGCAGATAGACGACCTCTCCGAGCTTGCCCCCGTACATAACCACCCCCACGCACTTGCTCTGAGAGCCTGCAAAAAGGTTATCTCCGAGGACACACCTCAGGTTGTCGTATTTGATACAGCATTCCACCAGACAATGCCCGAAAAAGCATTTATGTACGGTATGCCCTACGAGTGCTACGAGAAGTACCATGTAAGAAAGTACGGCTTCCACGGCACCTCGCACAGATTTGTAACACAGGCGCTTGCTGACGCGCTCGGCAAGGATATCAAGGACCTCAAGATAGTTTCCTGCCACCTCGGCAACGGCTCCTCCATCACTGCTGTTGAGGGCGGAAAGTCGATAGACACCTCCATGGGCTTCACTCCGCTTGACGGCGTTATCATGGGAACACGCTGCGGCGCGGTTGACGCTTCGGCGGTAACATTCATCGCAGACAAGATGCACCTTTCCCCCAAGGAGATGAGCGACTACCTCAACAAGAAGTCGGGCTTCCTCGGAATTTCCGGTATTTCCAGCGACAACCGCGACATCAGCGACGCTGCGGAGCACGGCGACAAGAAGGCAAAGCTCGCGGGCGAAATGCTGCGCTATGAGATAAAGAAGTACATCGGCTCCTATGCGGCTGTAATGAACGGACTTGACGCCGTTCTCTTCACCGGCGGTATCGGCGAGAACTCCGATGACGTGCGCGCCGATGTCTGCCACAATATGGAATACCTCGGGATCAAGCTCGACGACTCCGTAAACAAGGGTCTGCGCGGCAAGCTTGCGAGAATTTCCGCTCCCGACAGCAAGGTCGAGGTATGGGTCGTTCCCACCAACGAGGAGCTGCTCATTGCGCGCGACACAAAGGCGCTCGTTGAGTCCCTCGGCAAATAAATAACCCCATATCGGAATTTTCCTTGTTTTTTGTTGACATTACCGCGACATTGTGATATAATAAACAAAACATTCACTGTATGCTTTGACGGCATTATTTCGGAATTATTCGGCAAATTTACTAAGATACGGAGCTGCCCCGATATCGGTTCCTGCCGACGCTCGGGACAGTATCCGATATCGGAACAGGGGTAGCGGCAATGGGGAAAAAATCAGATACAAAAACACACAAAGGCAGCTCGGGACTTACCGCAAAGATCGTATCTCTTGCGGTGATACCCCTGCTGCTTTTGTCGCTTATTGCGTCATTTTTAATCGCGATGGCAATATACGAGAATTTCAACAAAGAGGTCTACAACGAGCTTCGCAGCGAGTGCGTCACCATAAACTCTTTTATCAGTCGAAAGATATCGAGCGACATATACAGCGGCGAGGTGATGAAAGAGGATCTTTTTGACAGCATTGCCGCCTCAAACGATATGGACATAACCCTGTTCAGCGGCGCGGAGCGTATAATTACCACCGTAAGGCAGCCCGACGGAAGCAGGGCGGTCGGTACATACGCCTCGCCGGAGGTAATTTCGGAGGTATTGGACAAAAAATCCGATTTCTTTTCCCGAGCGGCTGACATTAACGGCGAGATTTATTACGGATATTATATGCCGCTTTCCGATTCGGACGGAAATGTTATCGGAATGACCTTTGCGGGGAAAAACCGTCAAAGCGTCATCGGCTCAATTACCGTTTCCATTCTCGGAACGCTTGCGGTGTCATGGCTGCTGACGGCGGTGGTGGCTGTGGTCTGCGTTTCTATGGCGGGAAGAATGGTGCAGAGCCTTGCGGTAACGGCGGATTTTCTCGGCAGGATATCCGAGGGCGACACCGACTGCGTGCCCGACGAGCGTATGCTTTCCCGCAGCGACGAGGTAGGCGACATGGGCAGGGCGGCGGTAAAGCTTCAGACGTCGCTAAGGGAGCTTATCTCGAACGACCCGCTGACAGGGCTGCTTAACCGCCGCGCCTGCAACATAAAGCTCGCGGAAATGCTTGACAGCGCGAACGCCGACGACGCGGGACTTACCGTGGTTATCGGTGATATCGACCTGTTCAAGATCTTCAACGACCGTTACGGGCACGCCTGCGGCGACCTTGTGCTGAAGGAAGTGTCCGCGATACTCGCGGAGGAAACGAAGGGCTGCGGCATTGCCTCACGATGGGGCGGCGAGGAGTTCCTGCTTGCGTTCGCGCTCCCGCGCGATGAGGCGATGGCGGCGCTCGGCAGGATAATGGAGCGCATTCGCGGCTTCCGCGGCGAATACGACGGGGAGGAGATCTCCGTTTCCATGACCTTCGGCGTGCAGCATTTTTCGGGCGAGGGCAACACCGACGTCCTTGTCAACAGCGCGGACGCGAAGCTTTATTACGGCAAAAACCACGGCAGAAACAGGATAGTTGAATATATCCCCGCCGAAAACGCGGCGGAGTGATCGGAGGAAATTATGGTAAAAATTGCGGCAATGCTGCTTTCCTTTATCGTCATGCTGACAGGCTGCATGGACGTATTGGACGGCGACAACATGGAGAACACCACGGGCGGAGATACAACGTCCTCCTCACAGACGGAGCAGGTAACGCAGCCCGATGACGAAACGGACGGCCCCGAGGACGGCGACCCTGTCGTTTCGGCGGGATTTTCCGTTGATGGGACAAGGCTTCTTGACGCCAACGGAAACGAGTTCGTTATGCGCGGTATAAATCACCCGCACAGCTGGTACGCCTCGCAGGACGACACTGCGCTGAAGGCGATCGCGCAGACGGGAGCCAACACCGTGCGCATTGTGTGCGGCGACGGTCAGCAGTACACCCGCGACAGCGCCGACACGCTGAAAGCGCTTGTCGACAAGTGTAAGGAGCTGAAGATGATAGCGGTGCTGGAGGTGCACGACATAACGGGCAGGAGCGACATTGCCTCGCTGGAAAAGACGGTCGATTATTGGATAGACGTTAAGGACGCGCTTATCGGAAACGAGGCTTATGTTATCCTTAACATTGCCAACGAGTGGGTCGGCGACTGGAACGGCGCGACATGGCGCGACGGCTACACCGCGGCTATCCCGAAGCTTCGCGCGGCGGGAATAAAGAATACTATCCTCATCGACTCGGCAGGCTGGGGGCAGTACGGTCAGAGCATTGCCGACTACGGCACGGAGGTGTTCAACTCCGACCCCGACAAGAACACGATGTTCGCGATACATATGTACGGCACGGCGGGAAAGAACAAGGGCTCGATAACCCGCAACCTCACCGGCGCCACCGATAAGGGGCTGTGCGTTATCGTCGGAGAGTTCGGATATACCCACACGGACGGCGACGTTGACGAGCAGTACATCATGGAATACTGCACGGAAAACAAGCTCGGCTACCTCGGCTGGAGCTGGAAGGGCAACAGCGGCGGCGTTGAATATCTCGATATCGCCAACGAATGGGACGGCTCGGTGCTGTCGTCGGATTGGGGCGAGCCGCTGATTAACAGCGAAAACGGCATAAAGGCGACCTCGAAGCCCTGCACTGTCTTTGAATAAGGAGAAAATATGTATTTACCGAACGAAAACAGATATAACGGCATGGTCTATAACCGCGCGGGGAAAAGCGGGCTGAAGCTTCCCGCGGTTTCTCTCGGTCTGTGGCAGAATTTCGGCCATCAGGGCTGCTTTGAGAATATGGAGAAAATGGTGCACACCGCGTTTGACCTCGGTATAACCCATTTTGACCTTGCGAACAACTACGGTCACCCGTTCAACGGCAGCGCCGAGGAGAATTTCGGGCGTATCCTTGACAGGGGAATGCGTTCCTACCGCGACGAGCTCTGCATTTCCACAAAAGCGGGCTATGATATGTGGGAAGGTCCCTACGGCGACAAGAACGGCTCGCGCAAATACCTCACCGCGTCGCTCGACCAGAGCCTGAAACGCATGAAGCTTGATTATGTTGACATATTCTACCACCACGTTTTCGACCCGAACACGCCGCTCGAGGAAACCGCGCTGGCGCTTGACAACGCGGTGAAGCAGGGCAAGGCGCTGTATGTCGGTATCTCCAACTACAACGCAAAGCAGACCGAGGAGATAAGCTGCATTTTCAAGGAGCTGCACACCCCGTTCATCTTAAATCAGCCGTCCTATTCCATGCTCAACCGCTGGATAGAGGAGGACGGGCTTGACCGCTTTGCGGAGGAGAACGGCATTGGTCTTGCGGTATTTTCGCCGCTTTATCAGGGCTTTCTGACCAACAGGTACCTTAACGGTATTCCCGCCGATTCAAGGGTAGGCAAGGGCGCGACCTGGATAGGAAATCAGCTTGACGACAAGATGATCTCAAAGCTGAACAAGCTCAACGGCATTGCCGCGGAACGCGGACAGTCGCTGTCGCAGATGGCGCTTTCGTGGGTGCTCAATAACAAGGCGGTGTCGACCGTGCTTATCGGCGCGAGCCGTCCCGAGCAGATAGCCGAAAACGCTGCCTGCATAAACCGCCTTGATTTTTCGGAGGAGGAGCTTTCGGCGATCGAAAGCGTGCTTTCCGAATAAGCGCGGAAAGCACGCTTTCCCGGATTGTCAATGTCAATAATTCGCGCCCGCACCGGCTGCTTCGAAAAGCACGTTCGGCGCGGGCGCATTGTTTTCTGTTGTATTCCGCAAAAATAAGCGGCATTATTGAAGAAAATTTCCTTTTTTTCGTCAGTGGCGCTTGACATTTATAAAAAAATGATATATAATATGACTATTCTCAGATGTGCACTAAAACACACTTTGGCGTTGAACAATGAAATATCGAAAGGAATTACTTCATATGGTAAACACTGCGCGCCATGATTCGGATAAAAGAGTTATCCGCACAAAAAAGGCAATAAAAGAAGCGCTTTTCAGGATAATGGAGGAAAAGGATATCTCCACCATATCCATAAGCGAGCTCACCGCAGAGGCGAACGTTAACCGAAGGACTTTCTACACGCATTACCGCAACCTTACGGATATCCTCAACGAAATCGAGAGCGACCTTGTTGCCGCGCTCAAGGAGCTTGTGGAGCAGTTTGACCAGAACGAATTTGAAAAGAGCACCTATAACCTCTTTATCGGGCTGGACAAGCTGATAACGGTGGATTTTGACTACTACTTCCGCATTGTCCGCGTGGATATGCGCGGAATGCTTATGCTGCGGCTGAAAAATGTGCTCAAGATATCGGCGGACGGTATTATGGGAGCGCTTTCCATTGAGCCCGGCAGCGACGCCGCGATACTCTCCGCGTTCATTGTCGGCGGATTTTTCAATACATATCTCGAGTGGCACAATAACCCCGGAAAAGGCAGCATTGAGCGCAGCGCAAAGCTTGCGGCGGCTATGGTGGCGGTCTGCTCCAAAAACGCAGGCAGCATTATTTCCGAGATGTAACAGCGCCGTTCGGCGAAAAATTGTCCCCAAAAATACACACTTACCCTGTCGAAAGGAAGAAGCCCCATGATAAAGCTTGCCGCCGAGGCTGAAAGAATAATGACCGAGCGCTTCGGAAAGGACAGCGTTATCGCGCTTGCGACAACGGATAACGGAGCGCCGCAGGTGCGCTTTGTCAACGCGTATTACGAGGACGGCGCGTTTTATATCGTCACACACGCGCTGTCGGGAAAGATGAAGCAGCTGGCGGCTGACCCCGCTGCGGCGATAGCGGGGGAATGGTTCACCGCGCACGGAAAAGGCGCTTGTATAGGCAGCTTCGGAAGTGAGGAAAACCGTCGGCTCGCCGCGAAGCTGCGGGAGGTTTTTGCCTCATGGATAGATAACGGGCACAGCGACCTCGGCGACGTGAACACGGTAATTCTGCGCGTCGAGCTGACGGACGGAGTGCTGCTGTCACACGGAACGCGCTATGAATTTTAGTTAACAAATATAAAATTATGCAGCCCCTCGGGTTTTGTGCGGAATTGCCATAATGCAGTTTTCACCCCGCCGAGCAAATCATCTGTGAATAAGATGATGGTTCGGCGAGGCGTAACTGCCAAATGCGGCACGCCTTCGGCGGGCTGCATTTTTTTGTGCCGCATATTTTGTCCGTTTTTGCGGAAAATAATGAAAAACTCTGACGGAGGCACAGAAATGAAAGATAAGATATTCGGAGTTCTTCAGCGCGTGGGGCGGTCGTTCATGCTGCCGATAGCGCTGCTGCCCGCGGCGGGGCTTCTGCTCGGGATCGGCAGCTCGTTCACCAACCCGACGACGCTTGAAACATACCACCTCACGGGGATCATAACCGAGGGCGGGGTGCTGTACACCATACTTGACATAATGAGCAAGACGGGCAGCGCCGTTTTCGACAACCTTGCGCTGCTGTTCGCTATGGGCGTTGCTATCGGAATGGCGAAGCAGGAAAAGGAGGTCGCGGCGCTGTCGGGCGCAATTGCCTATCTGATAATGAACACGGCAATATCCGCAATGATAACCGCAAACGGCGGCACTGCGGCGCTGCCCGTTAATTCAACAGCGGAAGTCCTCGGGATAACAACGCTCCAAATGGGCGTTTTCGGGGGCATTATCGTGGGTCTTGGAACGGCTGCGCTTCACAACAGGTTCTACAATATACAGCTCCCGCAGGTGTTGTCCTTTTTCGGGGGGACAAGGTTTGTCCCGATAATTTGCAGCGTTGTTTTCCTTGCGGTGGGCGTTCTGATGTTCTTCGTGTGGCCTGTCGTTCAGCGGGGAATATCCGCGCTCGGCACGCTGGTGCTGGAGTCGGGCTACGCGGGGACGTGGATATACGGCGTTATTGAGCGCGCGCTGATTCCGTTCGGGCTTCATCATGTGTTCTATATGCCGTTCTGGCAGACGGAGCTCGGCGGCTCTGCGGTCATTGACGGGACAGTCGTTACCGGCGCGCAGAATATTTTCTTCGCGGAGCTCGCCTCGCGTTCGACGGAGCAGTTTTCCTCCTCGGCGACAAGGTTCATGGCGGGCAAATTCCCGTTTATGATATTCGGGCTCCCCGCTGCGGCGTTCGCAATGTACCGCGCAGCTAAGCCCGAAAAGAAAAAGGCGGTGGGCGGTCTGCTGCTGTCCGCGGCGCTTACCTGTGCGATAACCGGCATTACCGAGCCGCTTGAGTTCACGTTCCTGTTCGTCGCGCCGCTTATGTACGGCGTTCACTGCGTGCTCGCGGGGTTGTCCTATATGCTGATGCATATACTGAATGTCGGCGTGGGCATGACGTTTTCGGGCGGGGCTATTGACCTCGTGCTGTTCGGCGTATTGCAGGGCAATGCTAAGACAAACTGGATATGGATAATCGTTATCGGGCTTTTGTACGCGGTGGTTTATTATTTCGTGTTCTATTTCATGATAACAAAGCTGAATTTGAAAACGCCGGGTCGCGAGGCTGACACCGAGGAAACAAAGCTTTACACCCGAAAGGATATGCAGTCAAAAAAGAAGAACGACGTCAGCCCGCTGATACTGCGCGGGCTCGGCGGCAGGGGCAATATTTCGGATATCGACTGCTGCGCGACAAGGCTGCGCGTTACCGTTTCGGACGCGTCGCTCGTGGAGGACGGGCTGCTGAAGCAGAGCGGCGCGTCGGGCGTTATCCGCAGGGGCAACGGCGTTCAGATCGTTTACGGCCCGCAGGTGTCGGTGATAAAGTCCGCGCTGGACGAATATATGAGAGGGGGGCATGACGAAAATGATATTCCCCCCGCGGGAACAACGGAAAACGAGCTAGCCGAGGCTGCCGAAGCCGACAAAGCGCTGCGCAGCGCGGTGCTGTACGCGCATATGAACGGGACGGCAGTGCCGCTTGAAAACGTTGCGGACGAGGCGTTTTCGCAGAGGGTGCTGGGCGACGGCGCGGCAATTGACCCGTCGGAGGGAAAGCTGTATTCGCCGTGCAGCGGAAAGGTGCTGCAAATTCTCGGGCACGGGCACGCGATAACGCTTGAAACGGACAGCGGCGCGGAGCTGCTGCTTCACATCGGGATAGATACGGTGAAGCTCGGCGAGGGCTATTTTGTGCCGCACGTTTCGGAGGGTCAGCGCATAGACCGCGGCGACCTGCTGATATCTTTTGATATGGAGGCAGTGCGCGGGGCGGGGTACAGCCTTGTCACGCCGATGATAGTGTGCAATTCGGACGAGTGGTCGTCGCTTGATGTTACGGTCAAGGGCGGTATCGCGGCGGGAAGCGAATTTATCCGGCTTGAAAAATAACCTAATTGTCCTAAAATTTATATCAAGGGTGATTGACACGGCGGCAAAAAAATAGTATAATGTTAATATGCGGTCGTGTTGTTAGATCGACCTTATTATGATTTCGGAGGGCAAGGTTATGGCAATTTTAGTTACGGGCGGAGCCGGATTTATCGGATCGCACACCTGCGTGGAGCTGCTTAACGCGGGCGAAGAAATAGTTGTTATGGACAACTTCTACAATTCCAACGCGATGGCGCTTGACGGTATCAGGAAGATAACCGGCAAGGATTTCAGGTTTTACGAAGCCGATATGCTGGATATTGCTGCGGTGGACAGGATATTTGCCGAGAACGATATCGAGCAGGTCATACACTTTGCGGGCTACAAGTGCGTTCCCGAGAGCGTTTCCAAGCCGCTGATGTATTATTCGAACAATCTGCGCGGAACGTTCAATATCCTTGAAACTATGAAGAAGTACGGCTGCACAAAGTTTGTTTTCAGCTCGTCCGCGACGGTTTACG
>JBJFHP010000183.1:0-2205 GCA_051893715.1 Oscillospiraceae bacterium
ATGGGCGAGAAGCTCGGCGACAAGGCTCCTAAGATCTTCAACGTAAACTGGTTCAAGCAGGACGAGAACGGCAACTTCATCTGGCCGGGCTTCGGCGACAACATGAGAGTTCTCGACTGGATCATCAAGCGCTGCGAGGGCAAGGTTGACGCTGTTGAAACTCCTATCGGCTACCTGCCCAAGAAGGAGGACATCAACCTCAAGGGTATCGAGGACGAGGTTACTCCCGAGGTTATGGACAAGCTGCTCAAGGTTGACGTTGACCTCTGGAAGAAGGAGATCGCGGAAATGCGCAGATATTACAACGAGGACATCGCTGCAAAGGGCGGCCACATTCCTCAGGCGCTTTACGATCAGCTTGACAAGATCGAGGCTAATCTTAACAAGTAATTGTTCTTCATAACAAGCGAGCCCCTCACCGCAAGGTGGGGGGCTTTGGTTTGTCTTAGTGAATAGTGAATAGTGAATAATGAATAGTGAATAAATTTGGTGTGCCCTGCGGGCACGGAATTTAATAATTGCGGTACAAATTTTTTCGAATCAATCGGCGAAGCCGATACCGCCATTATTCATTATTCATTCTTCATTATTCATTATTCAATATTTATTGCTTATGATGTTCAGCCTTTGCCGTATCTCATTGGCGTATACCGAATGCCGTTTGTTATCTGCTCGGTATTTGTCGCGGTAAATCCGAGGCGCTCGTAGATTTTGACCGCGTAGGGTGATGAATTGACGGTAAATTCCTGCACGGCAAAATCCTTTTTCATGCGCTCGAACAGCCGCCTGCCGACGCCTTTCCTGTGGTACTCGGGCTTTACGAAGAAAAGGCTGATATGCTGCGGCTCGCGCAGCGCAAGAATGCCCGCGAGGTCGCCGCCCATATACGCGCCGTAGATGTTAAGCGACTTCACATATCCCTCGTCGGACAGCGTTCGCTTAAATTCCTCAACGCCCTCTTTCGGGTACTCGGGCGCTTCGAATTCCATAAAAACATCTAATGCAAGCTTTAATGCGGCATTTATGTCCTTTTTGGGGAGCTTTTTCACTTTCGGAGCGCACTGTTTCTTTGGATTTGTTGCGGGATAGGGAATATTGCTGCTTGTCGGCATGATATCCTCCTTTTAAGAAAAAACAGCAGTACCTTGCGATACCGCTGTTTTTGTTTACTTCAGAAAGCTTGCCGTATCTATACGGTTGAGCGCGCGCCTCAGCTTTGCTTCAGCCATACGCAGCTCGTTGTCGCCCTCGGCGGACTTCATGCGCTGCTCGGCGGTCGACTTTGCGTTTTCCGCGCGGTTCACGTCGATCTCGTCAGCCCATTCGCAGGTCTGCACGAGAATTACCGTCTTTTCCTTTGATACCTTGACGATACCGCCGGAGGTTGCCGCGCGGCGGAACTCGCCGTTTATCCTCACGCGCAGCTGCCCGATACCGAGCGCGGCGCAGTACGGCTCATGGCCGTTGAGGATACCGACGTCGCCGACAGTCGTGCGGACGATTATCTGATCCGTTTCGCCGTCAAAGAAGGTCTTTTCGGGCGTGATTATCTGTAGCTTGAACGGCGTCATAGAGCTTCTCCTTTCTTAGGGATCAACCCTGCTTAGCCTTTTCAACCGCTTCGTCGATCGTGCCGACAAACAGGAACGCGGACTCGGGCAGGTCGTCATGCTTGCCCTCGATGATCTCCTTGAAGCCGCGGATCGTTTCCTTGAGCGGAACGTACTTGCCCTCCATGCCCGTGAACTGCTCCGCGACTGCGAACGGCTGGGACAGGAAGCGCTGTATCTTTCTTGCACGGGAAACGGTGAGCCTGTCCTCGTCGGAAAGCTCGTCCATACCGAGGATCGCGATGATGTCCTGAAGCTCGTTGTAGCGCTGGAGAATAGCCTGAACGTCGCGCGCAACCTGATAGTGCTCCTGACCGACGATCTCGGGCGTGAGTATTCTCGAGGTGGACTCAAGCGGGTCAACGGCGGGGAAAATACCCATGGAGGAGATAGCTCTCGAAAGAACTGTTGTCGCGTCGAGGTGGGCGAAGGTTGTCGCGGGGGCAGGGTCAGTCAGGTCGTCGGCAGGTACATAGACCGCCTGAACGGACGTGATAGAGCCTTTCTTTGTGGAGGTGATACGCTCCTGCAATGCGCCCATTTCCGTTGCAAGCGTCGGCTGATAACCAACGGCGGACGGCATACGTCCGAGCAG
>JBJFHP010000184.1:0-8585 GCA_051893715.1 Oscillospiraceae bacterium
TAAAGAATATCTGCTCTCTGATACGCTTGTCGCAGACCGGAGCCGCGACCTCCACACGGCGAAGCGTGTTTCTCGTCATGAAATCGGCGGACGCGATATATACCTTTGCCGCGTCACCCTTACCGAAAATGTAAATTCTCGAATGCTCGAGGAACCGCCCCACAATGCTTACCACCCGAATATTCTCCGTTTCTCCCGAAACGCCCGGAATAAGGCAGCAGATACCTCTCACCGCAAGCTCTATCTTCACGCCCGCTTTAGAAGCTCTGATAAGCTCGTCGATTATCCGCTTGTCCGTCAGCGAATTTATTTTCACGCCGATATATGCGTCACCGCCGCTTTCCGCAAGGGCTATCTGCTCGTCTATCATCTCAATGACGCGGTTTTGCAGGCAGTTCGGCGCAACAAGAAGCGCCTCGGATTCCTGAACCGTTGTATCGGAGGCGAGCGCGTTGAACACGGCGTTCGCGTCCCTGCCGATAGTGCTGTCGGCGGTCATAAGGGACAGATCTGTGTACAGACGCGCGGTCTTTTCGTTGTAATTTCCCGTGCCTATCTGTGTGATAAATTCCGCGTCGCCGTCATTTTTTCTTGTGATAAGGCACAGCTTGGAATGAACCTTGTACCCATTCAGACCGTAAATCACCGAGCAGCCCGCCGCTTCAAGCCGCCGCGACCACTCAATGTTGTTCTCCTCGTCGAACCGCGCTTTAAGCTCAACAAGAACAAGCACGTCCTTGCCGTTTTCGGCGGCTTCGATAAGCGCGTTTACTACCTCGCTGTTTTTCGCCACGCGGTAAAGGGTCATTTTTATGGACACAACGTCCTTGTCGGCAGCCGCTTCGTGAAGCATTTGCAGGAACGGCTTTATGCTGTCGAACGGGTAGCACAGGAACTTGTCGCCCTCTTTGATCTGGTCAAGAATTGGTCTGCCCTCGGTGAACTGCGAGGACTTCTGCGGCACTCTCTTTGGGTAGAAAAGCTCCGCTCTCTGACGGAGATAGTCCTGAAGCCCGAACACGAACGACAGGTCGAGCGGTGACATATTTCTGAACACATATTTCCGCTCAATGTCCATATTTCTGCACAGCTTGTCAACGATCTCATCGTCAAGCGCGCGTGAAAGCTCGATACGCACAGGCGCAAGGCGCTTCCTCTGCCGAATGATGTCCGCCATGAACTCGCGGTAGTCAAGGTCCTCGTCATACAGCGCGTCCGCGTCGATATCCGCGTTTCGCGTTACCCGCAGCAGCGACTTTGACTTGATGACATAACCCTTGAACACGGACGGCGCGAAATGCAGTATAAGCTCCTCCGAAAGGATATATGTACCGCTGTTTTTCCCGACCTCGATAAGCCGCGGGATAACGCTTGTCCCGCAGGGGATAATGCCGAGCTTTTTCTTGCCGTTTTTCTTTTCGAGGACTGCGGCGGCGTATATTTCCTTGTTTTTCAGAAAGGGGAACGGCTGCCTGTCGCCAACGATGACGGGCGAAAGGAACGGGACTATCTCGGAATTAAAATATTCCTCAAGGCGCTGATTTTCCTTTCGGTCAATGTTCCTGAAATCAACGATACGGACGTTATGCTCCTCAAGCCTGCCCATAAGCCTGCTGTAAACAAGGTCCTTGCGCTCGTTAAGAACGCGCACCCTTTCAAGCACCGCGTCAAGCTGTTCGCCCGCGGTAAGCTCGGTTTTGTTTTCGCGGATATTCTTGTCGAGAAGCATCTGGTCGATAAGAGAGCCGACTCTCACCATGAAAAACTCGTCAAGATTGCTCTGATAAATCGACACGAATGAAAGCCTTTCGCAAAGGGGAACATTCTCGCTTTCCGCTTCCTCGAGCACCCTCTCGTTGAATTTCAGCCATGAAAGCTCCCTGTTCATATAGACCTGCTTTTCGATTACTGCGCTTTTGCTCATGATCACTGCTCCGTTTCTCATATGATATATTTGACACATTATATCGGAATTGAGTTAAATCAGAAAGCGCAGCATTATTAAATTTGTGTAAAGCGGATTTATTGCTGCATTTTTGCGTTTATAGCCTTTATTCTTCTTTTAAGCAGTAAATACTGATTAAGCCATACCACGACGAACGAAGCTGCGAAAATACCGATATACCCAAGCACGCCAAGCACCGAATGCTCCATCCAGTTTGTGAAATAAGCAATCGGCAGCAGGGAAACTGCATATATGCCAAAGCATATCCCTGTCTGCGCGGCGATATTCAGCTTTTCGCTCTCCCAGATGAGCGAAGCCGCCGCATAGCCTGTTCCCATTACGCCGCAGAGAAGCGTCTGAATTGCCGCCGCCGCGGCTTCGTTTCCTATCATCTCCGTAAATTGGGGAACGCACACCAGAAACCTGCCCTCGCCCGAAATAAGGGAAATAAGCACGCTGATTATCTGACCTATTGCTATACCGATAAAAAATCCGACAACTGTTCTTCCGATGATTTTCTTTTTCATAATGACACCTCACACACCGAGTATTTTCTTGATTTTCGTTACATAACGCCTTGAAACATAAGTCGTGCCGTTATCGGTAAACGAAACGCATATCGTACCGACAAGGTTCATATCAAAGCTCCTGACCTTTTTCAGGTTGATTATTTCCGAATTGGATATACGCACAAACCCTGAATTATCAAGGCGCTCCTCTGCTTCATACAGCCGCTGACGGAGGGTATATTCGCCGTCGTCCGTTTCTGCGTAGACCTTTCCGCCGCTCGCATAGATACGCTTGATCTCGTTCGGCTCGATTATCCTGAGAATATCGCCGCGAAATCCTGCGATGACCTTTGGCGCTTCCTCGGACAGCCTTGATACTATGGCGTTTACCTCGTCAGTGACCTTGTCGGTCAGAATTATCACCTTCGGCAGCTTGTATTCGGGGTCGAGCTTTATCTCAATATCCACCTGCATCACCTCCTTGTCTGATATCATTATATCGTTTGCTCGGAAGCTTTGCAACAGTTTTCTGATAAGTGGTCGTTTTGGGAATATAAGTGGTTCGAGGGCAATAGAGGGCTGTTTACCGAAAGGTATTTCATATCTCTTGATGCAACACTCCTTCCGTCCTTTCTTCAACCCTTTTAAAAGATAATATCCCGGTTAATTCAGCACAGACACAAAACTATCGGAAATATCCTGCGCTGAATTGGAAAGCATACGAAACACTTTGCCTATGTGAGCGTCGGTGCATGATATGCAGTCATTTGTTCTGACATTATAAGCATACATCATGCCGGAATGTGTATGCCCTTCAAAAAAGCCTGTTCCCGCCAAATCGGTTTCGGAAGGAATAAGCTTTACATTGTCGAGAAAAGATAGTCTGCCGTTTATATGAACAGCTGTCCTTGAACGGAAGCTTGTGAACCCAAAAGCCTCGCCCATAGCGGTCCTTCCGCAGGAGAAAATGTCCTGCATTATAAATGACGCTTTATCTTCAAGGAATACCTCTGTTCTGCTGTCGAAAATGCTATCGGCAAACGGAATGACCGGCGGGGGACAATAGAATAATCTGCCACCGCTTTCCACAGTTATTTTAACACGCTGAACCGCTCCGTTTTTTTCACCGGACTTAAAGACCTTTGTAAAGGATTGACCCGTAAATTTAAGAGAAGCGCCTTTTTTTACGATGATCTCAATATCATAAAAATCCCCGTCCAGCATTCCCGCGCTTGCCGTCATCATCATTATTTCAGTGTGATCGGTGCGGTAAAACGGCTTTGCAATTTTTATCGGAGCTGAGAAAAAGCTGTCGGATATGATTGTTCTGCCGCCCTTGTTTTCGGCGCATATATACAGCCTGCTCACTTCAAGTCCTCGAACAGAACGTTTTTCTTTATCCATGATATTACGTCGTCAACCCCATCCAGGGACATAAGATTTGTGAACATGAATGGTTTGCCGTTTCTCATTCTTTCGGAATCTTTCGCCATTACCTCAAGACTTGCGCCTACAAGCGGAGCAAGATCGGTCTTGTTGATGACCAACAGATCGGAACGGGTAACACCCGGCCCTCCTTTTCGCGGGATTTTTTCTCCCTGCGCCACATCTATTACATAAATCGTTGCGTCAGCAAGGTCGGGAGAAAAGGTCGCGGAAAGATTATCACCGCCGCTTTCAATAAAAATGATCTGAACATCCGGAAATTTTTCTGCCATTTCCTCAACAGCTTCAAGATTCATCGAGCAGTCCTCTCTGATAGCGGTATGAGGACATCCTCCTGTTTCAACTCCCACAATTCTTTCGGGAGGGAGCTTTGAATTTTTGATGAGAAATTCCGCGTCCTCTTTTGTGTAAATATCATTTGTTACCACGCAAATGCTGTATTCATCAGACATCTTTCTTGTAAGCCGTTCGATAAGCGCGGTTTTCCCCGAGCCCACCGGACCGCCAACGCCTATTTTTACATAAGACATTTTTTGCACACCTTTCTCAAGATATATAGATTCGTGAATATAGCTTTTCATGCTCCATTGAACTCAAATCAAATCCAAACCCGCTTATTCCAAGCTCGTCTGTTTCGATATTCAGCGCTTTTTCTGCCGCGTCGGGTATAAGCTTCATTGAATTATTAAGCGCTGCCTGACCGTCAAGCTGCCTTAGCGGCACAAGCTTAACAGCATGATTCACCATTGCCGACAGCAGGCTGTAACAGTACATTTGCAGTCCAATGCGTACATCTGTATCGGTATCGGCAACGAAAAGCCCTGCTGCAATGCAGTGATGTCCCATACATTCACCCGATGAGATAAGCTCTGCATATTTATTGATACGCGCGTATTCACCAAGCGCTTTTTCCGCCTTGATAAATCTTCTGCACAGCTTTTCGCTGCCGTTTCTCAGCTCATAGGGAGATTTTGCGGCAGTGCATATCTCGTCAAGCGTTGTCATGTCTTGTCCCATTGCCGCCTTTGCAGCGAAGCCCAGATCATTTGTGGGCAGAGTATAAATAAACGCCGACAGGAATTTCTCAAGGCTTTCCTTGTCTTTCACGATTTCCTTATGCGTATATGTTTCCATGCCGTTTGACAGCGTGAACGAACCGATAGGGAAGAGGCTGTCAAGAGCCTGCACTACATAAATAAGTCCCGAATTATTCATGGTGATGATGTTCATGCTCATGTGAGTGAGTATGTGCGTGCGCCCGACATTCGATATATCCTGCAAATTTCTCGTGAGTCTTTTTGACCCTGAATCCGAGTTTTTTCAGGTATTCAAAGGTAGGCTCATCGTAAGGGCATTTTACGGCGTCATCGGAAATAGAAAGCGAAAGATGACGATTGCCAAGCTCAAAGCAAAGCCTGCCCATTTCTGCCATTGAGCTGACGCTCACGCTTACAAGGTCGCAGGGGGTTATCTCCACGGCAATGATCCTGCTGTTGTCCTCGTATAGAATATCCCCTTCGTTAAGCGGAGAATTTACCTTTATGCCGATATCTTCGCCCGATGAGGTCGTTTTGCGCAGAAGCTTTTTATCGCGCTCAAACCAGTCAATGGATACGGTTTCAATTTCCTTTGATGTGTCCCCGAGTTTACCGAGTATCTTTTCTACGATCATAACAATATTCCTCTTTTTAATAATGCCGCAGTTTTTCGTCTGCGGCATTATAATATTCCTTAGTGATTTTTCTTAATAAGAACTGCCTTGACCACACCGTTCGGGTCTTTAATTATTACCGAAACAAGCCAGATGACCGATCCTAACGCTGCAACGGACAAACCTAAGAATCCGTCGTTTACCATATCGGCGGCTGCGGGGAGAAAATACTCCGCGCCCGTCTGCGCATATTCAACCACAGCGTCAACAAGCCACATGAGAGATGCTCCCCAGTACATTAAACAGAGAAAGCTGATATTCAGCTTTCTTGCTTTTTCGTTTGTGTACCATACTACGGTGCTGATAATTGCTGCAATAACTGTGATAAGTAGCGTCATGATTGTCCTCCTGCAGCTGCATTTGCGGAGCCCTTGCGCTTTTCTGCTGCTGCGCTTATTCCAACCATGCACGCCCAGACTGCGGTAACAAGAGCAGCCATTGCCACGCCCGAGGTCGCCATTTCATGAAGCATTTCCGCTGCGTCTGCGGGATTTGACGAAGCAGTAAGGAAAGGGAACCACGGCGTTACCTCTCCGTGCCATATATGCTCGAATGCGAGAAGGGCAGAACCTCCCCAGAGCATTTTATTGAGCCACCCGATTTTCTCGGAAAGGTGAAATTTGATTTTTTCGCCCGTTTTCTCTTCGTGATGTTTCAGAACGCCTTTAGCGGCAGTCGTGATGATCGCTTCCGTAGCGGGTACAATAAAACAAGCCATTTTTTACCTCCGTCAGAATAAATAATATTTCTGTGTAAGGGGGAGCTTTTCTGCTGCCTCGCAGATTATCTCCTCGCCGTCCACCGTTACATGGTAGTTTTCGGGATCGACCTTTATTTCTCCCGTTCTGTCGTTAAATCGCATATCCTTTTTGCCAATGTTCCGGCAATTCTTGACCGGCAGGATAATTCGCTTCAAATCAAGTTTTTTATCAATTCCGTTATCCTTTGCGGCCTTAGATACGAATGTTGCACAGCAGCGCTTGACGGCAAGACCGTGTGCGCCGAACATCTTTGTGTAAACGACCGGCTGGGGTGTTGGGATAGACGCATTTGCGTCGCCCATTCTGGAGGCGCAGATAAATCCACCCTTAATTATCATTTCCGGCTTTACGCCAAACATTGCCGGTTTCCACAGCACCAGATCAGCCATCTTGCCGACCTCAACAGAGCCAACATATTCGGAAATGCCGTGAGTTACGGCGGGATTTATAGTATATTTGGAAACATAGCGTTTTACGCGGAAATTATCGTTTCGTTCATTATCCTCGGGGAGAATGCCCCTCTGATCCTTCATTTTTGAAGCGGTCTGCCATGTGCGGGTTATCACTTCTCCGACGCGTCCCATTGCCTGAGAATCGCTTGACATCATGCTGAAAATTCCCATATCGTGCAGCACGTCCTCGGCGGCAATAGTTTCGGGGCGTATTCTTGAATCCGCAAACGCAATATCCTCCGGTACTTTGCTGTCAAGTTGATGACATACCATGAGCATATCAAGATGCTCGTCAATGGTGTTCTTTGTGAACGGCATTGTGGGGTTGGTAGATGACGGAAGTATATTTGGGAAAGCCGCCGCCTTGATTATATCGGGAGCGTGTCCGCCGCCTGCGCCCTCCGTGTGATATGTGTGGATAACCCTGCCGCCGATGGCATTCAGTGTATCCTCCACAAAACCGCCCTCGTTGAGCGTGTCGGTGTGTATTGAAACCTGAACATCATATTGGCCCGCAGCATTCAGCGACTGATTTATAACAGATGGAGTAGCGCCCCAATCCTCATGAATTTTAAGCCCGCATGCGCCTGCTTCGATCTGTTCCTTCAAAGCGGCATAATCGGCGCTGTTACCCTTTCCGAGAAACCCAAGATTCATAGGATACTCTTCGGCTGCCTCTATCATCTTTTCAATGTTGAATTTTCCGGGAGTACAGGTGGTTGCATTTGTACCGTCGGCAGGACCCGTGCCGCCGCCGATCATTGTTGTTATACCCGAATACAGCGCAGTTTCTATCTGCGTCGGGCTGATGAAATGAATATGTGTATCAATACCGCCTGCGGTAAGGATAAGCCCCTCGCCGGCTATGGCTTCCGTGCCCGCTCCGAACACCAGCGACGGCGTTACGCCGTCCATAATGTCGGGGTTGCCTGCCTTTCCGATACCGCATATCTTTCCGTCTTTTATGCCTATATCAGCCTTGTAAATCCCTGTGTGATCAACGACAAGTGCCGAGGTTATGACTGTATCGGGGCATTCGCTGTCGGGCACGGAGCATGACTGTCCCATTCCGTCGCGGAGAGATTTTCCGCCTCCGAATTTTGCTTCATCACCATAGACTGTATAATCATTTTCGACCTCAATAATAAGAGAGGTGTCGGCAAGCCGCACTCTGTCGCCCGTTGTGGGACCATACATATCCGCGTACTGCTTCTTGTTCATTGAAAACATTGCTGCACCCCCTTAAATCCTAATGCTTTTGCTTTTTCCGACGCAGCAAGCTTTACCTTTTCATCATCAAAGCTGCCCTGCGTGAGGTCGTTAAGTCCCATTCCGATACGTTTTCCGCCAATATCAATAAGCTTTACTTTCTTGCTTTCGCCCGGCTCAAAACGAACGGCAGTACCCGCAGGAATATCAAGCCGCTTCCCGAATGCTGCTGCGCGGTCAAAATCAAGCTGCTTGTTTACTTCAAAGAAATGGAAATGAGAACCCACCTGTATCGGACGGTCTGCGGTGTTAACAACGGTTATCTCCACGGCAGTTTTGCCCTCGTTAATGGTTATCTCTCCCTCGTCAATGAGTATCTCGCCAGGTATGACCTTGTTATTAGGGATTATTGGTTCATGGACTGTTACAAGCTTGGTGCCGTCCGGAAAGGTGGCTTCAAATTGTATTTCGTGTATCATTTCCGCAACTCCGTCCATGACATCATCAGCGCTTAACAGCTGCCTGCCCCTGCTCATCAGCTCAGTTACGGAA
>JBJFHP010000185.1:0-2192 GCA_051893715.1 Oscillospiraceae bacterium
AGATTTCCCCCCGCCGGAAAGGCGGCTGTGAGAATAAGCTGCGCTGCCCGACAAATTTGCCCCCGCGGCCGCCCCCTTGCCCTATGCTCGGTTTGCGGATTTGCCCTTTTGTTAAAACCTCACAAAATCCGGGTTAAATATTTGGGACAGGGCGTAAAATGCGGTCACATAAGGCTTTGCGGCACTTTTTCCATAATTTGCCACGCCAGATTTCTTAAAATGACTTGACTTTTTTTGCTTTATGAGTTATACTAAGTAACAAATCGGAATTTTTTATTTTGCCCTGGTTTTCGGCAGTTTTCAACAATGATATTTGCGTAATGTTGATTATTTTTGGCATTGATCTCCGTGTCTGAAAAGCCGGGATCAACAGAAACGAGTTTTATGAATAACATATCTTTTAAGCAATACAGAGCCATTGACCTCGGAATAATGGCGGTCGTTCTTTTCGCGTTCGAGGCGCTCACCGTCATGGCGGGCAAATGGTTCCCCACGCAAAGCTATACTCTTTCACCCACAACTCTCATGCTGTGTATAGTTATGATGCGGTGGGACGGCTTCGCCGCAATACACGCGGTCGTCGGCGGACTCGCTTTCTGCATAACCGCAGGGGCTGAACCGGAGCAGTTCCTCGTATACTGCATAGGAAACTGCTTCGCGCTTCTCGGTCTTGTTATGCTGAAGCTTTGCGGCAAGGAAAAGGTCAGAAGCAGGATACCCTTTACCATTGCCTTCGTTGTAATCGTTTTTACGGCTGTTCAGGCGGGACGCTGGGTCGTAAGCATGATACTCGGAGCGCCCGCCGATACTATTATAACATTCCTCGCCACGGACTCGCTTTCGCTGCTTTTCGCGCTGGTAGCCGTGCTGATCTCGCGTAAAATGGACGGTCTTTTCGAGGACCAGAGGCACTACCTCATACGGACCGAGGAAGAACGTATGCGCGAGCGCAACTCTGTCGAATAACCCCAAAAAAACCAATTGACCCCAATAACCCGAATAAACGAATAATTATATGAAAATTCATTCAGGAGGTTTCAAAAATGCAACTCAATGTCAGCGACTATCTGATTTTTGATGAGGAAAGCGGTACCTACATCGAAAATCCCGAGCAGCAGGTCAGAGATGACGTCGAAAAGCATCACTGGCTCAACATCTTTAAGGCGGTCATCAAGGACTGGCGCCTGTATCTGATGCTGGTGCCGATGCTCCTTGTATTCCTGCTGTGGCGTTACTTCCCGATGTATGAGTTGCTTGGCTGCTTTAAGGTGTCCGACCCGGTGCTCCCCGTTGCCGACCAGCTTTACGCGGGCTTCTCCAATTTCAGAACGCTGCTCGTAAGCGGTTCGTCGGAATCCTTGAACTTCTGGCGCGCTTTCAGAAATACGTTCCTGCTTAGCTTCTACGGACTTTGCTTCGGCTTCCCGATGCCGATCATTATCGCGCTGTTCTTCAACGAGATACGCTCGAATATCGCAAGAAGCATTTTCCAGGTAGTTACATATCTCCCGAAGTTCATGTCGACGGTCGTTATGACCTCGCTTGTCCTCATGCTTGTAAAGCAGGGCTCCGACACCTCGGGTATCGGTATCCTTTCCAAAATGCTCGAATCCTTAGGTCTTATCGACGCCGCTACCGCAGAGGCAGGTCTGCTCAATAACCCCGCATTCTTCCGCGGTATCTACCAGATAAGCGGCATATGGGAGACCGCAGGCTACGACAGTATCGTATTCTTCGCCGCGATAATCGCCATTTCGCCGACGCGCTACGAAGCCGCACAGATCGACGGCGCCGGCAAGCTTGCACAGATGAGATACGTCGTTCTCCCGAGCATACTTTCCACCATCGTCATCATGCTCATCAGCAAGATCGGTACGCTGCTCAATATCGGCTACGAAAAGGTTATTCTTCTTTACAACCAGAATACTTATATCACAGCGGACGTCGTTTCCACCTTTGCCTGGAGAATGGGTCAGGGCGGAGGCACGGGACTCGCTTCAGCCGCGGAAATGCTAAACAACGTAATAGGAATGCTGCTTGTTATCGGCGCGAATACCATCGCCCGCAGAGCTTCCAACGTTTCGTTGTACTAATCCTGTCATACGAGGTTTGCTATGAAAAGAAGACTTGAGATCTCAGAGCTTATATTCAAAATAATCAGCTATACACTTCTTACCATGTTCGCGATATGC
>JBJFHP010000186.1:0-8554 GCA_051893715.1 Oscillospiraceae bacterium
TGTCGCCTGATTTTTGGCGCTTTTGTCTATTGACTTTTCATAGCTGGTCTCCGTTGAATTATCATCTGTCAAAGACAGTCATATCCGCTCTGCGGTCGTGCGGCTCTGTCGGGACTTCCATTCTGAAGCCGCTGTAGCATATGATGACGCTTCTGCCGTCAAATCTGCCGAGATACCTGTCGTAATAGCCCTTGCCATAGCCGAGCCTTAGACCCGTTCCGTCCGCACAAAGCGCGGGAACGATACACAGCGACCTTTCATCGGGAACAGCCTCGGCAGTCCTGTCCGTCGGCTCGTCGATACCGAACCTGCCCTCCGAGAGCTCGTCGGAGCTTTTTATATAATAAAACGAAAGCTCCGAGTCGCCGCTGACAGGCAGCGCCACAGGTATTCCCCGCTCAAGGCAATAGCCGATGATTTGCCGCGTGTCAACCTCTATCGGCGTCGAAGCATAGGTAAACACCGCGCTCGCCTGCGACAGAAGCGGTTTTATCTGCTCGAAAATGTCAATATCCGCCGCTTCCTTTATATCACGGGGCATTTCTCTGCGCCTGCGGATAAGCTCCTTTCGGAGCGCTTTTTTCAGTTCGCGCATTGTATCGCGGCGCGAATACGCTTGCTGTCATGCTCTCCGCACAGCACTCTCACGAGCTCCAGCCCAAATTCGACTGCAACGCCCGCGCCTGCGGCGGTGGTGAATATCCCGTCGGTAACTACCTTGCTTTCGGCAAGCTTTGCGCCCGAAAGGTACTTTTCAAATCCGGGGAAGCAGGTCGCATTTCTGCCAGAAAGCAGCCCTTTCTTACCGAGAATTGACGGAGCGGCGCAAATAGCGCCTATCGGTATCTCGTGCTTAACGCAGTAGTCTATCGCGGCGTTAACTACGGGATTTGCCTCAAGATTAAGCGTTCCGGGCATTCCGCCGGGGAGCACGATCATCTCAAGCCGCTCGTCAAGCTCAACCTGCATATCGGTAATATCGCACAGCACGGGGACGCCGTGGGAGCTTCTTACGCCGTCGTTCTTTATCCCTACGGTAACAACGTCCTTTTCGGCGCGCCTTAGCATATCAATGGGGGCGATTGCCTCCGTTTCCTCAAATCCGTCAGCCATAAATACATAAATCATTTTATTTTCCTCCGAAGGTGATCTCAAATTTGTCCTCAAGAAAAGCGGGGTGATAGGAAAGCTTTGCCTTACGCAGATTTTCCGCGCCGGTGTCGTCCTCGCGGTTGATATAGGTGTATTTCCCGCCGAGCGACTTCACAAATTCCGCGTTAACGGCAGTGTAAGCGCCCTGATATCTGCGCAGCGCTTTTTCCACATGAACAACGAAGCAGTCCGCCGAGGAGGGCTCTCCGAAAGTGAACGCCTGTACCTCGCCGTTGACCCTCAGCACCCCGCCGATATAGCCGAGCTCGTCGAAATGCTTGAAGCTGCACCTGACGATACATTGCTCGTCGCGCTTGCTCTGCTCGTTTTCGTCGCCGATAACGGAGCAGTCCGACAGGTTCTCGCTGCACCAGATGTCATTCATGGCGACGCATTCCGCCATGTTTTCCGCCGAAAGCGGTTCAAAGCTCCATTCGTTTTCATAAAACCTGTTAAGGTGATTTCGCTTGCCGTGATATTTCTTGCCTTTTAGCAGCGAAAGATCCTCCGCACGGTAGACGTAATCGCTTACATCGCGGCAGTACGCTGCCCTTGCGTCGGGATATTCCGCAGTTATGCGCTCCGTTATTGCCTTGTTTGCATTTATGCGGGGAGTAATTCCGTTTTCGCGGCAGTATTCCATGATCAGCCCGAGCGCTTCATGCAGATTTCCTTCACCTGCGGGGTAATTAAAACCGATATCATCGCCGCAGCCAAACTTGCAGAAATAAAACCCGCGCGCAAAACAGACCTCAACATTGTAGACGTTGCGCCACACAAAATTGTTCCCAAAGGTGTATTCACAGCCGCGGAAACCCGATCTTTTCAGGCATTCCTCCGCGCGCTGCTTGTCCGTTATCTCTATTCTTCTGAACTCCAATTCAGCCATGTTCTACCAGTTCCTTTATTGCTCCTGCAATTTTTTTATGTATCTCTTCAACAGGAAGCGCCTCATCTCCCTCGGCACATGGAATTATATTCCAGTCCCAATGCTGTGCCGCGTACATTGCGCTCTCGCGGCAGCTTTTCATGAACGAGAGATTATTTTCGTGGATATCCTTTCTGCTTTCGTCGCCGTTGTATCTTTTAAGAAGCAGCTTCTGCGACACTTCCAGCGGCATATCCAGAAACAGCACTGTGTCGGGCTTCGGCAGACCGAGCTTGTTATATTCGTAATCGGAAAGCCAGTCAAGGAACGCAGCGCGCTCGTTAAGGGGGAGCTTTGTCATCTGATATATCGCGTTGGAGGTCGTGTATCTTCCCGAAAGAATAATGCTGCCGCCTTCGTAGTCGCGCTTCCAATCGGTGACATAGCTTATATACCTGTCCGAGGCATAAAACGCCGACGCCGCATACGCGCCGTTCCTGCCCTCGCAGGGAATGCCGCCTGCAAGATATTCCGAAATGATCTGACCGCTCGGGGAGGAATAGTTAGGAAAGCTTACGGTGCGGCTGTTTACGCCGAATTGTTTGAGATATTCGCCCGCAAGCTCAAGCTGCGTTGATTTTCCGCAGCCGTCCAGTCCCTCGAGAACTATCAGTTTACCCTTGTTCATAAAAACACATCCTGTTTGACAAATACTTATACAATATATATTGTACCACAAATCCGCTGTTTAGTCAACATATACATTATCTTTTTTTCGTCAACAGCAAAAAAACTGCCGCCCGTAAAGAGCGGCAGAGTATTATAGCACATTAAAAATGTCAAACCATATCGTTTGCGTCAAAAATATCTCCGCATTCGGGGCAGAACTTAGGCGGATTTGTGGGGTCCTCGGGCTCCCAACCGCACTTGTCGCACCTGAAGAGCGGAGCGCCCGCGGGCTTGGGTTTACCGCAGTTCTGGCAGAATTTACCCTTGTTCTGTGCGCCGCATGAGCAGGTCCAGAAATCGTCGGCGGGCTTGCCCTTGCCGCAGTTCATGCAGAATTTGCCCGTGTTCGACGTGCCGCAGGAGCACTTCCATGCCCCCGCCGCAGGCGCCGCCTGCTGAGGCTGAACGGGCTGCTGCGCACTCTGCTGCTGTGCCATGCCGAAAAGCTGCTGTGCGTTAAGACCGCCCTGCTGCTGCGCCATATTCATGCCCATGAAGCCCATCATCGCGCCGCCCGCATTTCCCGCAGCGGTCTGCATTGCGTTTGCCTGCGCGTCAACAAGCGTTGCGGCAGCCATGCCGGGGTTGCGCATAACGGCAGTCCTCTGAAGGTTGGTTATCATTTCCTGATCCTCCTTCGGAAGCGTAGGAGGATTCATGTTGAACGAGCTTATGGTCATTCCGCGGAGATTGCCCCACTTGGAGGAAAGCACCTCGTTGAGCGAATCGCATATTTCAAGCGTGTGCGAGGGCAGCGCGCTGGGGCGGACGCCCATTGCGGAGATCTTGCCGAGAGCGGGCTGAAGCGCGGAAAGGATCTCGGATTTAAGCGTGCTGTCTATCGCCGTTTTGGAATATGTATCGGTAACATTTCCGCATACGTTCGTATAGAAAAGCACGGGGTTTGTTATTCTGAAGGAATATTCGCCGTTGCAGCGGAGGGAAACATCGACGTCAAGACCGATATTGTTGTCCACAACGCGGAACGGGATAGGCGATACCGTACCGTAACGGTTGCCGACGATCTCCTTTGTGTTGATGAAGTATATGCGCTGATCCTTCGGAGCGTCGCCGCCGAATGTAAAGCGGGTGCCGATGGATTTAAGAGTATCGCCGATGCTTTTGCTGAGGTCGCCGTAGAAAATGCTCGGCTCCGAGGAGGAGTCGTATACAAACTCGCCCGCTTCGCCGCAGACCTCGGCTATCTTGCCGTTGTCGACGATAAGGGCGCACTGACCCTCGTTAACGGCGACAATCGAGCCGTTGGAAATAATGTTGTCAGAGCCTTTGGTGTTTGAGCTTTTGCCGGATACCCTTTTATGACCCTTTGCCGCAAGAATATCGGAGGACAATGCGTCGCAATAGAAATAATCGCGCCAGCTGTCAGCGAGAACGCCCGAAAGCGCGCCAATACCTGCTTTTAATAAACCCATGATCAAATACTCCTTTCGTTATCCGAAGAATGTAATATCATTTTACAATATTTCGTCATAAAAGTCAAGTACAAACGCGGAAAAACAGGTTCATTTGTTCATTTTTTCTCAAAAGTCCGGAAAAAGAGGTCAATAACACCCGAAAAACGACACGAATCACTCGCGCTTTATAGCCTCCAGCGCCGAAATATGTACCGCCTTGTTTGCGGGATAAAAGCCCGAGCCAAGACCGATAATTATTGAAAACAGCACCGCGAACCCGGCAAGCCAGAGAGGTACTATTGAAACGGGGCTGCTTGCGGGATCCATTATCGTGGGCAGCATCTCGAAGAACTGCTGAATGCTTTCAAACTGCGTCTGCGACGAAACGATATTTATTATGACGGATATGATGAAGCTTATCACCGCGCCGATTATTCCGCCGATAAGCCCGATAGCGCCCGCTTCCATGAGGAATATCGCGCGGATATTACCGAGGTAGCAGCCGAGCGCCTTCATAACGCCTATCTCTCTTGTTCGCTCGGAGATCGACATGATCATTGTGTTGGTTATTCCGAGAGCCGCAACGAAAAGCGATACCGCGCCCAGCCCGCCGAGCATCATCTGCTGCTGACGCGCTTCCTCCTCGAGAGGTTTTCTTATACTCTCCATGGAATAGGTCGAATAACCCATCTTCTTTATCTCTGCCTCAATGTCCGCGACCTGCGAGATATCCATTGCCTTGACATAGATCTCGTTATAGGTCGATTCATTGCTGCCGTTGTTGGTTTTTGTGGGAAAAACGAGCTTTTCAAGCGCCTTGAGGTCGGACGTGAAGAATATGAAGCCCTCGCTTGTGGCGTAGTCCTTGTTGTAATCCTGCTTGACGATACCCGTGACGGTGACTTCTTGGGTATATTTCTTGTCATAATCGTCATAGGAATACAGCTCCAGCGTGAGCGTCTGACCCAGCAGCTTACAGTAAGGGTCGGGGAGCTCGGGATTTTCGTTGTACTCATACTGACCCGTTTCGGGGTTATACTGATACATATAGCTCCAACGGTCGATCATGTTGCTGCCCTCGGGGCGCTGAGTGTCCATAAAGTTGTATGCGGTGAACTGTCCCGCAAGCACCTGAAACTTATCCTTGGGGAAAGAGCCCTCCAGCAGCTCGAAGCCGAACTTCTCCATGGCGTCCTCGCTTATACCCACGATCTGCGCCCAGTTTGCCTGATACCTGTTCTGCTCGCCTGCGTAAATGTTGCAGCCTACGTTGTTGAGAGAGGCTTTGCCGAGCGCAACGTCCACGTTGGCGATATGCTGAAACTTGTTCAGCGCGTCGTCGTTGAGCTTGGCGTTGCTTCCGCCCGCGTATACCTGGATAAGCGTGAGGTCGCCCATTCCCTCCAGCATTATCTGCTGAGAATTCTGAACGCCTATGCCTATCGAAAGCATGGTCACGATCGCACAGCAGCCCACCACTACGCCGAGAACCGTCAGTATAGTACGGCTCTTTCGGCGCAGCAGGTTCTGCAGGCAGATCTTTATCATATCACTTATTTTCATGGCTCAGACCTTATTTTTCTTGTCGCTGTCGGAAGATTCGGACAGAACATCGTCAAGATCGTCCTCCCAGTTGATGTCCTCCTCGGTAAGCTTTTTACGCTTTTTCTTGGAGCGCTTTACAAGGACGATTATAAGCACGACTATTCCCGCCGCAGCGACAACGCCCGCTCCTATCCACACGAACAGCCACGGGAAGCCGCCCTCCTCCGCAGTCATTTCCTCGGTGGGCACCCATTCTGTTGTCCCGTAATCGGGGAAGAACATCTCCTCAACGGGGAAGCTTACGGGATATTCCCTGACCACCTCGGTCAGCGTTGCGTCCTCGTAGGTTATTTTTATCGTAAACTCGCACAGACCCGACATATACGGCGTTACGATAAAGTCAAATGAACCGTTTGCGCCGGGCGCAAGGTTGCCGAGCACCTTTGAGGTGGACAGCGCGCCGACGTCGCCCACTATCTCCGCCTTGCAGTTGGAAATATCGCTTCTGCCCTTGTTCATGTAGGTCGTTGTGATATACACCTCGTTGCCCGCCATGACGGAATAAGTAGGCACGGCAACATCAAACGTCATTTTATCCGGCTGATAAACAGGGATATAAAGCGTCTGATCGGTGGTAACGGTATTGCGGTTTCCGTTGTCAACATAGTCATATTTGAAGCTGATGTTTACGGAGGAAGTCCCGGTTGCCGCGGTCGCAAGCGCGCGCAGCTTAACGTCCTCATGCATTGCACCCGCAGCGGAAAGCGAGTTGTAGAAGTATGTGTTGCCGCCGCCGTAAATGCCTATGTCGCCCGACGCGTTGACAGTCATTATAAGATTTTCTATCGCGGTGGTCGCGCTTGTGTTGTAGAAATCAAGCGCAAGCGTGAATGTATCGCCCGCGGCGATCTGTTCAGCGCCGATATCATAGCCGCTCAGGATAACATTGGGAGCGCCCTCGGTGCTGCCGCCCTCCGCTGCCGCCGCAGCAGCAATAAGCGTTACCGAGCACTCCGCAGCGCCGTCCTTCATGGCGGAGGAAACGCCGTAGCTGTACTTTATCGAGGCGGATATCGACTGCTTGACCGAGGAAATATTCTCCGTCGTTCTGAATTTCACCTTTATGTCGGCGCTCTTTCCCGCGCGGATAAGGTCTACCTTTGTATATTCCGTTCCGTCGAGGAAGTAGATCGAATCGGACCCCGTAAAGTCGATAAACAGCTCCTTAACGGCTATTTCGCCGTAGTTTGTTACAGTAAGGGTGTAATCATATTCCGTATCGGGCAGCAGCGCCTTGCCGAGCTTTTCGCCGCTCATGCGGAGAACTGGCGCTCCCGAGATCTCGGAGGGAACATTTATCGTCGCTTCCTGTGAAGCGGTGGTTTTCTTCCCTGCCGAGGTGTAGCTGTAATTAAGACTTACGCCTATTTGCTGTGTTGCGGAGGTTATCTCCGCCGCGGTTTCAAACATCACCTTGACGGACTTCTTCTCGCCTGCTCCGACCGATTCGATATATGCGGCGTCGGTGCCGTCAACGAAATTTATGCACTCCCCGCCTTTGATAGTAACGCGAACATCGTCCATTGCCGTATCGCCCTTGTTTTCTATGTAAACATAGTAGCGGTACTTGTGACCCGCGGACACGGGCTCGTCGACCTTCGAAAATGTAATATAAGGCAAAGGCTCCGAGCCGCTTATCGGCGCGAACATCGTGAACGAGCCCTCATACGAATCGTTCTGCTCCTCGCCGCCCGTTGTATAGCTGTATTTCAGCGCCATGCCGAGCTCCTGCCGCAGAGCGGATATCTCGCCGAGCGTTCTGATTTTTACGGTGAACCGAGCGCTGCCGCCCTGTTTAATGCTGTCGATATAGGCGGAGCTTGTTCCGTCGGTGACAATGAAGCTGTCCGTTCCCGTAAATCTGACCGAAACGCTGTTCATGTCGGCTGTTCCGATGTTCTTTACGGTGACAATGCCCGTGTATTCGGCGTCGGGCTCAAGCTGCTTTTCGGAAAGGGTGAAATCCGTCACAACAACAGGGTACACCCTTTGCTCCGAGGATACCTCGGAAGCAAGGCTGAACGATGAATTGGTGCTGCCCTGAACCATTGAAGAGCCGTTGTCGTAATAATAGCGCAGCGAAACGCTGATATTCTGCCGCGTTGAGGATAATTTAGCGGGCGCCTTGTATTTAAGCTTTAACGTTTCGGTATCGCCCGATACGATAAAGTTCACCTCCTGTGAGCCTGTTCCGCCCGTGAACAAAAGATCTCCGTCACAGGAGAAATCAACCAGCACGCGCTCTGCGGTAGCAGTGCCGAGGTTTTTAATCTTAACGGTGAGCGTTCCCTCGTCGCCCGCCTTTATCGGCGCGGAGGGCTCATCGGCGGTTATCCTGAACATAGGCTCCGCATTGTTTTCAACGACGTCACTGCCGCCTCCGCCGCTTACTGAAACACATTCACCGACAGTCATCGAAAGCTCCCTGTAGTCCGCCCCGAGCGCGGGATAGCCTACCATAAAGCCGAAGGTCTTTTCGCCGCCTGTCCATTTGCACTTTTCAAGATCGACCTCATATACAAGCAGCCCGTCCGTCGATTCGGTGAGCTTTACGTCCTTCAGCGTTCCCTTGAACGAATCGAGCGTTTTGATAAAGTCGATATCCGCAGCGCTGTCGATATTTACCCTCTTCATGCCGATATCCTTTATTACTATACGCATATTGAACTCTGTCGAGGTCGTCAGTGCGTTCAGGCTCTTGCCCTTGGAATCGGTGACATAATAATTAACTATGACGGGCTTGCTGTCATATATATTTTCACTCACGGAAGCCTCCGCGAATGCC
>JBJFHP010000187.1:0-38705 GCA_051893715.1 Oscillospiraceae bacterium
AACTTGTCGCCTAATTTTTGGCGCTTTTGTCTATTGACTTTTCATAGCTGGTCTCCGTTGAATGCCATTTATCAAAAATATATACCAAAAAAAGACAGCAGCCTTTGCAGCGGGTCAAGCTCGCCGTCCGCCGCGTCAACGTCCTTTTCCGCGAGCAGCGGCACCGTTTTTACGACCTTTCCGTCAAGCAGGAACTCGATACAGCCGAGCCGCTGTCCCTTTTTAACGCTCCCGTAAACCATTCGCGGCAGCAGCACCCTGCGCGTCAGCAGAACGCGCTGTTCGGGCTCCAGCGCGAGCGACGCGCTCTCTGCGTAAACGCCGACGCGCTCGCCTGTCCCCGCAACGGCTACCGTCGAGGAGCAGCCCGTTTCCATGGGATAGCTCTTCACCCGTGTGAAGCCGTAGTCCAGCATTTTTGTATGGTCGTTCCAGTCGTCGCCCGCGTTCAGCGTGACTGCAATGAGCATTGCACCGCCGCGCTCCGCAGCGGAAACAAGGCAGCGCCGCGCATTGTCGGTAAAGCCCGTTTTAACGCCGCAGGCGCCCTCGTAGCGGCTGAGCATTTTGTTTGAATTGTAAAGAGTGCGGCTGTACGGCGGGTTTCCGAACTCGACTTCCTTCGACTTGCAGGACACAACCTCGCGGAAAACCTCGTTCTTCATCGCATACGCGGTAAGCGCCGCAAGGTCGGCGGCGGTGGTGTAATGCCCCTGCGCGTCAAGACCCGACGGGGTGACGAAATGCGTGTCCGACAGCCCGAGCTCCTCCGCCTTTAGGTTCATTTTTTCGACGAACGCGCCGATGCTCCCCGAAACGGAAACAGCCGCCGCATTCGCCGCGTCGTTCCCCGAGGGGAGAAGTATCCCGTAAAGCAGGTCGCGCCGCGAAACACGGTCGCCCTCGCGCAGCCCCATGGACGTGCCCTCAACCATTATTGCGCAGCTGTCGACAATGAACTCGCGTTCAAGGTCGCCCGCTTCAATGGTAAGAAGCGCGGTCATTATCTTGGTCGTGCTCGCCATTGCGCGCCGCTCGTGCGCGTTCTTTTCGTAAAGCACGGCGCCCGTTTCCGCCTCGATAAGCACGGCGCTCGCCGCCGAAAGGGAAAGCGTTTCCGCCCGCGCCTTTACCGAAAAAACAGGCAGCAGCGCGGCGCACAGCAAAATTGATATGATCCTTTTCATGCATTCATCTCCGTAAGAAAATTTCTCTTACGTTATAATGTGCCATTAAAGGGAAAATATTCAAATGCGCCCGCCGCTGCCCTCAATTATTCTGCGCTGTCCTCTTTGCCGCTCTTTTTCTCGTTCTTTTTCGCGTCGTCCTTGTCCTCCTTTGCGGGAATGAACGCCTTGATCTTCTCGATTATGTCGGGGATAGAGTCAACTATTCCCTCGATAGGGCTGGACTTTGAACCGAGCTCAAGCAGCTTTACATCGCCGCCCTTTGAGATTACGATAAAAGCCTGCGGCTTTACCGTCACGCCTGCGCCCGCGCCGCCCGCGAATTTCTCCGCCGCCTGAACGGGAAGATCGCTGCCGCCCGACGCAAAGCCGAATGAAACCTTGGATACGGGGATAATTGTCGCCTCGGACGTGGTGATGGGCTCGCCGATAATGGTGTTAACGTCCACCATCTCGCGGATCTTTTCCATAGAAATTCCCATAATGCCTTCAACAGGATGTGCCATAATAAAAACTCCTTTCAAATATACATATTGCTTTGGACGACTGCGGAAGCACTGTTGCGGAGCATTCCGAATGCCGCCCGTTATTTGTTATTTTTTTGTCAGGTTTTTGAGCGCCCTCTGCGCGTCGGGGTGCTTTAAATAGTACCTTGCCGCGCGCCCGAGCAGTGTGAACGCGAACGCCAGCGCCGCGTAAAGCGGCATTTTCACCGTACAGGACGCCTCCGCCTTTGTTTCCTCGCTCTGAAAATCAACGTTTATGTTTATCTCATCGACAGGCTTTAGCGTAAAGAAGCTGCCTATCCAGCCGAGAGCGTTGCCGACAAGGATATTCACCGTGCCGAACTTTATCGCAGCCTTTGCCGCGTCCTCGCCGCCGCATACAATATATATTCGTAGGTGATGTATACGCGTGCGCTTAAGTATTTTTTTCAGCGGCTTACCGAGGCTGTCCAGAACCAGCTTCACCATCTCGAAAATGTCACCGAGCGACGGCTTGTTTTTCTTTACGGTATTATCACCGTCCGCCGCGGGTTTATCCGCTTTTTCGGGCTTAGCTGCCGCATTTTCACGGTCACTGTCCGCCAAATCGGAGGCTTCGCCGGCAGAAGCGTCCGCGATGTTTTCCGCGGCAGCGCCTGCTTTTTCGGCGGCTTTTTTCACCTTTTTGTTGCGCCGCCGTGTTTTCTTTTTCTCGGCGGGAATTTTAACTATCGTGATGAAAAGCCAGCTTATCCGCAGAAAAATATTATCCCCGTACTCAAAGCGGAGCGCGGCAGGGCTTATCATCAGCAGAAATATCACCAGCGCGACCGCCCCGAAAATGATCCACCCCAAACGCATCACCGCCTTTCCGCAGCACGTCGGTCAGTCCTCGCTGCCGCCGTTCTGTTCGTCGTACATCATTTCTTCATATTCGTCAAAGTCGATCTGATCGGTGCTGTTCGGTATCGGCGGGAGCGCGCTTATGCTGTTAAGCCCGAAAACGCGCAGGAAATTCTCCGTCGTCCGATAGGCGATAGGCCGCCCGGGAACGTCCTCCAGCCTGCCGTGCTCCTCCAGCAGGTTCCTGTCCACAAGGCTTTTCACAACGCCCGAGCTGTCAACGCCGCGCACCTGCTCCACAAATCCGCGCGTTACGGGCTGATTGTACGCGACGATAGCCAGCACCTCCATCGCCGCCTGCGTCAGCGGAGCCTGCCGCCGCGTTTCAAGCGCGGACTTGACATACCGCGCATATTCGGGGCGGGTCATCATCTGCCAGCTTTCGCCCAGCTTCCCGATGACGAGCGCGCTCCCCTGCTCCTTATATCTGTCGTTAAGGCGGTCGATAATGCGAATTACCGTGTCGCTTTCTATCTCCGCGGCGGCGGCAAGCTTATCCGTTTCTATAGGATCTCCGCTCGCGAAAAGCACCGCTTCGACAGCCGCCATTCCCTCGCTGAATTTCATTCGTTTCCTCCCGTGTTATCCGCGTCGGACTGCTCCGTGTCGGGGCGCTGTGCGTCCGCAGCCGTTGCCATTCTGACCGACGCGCCGTCCTCGGAAATGATTATCCTGCCCTCCTTGGACAGTTCCAGTATCGCCAGAAATGTCGCGACCTTTCTTGAACGCGGCTGATTGGCGTAAAGCTCCTCCATCGGAACGGTTCCCTTTCTGCGCAGGCTTTTCAGCACCGCGACTATTCCCGTGAACACCGTGACATAGCTTTTCGCAACGATCGGCTTTATCGAGCGCGGGCTGTATGACGCGCGCCTTTTGCTGCGCTCCGACAGCGCGCTGTAAGCAAGCAGAAGCTCCTCGGGCTGATGCGTGCGGTTGTAGGTAGGGTCGGTTTCAAGCTCCTGCGGCTCGCGGACAAATATCATGTCCCCCTGCCAGCGCTTTTTAAGCCGCTCCGCCATTGTCTTGCACAGCGCGTATTCAATAAGCGCGCCCTGAAGCTCCCGCTTCATCTGCTCCGCTTCTTCCTTGGGGAGCAGCGCCGCGGATTTGATGAGGATAAGCCGCGCCGCCATTTCAAGGAAATCCGCCGTGACGTCGATATCCGCTTCGCTCATGCGCTCAAGATAAAGCATGAACTGATCCAGCAGCACGCTTATCTCGATGTCCTGAATATTCAGCTTGTGCTTCTGTATCAGCGACAGCATGAGGTCGAGCGGTCCCTCGAATATCTCAAGTTTGAAATTAAGCTCCGTCATGACTTATCCCAAAAAGAAGGTCAGCTTGTCGAGCAGCCAGTATATCCCGTTTGCCGCAATGCCCAGCGGCACGGAAAGCACCCTCGTTATAATAAGGAAGAAAACCACCCAATAGATTATCCTGCCGTTTCTCTCCATAAACGCCACCGCCTTTGCGGGAAGAAAGCTTGCCAGCACATGGTATCCGTCGAACGGCGGCACGGGAATAAGGTTGAACACGGCAAGGTAAATGTTTATCTGCGCGGTGTAGTTCAGTGCGAGCATAACATAAAAGACTGTAGTTGTGATATTTTCGCCGACGACAATTACAATCAGCTTTTCCACTATAATAAACAGCAGCGACAGCAGGATATTGCTGAGCGGACCGGCGATCGAAACGAGAACGTTTGCGGTGCGCATTGAGGTCTTGCGGCATTTTCTGATGTCAACAGGAGTAGGCTTCGCCCAGCCGATATTGCAAAGGCACATCGCAAGCGCGCCCATCGGGTCGATATGGCGCAGCGGGTTGAGCGTAAGCCGCCCCTGACGCTCCGCGGTGTCGTCGCCGAGCCACCTTGCAACGAAAGCGTGCGCGCATTCGTGTATGGGAAATACAACAAAAATGATCACAAAAACGGAAAAGAATGAAATAACGACGGTGATGATATCGCCGCGTCCCGTGATAAGGTCGAATAATTCAAAAATAGGTCCTCTCAATGCAGTTCTCCTTTTATATTGTTATGGTTTTACGGTTCGTTTGGGTTATTATCGGCTGCGGTAGGAAAAACATTCTGCCCCGCATAGATATACATTTTATATTATAGCGCATTCCCGCATATTTTTCAAGGGGTAAACCCGTATTTTTCCGATTAACACTCATCGCGGCATTTTTTGGTGAAAAATGTTGATTTGTACTTGACAAATTAAAAGTGCGGGTGTATAATAATTTCGTAAACACGTTAAACGCGATGATGGGTGCGGCATTGCCGCCGTGTGCGTACAAGCTTTTTTCAGAGAGCTGCCGTCTGGTGCAAGGCAGCAGAAGCCCCGTGCATGATCCGCCCGCAGCGGACGGTCCGAACAGTTTCCCCAAGTAAGACCGTACGGATTTCCACCGTTAAAGGGAAGTGCATTGTTGGATGTACAGAGGCTGAGTTTATGAAATACCGCCCTCTTTCCATTTGGTCTGAGGGCTTTTTTACGGCTCCTCTGCACACGAATATTCAAGGAGGAGAACAAAATGCTTACTTTAGACAAGGTTTACAAGGCGTCCCATGTACTTAAAGAGGTCATCAGAAAGACCGACCTTATCCGCGCTCCCAAGATAAATCCCGACTCCGAGGTTTATCTCAAAACGGAAAATCTTCAGGTCACCGGCTCGTTCAAGGTTCGCGGCGCATATTTCAGGATTTCGCAGCTGACCGAGGAGGAGCGCTCCAAGGGCGTTATCGCCTGCTCCGCAGGAAACCACGCGCAGGGCGTCGCTCTCGCGGCGACAAAGGCGGGGATAAAGTCCCTCATCTGCCTGCCCGACAGCGCGCCTATCTCGAAGGTAGAAGCAACAAAGGGCTACGGCGCCGATGTCTGCCTTGTTCCCGGGGTATACGACGACGCATATCAGAAAGCGCTCGAGCTGCGCGACGAAAAGGGCTACACCTTTATCCACCCGTTCAACGACGACGACGTTATCGCGGGTCAGGGTACTATCGGTCTTGAGCTGATGGAGCAGCTCCCCGATATGGACGCGGTTGTCGTTCCCGTCGGCGGCGGCGGACTTATCTCGGGCGTTGCGTTCGCGATAAAGTCGCTTAACCCCAAAATAAAGGTATACGGCGTTCAGGCGGCGGGCGCTCCCAGCATGGTGAACTCCCTCCACGACGGAAAGATCGAGCGGCTGGATAAGGTCGCGACCCTCGCGGACGGTATCGCGGTTAAAGAGCCGGGCAGCAATACCTTTGAAATATGCAGCAAGTATGTCGACGAGGTAGTTACCGTTACGGAGGACGAGATATCCTGCGCGATACTCTCCCTTATTGAACAGCAGAAGCTTATCGCAGAGGGCGCGGGCGCGGTTTCCGTTGCGGCGGTAATGTTCAACAAGGTTCCCGTCAAGGGTAAAAAAGTGGTTTGCCTTGTTTCCGGCGGCAACATCGACGTTACTATCCTCAACAAGGTCATTCGCCGCGGTCTTGTAAAGAGCGGCAGAGCTTCCCTGCTCACGATAGAGCTTGTCGACAAGCCGGGTCAGCTTACGGGTGTTTCGGGAATAATCGCAGAGCTCGGCGGCAACGTTACGGCAGTTCACCACGAAAGAGCCGACGCAAACGAGAACATCAACGGCTGCTTCCTGCGCATACAGCTCGAAACAAGGAACTTTGAGCACCTTGAGCAAATAAGGTCCGCACTCACGGAAGCGGGCTATAAAATAGTAGAAAGCTGAAAAGGAGAATTTTATGACAGACGTTTACACCCCCAACGCACCCGCCGCTATCGGCCCCTACACACAGGCAAAGAAGATAGGCAGCATGGTTTACACCTCGGGTCAGATCGCGATCGTTCCCGCAACGGGCGACATCGCCGAGGGCGGTATCGAAGCGCAGACACGTCAGGTTTGCGAAAACCTCAAGGCAGTCCTCGAAGCGGCAGGCACAACGCTCGACAGAGTTGTCAAGACGACCTGCTTCCTCCATGACATCAAGGATTTCGCGGCGTTCAACGCAGTATATGCGGAGTATTTCACCGCAAAGCCCGCGCGCTCCTGCGTAGGCGGTCTTGACCTGCCCAAGGGCGTGCTCGTTGAGGTTGAGGTAATTGCCGAGTTAAAGTAAACCTCACAATACATCACAAAGCAAAAGCTCCCCAAAAGGTCTGTTCCTTTCGGGGAGTTTTTTATATGCAATTATTCTATACAATAAGTATATTCACACTACATCTCAACCGAGAGTAAATTCCGCCGCGCCGTGATCCGTGACAACGCGGTAATCCCCTGCGGGGAGGTCGCCGTAGCCGCCGAAGTCATAGCTCTGCTCGACGCTGCCGCCTGCGGGGACAAGCAGCGCGATATCGTTGAACATCATAAGCTTCTCGGACGGAATGTCATACCATTCGCCGTCAAGCTTGACTTCAAGGCTGAAATACAGCCCTATCGCGTTTTCCTCCTCTGTCGGGTTGGTGATTTCTGTATAAATTATATTGTTTTCAACTTTCTGTATAGCAAATTCAAGTCCGCTTTCCGGTATTTCCCCCGATTTTGTAAGATAGGCGGTGTTCCATTTCCCGCCGTTCTTCGCGAGGTAGTGGATATTCGGGATATCCGCAAGTGAAAGCGTGGCGCTCTCTTTCCAGCTGTACTTTTCCTTCAGCGCGGGGAAATCGATATCCAGCTTGTAGACTGTCCCGTCGCCCGTTATCCATACGCCGTCCTGCCACAGACCGCCGACATCAAAGCCCTCGCTGTCTGTTATGCTGAGCGCGTAAATATCCCCCGAAAGCTTAGACAGATCGACCTGCTCGCCGCTGTAAACGGGCAGCGCCTCCAGCCCGTCGATAAGCTCCTGCTCCTGCGCCTTGTCGAACAGCCATGTCAGCTCCGCTGCGCCGTTGCTGCCCGAATACAGCGCAAGCGCGCTGTTCTCAACGCTCGCATTCGGCAGCAGCTCGGCGTTGACGCCGCCGTTACAGCCGCACAATAACGCCGCAATTACGGGAAGCGCAAATAATTTTCCGAATTTCATGATAATGCTCCTTTCAGAATGAGCGGTGTTGCCTTAAGTATTACAATTATTCTCCGTTTTTACTGATATCTGTATATAATACCGCGCAGCGCTCAAAAAGGCTGCATTATCTGCGGGATTTTTTCCCGAGGAAAATGACCGCCGCGCCCGCGAGAGCCGCCGCGCCGATCACAACGGCAGTTCTCTCCGCGCCCGTATCGGGGCTTGTTTTTTCGGGAACAAGTTCGGCGTCATATGTATCGGAAGCTGCTGCGCTTCCGGATAACTCATTTGTGAGCAGGTCGGCAATGACCGCGTGACCCGCTGCGCTCGGGTGGATATCTCCCGAGGTGATATTCGTGTATTCGGCGGCATGACCCTTGAACGCGCCGTAAACATCGATAACGTGGATATTTCCGCCCTCCATTGCGGTTATCTCGGCGTTAAGCTCCGTGAGCTTCGTTTCGGCGAGAGAATATGCCGCCGCCATTTCGTCGCCGCCCGCCTCGAACGGGTCGTATATCGTGAACAGGTACACCTCGCAGTCACTGTTCAGGTATGCTATCTCATCGGTTATCGACTTTATATTCGCCGCCACCGCAGAGGCCTCCACCGCAGAAGCTGCAGCCATTGCCTCCTCGAAATAGGGCTTCATAAGCTCGGTCATGTCGGTTGCGTCCAACTCGCCCGACATTATTTGGGACAGCATTTCGGTATCCTCGCTCAGTTTCGTGTAGGCAGCCATTATCATCGGCTGAAGATAGTCGTTGCCGCCGATGGAGATTATAACCTTGTCGGAGCGCACCACTGCGTCGGCAAATTCCCCCTGCAATGCGGAAAGCAGCTCGGAGGTCGTCCGTCCGTCCACGGCAAGGTTAGTATACCCCCCGCAGCTTTCGGAGATAATGCTGCCGAAGCTTCCCGCCGCGCTGTAATTGTCTCCGGAAGCGTAGCCCTCAAGCCCGTAGCCGGTGGCTATCGAGTCGCCCATTACCGTCACCGAGCCGAAGTCCGCCGCAGACGCGGAAAATGTGAGCGCAAGCGCCGCCGCAGCGGCTGTTACGGCTGATAATAATTTTAAGAATTTCTTCATGGCATTGTTCCTTTCTTTCGATTAAAAATATTGTGTCCGTAAATGCCTCTATGATACGATATTGTATCATATTTCCTGCGGGAATGCAAGCGTTTTGGGGAATATTCATATAAAAAACGGAGCGTTTCGGCGCTCCGTTCTTTCAGTTATTGACCTTTTTCGCATTAAGCTTCTTCCCTATCTCGTCCCACGGAAGCTGAACCAGAATAACCGCCGCGAAAACTATCGCGCAGCCGATTATCTGCCGCCCGGTCATCGACTGATCCGTCTTGAGGAAGCCTATCTTGTACGCAATGTACCCCGATATCGTCGCGACAACCGACTCCAGCGAAAGGATAAGCGCCGCCGCAGTCGGGTTGAGCCCTTTCTGACCGACTATCTGCAAGGTATATCCAACGCCGCAGGACAATACGCCCGCATAAAGCACGGGTATCGCGCCGTTCACGAGCTGCTCCCACGCGGGCTGTTCAAAAATGAACGCCCCGATCGTGCTGATAACGCCGCAGACGAAAAACTGAATGCAGGACAGCACCACGCCGTCGGTAAGCGGCGAAAATTTGTCTATCACAAGAATATGCACCGCAAACGCGAACGACCCCGCAAGCACGAGAAGATCTCCCGCCGAAACGGAAAAGCCCTCCCCGCTCACGCACAGCAGGTACATTCCCACGACCGCAAGCGCCACGCTCACCCACACCGCTTTCGGCGCCTTTCTCCCGAAAAACAGACCGAGTATCGGCGTGATGATGATATACAGCGTTGTGATAAAGCCGCCCTTGCCGACCGTCGTCATGGTCAGCCCGTACTGCTGAAAAAGCGAGCCCGCCGTCAGTGCGCAGCCGCAGCATATCCCGCCGATGATCGTTGTTTTAACGGGCAGCGGCTTGCGCTCCGCTTTCGGAGTTTTCGCGCGTATGATAAGAATAACCGGTATCAGGACAAGGCTGCCGATGATGTTGCGCGAGCCGGTAAAGGTAAGCGGACCCATGTAGTCCATTCCCGCCTGCTGCGACACGAACGCCATGCCCCATATTGTTGCAGTTATCAGAAGCAGAAGGCTGTTCCTCAGCTTCTGCGCGTTGGTTAAAGGGGTCATATATTAAGCACCGACTTCAAAAAGCTCTTTGTTCTTTCGTTGGAGGGATCGGTGAAGAGCTTTTCGGGGGTATCCACCTCGAGGATCGCGCCCTCGTACATGAAAACAACTCTGTCCGAAACCTCCTTTGCGAAGCCCATTTCGTGGGTAACGACGATCATCGTCATGCCGTCCGCCGCGAGGTTCTTCATTACCTGAAGAACTTCTCCGACAAGCTCGGGGTCAAGCGCCGAGGTCGGCTCATCGAAAAGCATCATCTTGGGCTGCATCGCAAGCGCACGCGCTATCGCAACACGCTGCTGCTGACCGCCCGAAAGCTTTGTCGGGTAAACGTCCGCTTTCTGCAAAAGCCCTACCTTTGTGAGCAGCTCGCGCGCAAGCTTCTCGGTTTCCGTCTTGTCGCGCTTTCTAACCATAATTGGCGCCATCATGACGTTTTCAAGCACGGTGAGGTGCGGGAAAAGGTTGAATCTCTGGAAAACCATTCCCATTTCAAGCAGCGCCTGCTGACGCTCCTTTGGGGTTATTTTCACCTTATTGACGCCGTTCTCGCGGTCGTCAAGAAGCTTGTCCTCTACCCATAGCTTGCCGCTTGTTATGGTTTCAAGATGGTTGAGCGAACGGAGATAGGTCGACTTGCCCGCGCCGGACGGACCGATAAGGCAGACAACCTCGCCCTGTTCAATGGTGAGCGAGCAGTTCTTGAGCACCTTGAGGTCGCCGAAATCCTTGCAGAGATTTTCGGTTCTTATCATTGACATTTTCGCTCACCCCCTTACTCATAAACCGAGAATTTCTTCTCGAGAATGCCGAATACCTTGGAGAACACAGCCGTTATAACAAGGTAAATTACCATTGAAATTATATATACCGAAACATCTCCCGTAGAGGTGAGGATCGAGTTGGTCACCTTGGAAAGGTCCTGCAATGCGATTATTGAGGTCAGGGAGGCGTCCTTCAGCACCATGATGAACTCGTTCGCGGTCGGCGGGATCAGTCGGCGGTAGGTCTGCGGAATAATTATCTTGCGCATCGTCTGACCGTAGGAAAGACCGAGCGCCTTTGCCGCCTCGCGCTGACCCTTGTCGATAGACTCGATAGCGGCGCGGATATTCTCCGCGCAGTATGCGCCGGAATTAAGCGTAAAAGCAATATAAGCGGCGACAAATCTGTCCGAAATGGTGAGGAACGGGAACAGCAGAGGAAGTCCGAACCAGAGGAAATACAGCTGCATAAGCAGCGGAGTTCCGCGGAAGAAGAACACATACGCCCTGCATATCCACGATATCGGCTTTATCTTCGACATCTTGCCGAGCGCGATAAACACCGACAATATTATACCCGAGGCGACGGAGGAAACCGTCAGCGCAATGGTTATCCATGCGCCCTGCCCCAGAGAGGGCAGCCATGCAACAAAGTTCACGAAGAATGTCAGCACAACATTGTCGGTAGTGTCAATTGTCTGACCGGCAATACCGAGGATAGTCACCTGAACGACCTCAGCCGCGGACACCTGCTTCTGCGCCTTGAACGAGGACATAATGCCGATGGTGTTGTATGCGTAGCTTTCCTTGCGGCATTCCATTTCGATAAATTCCCGGGAAAGCGCCTCGCGGCACGTTTCCTCGGAGGGCGCCGTAATGCACAGCGGGACGCAGACTGCCACAAGCGCCGCCAGAACGATCAGCAGCACCTTGAATTTCATCGGGAATTTCTTCCTTGTCTTTTCCGTTTTAACGGTCGTATCACTCATTCTTCGGTTCCTCTCATAAATAAGAAATCAATTCGGAAAAATCGTCGTTGATCAGAAATAGGTGTTGAATATCTTGTCAAGCGTTCCGTCAGCCTTGACCTCGGCGAGAGCCTCGTTTACGGGGGCTACAAGCTCGCTGCCCTTCTTGAAGCAAATTGCAAACTGCTCGGGAGCTGCGTCCTTGTCGGAGCTCTGATTCCATGTCTGCTCGTATCTTCCGTCGGCAAGGTACTTTGTCGCAACGGTGCTGTCGCATATTACGGCGTCAAGTCTGCCGTTCGCAAGGTCGTCCCACGCGTTCATTATCGAGGGATATTCATAGGTGTCAACATTGATGCCGTTCTTAGAGATAAAGTCGGTGAGGTAAATATCGGAAGTTGTTTCCTCCTGATAGCCTACTCTAAGACCGTCAAGCTCTGCGGGAGAGGTCGGTCTTACCTTGCCCTCGGACAAAACATTGATAGACTGGAAATTCTCGATATACGGATCGGAGAAATCATAGTCGAGCAGTCTGTCGGGGGTCACCGTTACCGCGGAAAGCACCATATCGTAATCTCCCTTGTCAAGACCCGCGAAAATGCCGTCCCAGCCTGTGTTCACCATTTCTACCTCGCAGCCGAGCTTTTCGCCGAGCGCATACGCGAGCTCAACGTCGATACCGATAGGGGTTACGCCGTCGGTGTCATAATACTCGAAGGGCGGGTAGGTTATCTCTGCCGCAACAAGGAGCTTGTCCTTGCCGACCTTGTTTTCGGCTGCGCCGGAGGAAGCAGCGTCGGAGCTGCCGGACGTTGTGTTCGAGGAGCAGGCTGTCGCTGTCAGAACCATTGCAGCCGCTGCAAGAACGGATAAAATCTTCTTCATAATCTGTTATCCCCTTTACCTTTTAATATATCATTTTAAAACAGAAAATCTGTCGGTGACAAACCGACCCACAATAAAAAGGATACCACAGATTTGTCTCTTTGTCAACAAAAACTTGAACAAAACAACGCGCAGCGCTGAATTTTTATCAATTATCACATTTTTCGCACTCGGGGGCGCGCTTTTTTTAGGGAACCTCTAAAAACCGGTTTGAAAAGTGAAAATGGGTAGAGTGCACCGAATGCGAGGAAAGCCGACGACGCAAGGCTTGATGCCTTGCTAGGAGGTTTGACAAAGCAGGCGGTGTGCTATACACATTTTCACTCAAACGAGGTTTTTAGAGATGACCTTTAAAAAGTTGTCAACGCCTCGCCCGTATTCCGCCATTCCCGCCGAAAAAATGAAAGACAGCTCACCCGCGGCGTGCAGAACTGCCGCCCGTTACGGAACGGCAGCGCCGCATTTCCGCGTCAGTCCCAAAGACTGCGGTAGATGTTCTTAACGTCCTCAACGGACACGGGCTTTACGGTGTTCGCGGGGCTGCCGCTCGCAACGGCGTCCTCCGACATTTTGTCAATGACATCAAAGAATTTCTCGCGGTCTATCCCGTAGCCCTCGAGCGTGGGTATCTCGCAGACGGCGCAAAGCTCCTTTACCGCGCCGATAAGCTTTTCGGAAGCGGTCTTGTCGTCGTCGGAGTTATCCGCCGCGCCTATCGCCCTGCCGAGCTCCGCGAAGCGGGGGTAATTTCCGTCCAGCGCGAAGCCGAGGCACTTTTCAAGCAGCATCGCGTTCGATATGCCGTGGGGTACATGGAAATTCGCGCCGATAGGTCGGCTCATGCCGTGAACGATAGTCACCGAGGCGTTGTTTATGGCAATTCCCGCTTCAAGCGCCGCAATGGACATCTCGCCGCGCGCGGTGAGGTCGTTCCCGTCCTTATATGCGGCGGGGAGGTACTTGAAAATGCGCTTTACCGCGGACATTGCAACGGTGTCGGTCAGCGGCTGCGCCTTTTTCGAGGTGTAGCTCTCTATCGCGTGGGTGAGCGCGTCAAGCCCTGTCGCCGCCGTTATTCCCTTGGGAGCGGAAACGGTGTATTTCGGGTCGATTATCGCAAGGTCGGGGATAAGCGGCGCGCCGTTAAGCAGCATTTTGATATCCGTCGCCGTGTCGGTGATGACGGTGAAACGGGTCGCCTCGGAGCCTGTTCCCGCCGTGGTGGGAATTGCCGCCATAAAGGGCAGCTCGCCCTCGATAAGCTTTCCCATATAATCGGCGATTTTCCCGCCCTTTGCCGCAAGAACAGCCGCCGCTTTCATGGTGTCCAGCGCGCTGCCGCCGCCTATTGCCGCGAAGCAGTCGCAGCCGTTTTCGCGGTAAGCTTTCACCGCCGCGTTTACGGTAACGTCCGTCGGCTCGCCGTGGATATCGGTGAACGCCGCGTGAGCCACTCCCGCCTTGTCAAGAGCCGCTTCAAGCTCCGCGAAGCATTCCGACTTGGAAGTGACCGTGCCGGAAATTATCAGCGCCTTTTTGCCCATTTTCTCAAAATATTTTGCCGCGCCCGCGAGGGCATTATCCCCCGTTACGATATAATGCGGCATAAGAAATTCTCTGCTCATCTTATATTATCCTCTCGTTAACAAATAAAGGCGGAGCGCGGCACTGCCGACATCTCCGCCTGTTATCCCCTGTTATCTTATCTCATTTCAAACGATTTGTCAAGCTTACTCCGCGTCAGCCTTGAGAACTGCGTTAAGCATTACGCTCGCGCCCTCGGTGCAGTGCTCAACGCTGGAGAACTCGGGCTCGCAGTGGGACAGACCGTCCTTGCTCTGCACGAATATCATCGTTGTCGGGAGCATATACGCCGCGAACTGCGCGTCGTGACCTGCGCCGGAGTGAATGTACTGGTGCTTTACGCCAAGCTCCTCGCAGGACTGCTTTACATAGCCGACAAGCTTCTTGTCCCAGTAAACGGTATCTCTGTTCCAAGCCTTGACTACCTCGCAGGTGCAGCCCGCCCATGTTCTGTCGGCACAGCTCTTTACGATAGCGAGGACTTTTTCCAGCACCTTAGGATCCTCGTGACGGGAGTCGAACGAGAAATCAAAGAAGTCGGGCACGCAGGTATGTACGCAGGGGTGGCAAACGACCTCGCCCGTGGTGTAAACAAGATCCTTGTAACCGAGCTTGTCGATCTCCTCATGCAGGTAGCACAGCGCCTCGGCAGCGGCAAGGAATGCGTCGCGGCGCTTCGGCATGGGGAATGTCCCCGCGTGGGTGGTCTGTCCATAGAACTTCAGGCGATAGTTGAACATACCGAGAACGCAGTCAACCACGCCGATATCGTTTCCGTTATCTTCAAGAATAGGTCCCTGCTCGATATGAGTTTCAAAATAATACTGGTAATTGTCGGGGGAAAGTCTGAACTTCTTGTCGCCCTTGAAGCCCGACTTGTCGAGCGCCTCGCCGAAGGTCTTTGTGCTGTCGAGAATGGACTTGCTGTTCATCATGTCCTCGTACCTGAACTTGCACCTGATATCCTCGGGGAGGTAGTCGTAGCAGACAATACCCGAGCACATCATTGCGGGGGGATAAAGCGAGCCTTCCTCGTTTGTCCAGATCATCGCAGTGAGCGGGTGCTTGTGGGGGATCTTCTGCTCGTAAACGGTTTCAAGGACTTCCATTGCGGACATTACGCCGAGAATGCCGTCGTAGTTGCCGCCGTTCTTTACCGAGTCGCAGTGGGACGCCATTACGATTCGCTTTGCGCTAGGGTCGCTGCCGGGGAGCGTTGCGTACATATTCGCAACGTCGTCTACCTCAATGGTCGCGCCGATCGCTTCCATGCGCTTCTTGAACTCGTTTCTCGCCATGATAGCCTCGGGAGAGAGGGAGTATCTTGTGATACCGCCGTGACCCGCGTCGCCGAACTGTGAAAACGTCTTTATCTTATCTGCCATTCTTTCCTTGCTGCAAGTGTACATAATATATTCCTTTCTCAGTGTGTCATCAATGCTTGGGGAGCATTTGCTCGGGGACGCGGCGGCAGTTTTCAAGCAGCTGCCGCACTTCCTCGCCGGTCACGAAATAGGGGCGTTCGTCCGTTTCCTTTTCACCCTCGAAAAGGAGCTGAAACCTGTCGTCCCAGTCGGTGAGGGTTATCCTTATTATCTTCAGGTCGGGGAACTTTTCCGCAAGCTCCCTTTTTCCGCGTACATAGCCGTAAACTATTCCGTCCCACTCCACATAAAAGCTCAGTGTGTCCGCAAAGGGCCGCTTCATGTGAATTTCTACAGGGATCTCGGATACGCCGCCCTCCATGTGCCTGTACTCCGCAAGGATAGTTCTGAATTTATCCGCGGGGATATAGTCGGCAAGCTTAACGCTCTCTGCGTTCTTGTATGAATTAGCCATATTGCTTTCACCCTGTCCTTCTGTCAGATTTCGGCGTCAACCGTTGTGAGTACCTCGTCGACCTTAACCATTTCTTCTCTGATCTGCTCCTCGGTGATGATGAGGGGAGGAGATACGAAGATCATGTTCTCGTGCGAATAGGTCATGAAGCCCTTTGCTTTGAGCGCGCCGATTATCCTGCCCATTCTGCCCTCGGGATCCTTTCCGTAGGGAACCAGCGGCTCCTTCGTTTCCTTGTCCTTGACAAGCTCGATAGAGGTGAACAGACCGATGTATCTTACATCGCCGACGCAGGCGTGCTTTGCCTTGAGATCTTCGAGTATCTCGCCGAGCACCTTGCCGACCTTATTTACGTTCTCGAGGATATTCGCTTCCTTGTAGTAGTTAACGCAGGCAACACCTGCCGCGCAGGCGAGCGGGTGCGCGCTGTATGTCAGACCGCAGGAGAGCAGATGATCGTCAAAGTATGCGGCGATATCCTTGCTGACTACGACGCCGCCGAGCTGTACATAGCCGCAGGTAACGCCCTTTGCGAAGCTTACGATATCGGGCTTTACGCCGAAATTCTCGAACGCGAACATCTTGCCCGTTCTGCCCCAGCCTGCCATTACCTCGTCGCAGATCATCATAATGCCGAACTCGTCGCATATCTTGCGGACGCCCTGCAGATAGCCCTCGGGAGGAATGATAACGCCGTTGGAGCCCGTTATTGTTTCCATTACGATCGCAGCAACGCTGTCGGGACCTTCATAGATTACCTGCTCGCGCAGCTTTGCAACATAATATTCGGCAGCTTCCTTTTCGCTCGCGAACCTGATGACAGGCTCGCGGTAAACATACGGGTCGAAGAAATGAACAAACCCGGGAATGCCCGGCTCGAGCGGGTAGCGCCTAGGCTCGCCGGTGAGGTTGCCCGCGCCGAAGGATGAGCCGTGGTAGCTTCTGTAACGGGAGAACACCTTGTTTCTGCCGGTGTACATTCTCGCTATCTTGATCGCGTTCTCGTTCGCGTCCGCGCCGCCGTTGGTGAAGAACACCTTGCCCATGTTGTCGGGCATGAGGTCAACCACCATTTTCGCAAGCTTTGCGCGCGGCTCGCTGCCGTAGCTCGGGGATATGTAGCAGTACTTCTCCGCCTGCTCCTTGATAGCCTCGATTATCGGGCGGCAGTTGTGACCTACGTTGAGGTTTACAAGCTGGCTCGACATATCCGAGTAGCGGTTGCCGTCATAGTCCCACATATAAATTCCGTCAGCCTTTTCGATCGGGATAGGGTTTATCCCCCTCTGCTTTGACCACGACTGCAGGTTGTAGGCTGCCTGCATTTCCTTGATTTCATTGCCGTTCATTGCTGCTCATTTCCTTTCACTTTCAATATACTATATGTCGGACACCGCCATGCGTATCGGGCGGGCTGCTTTGCCCGTTTCCCTGTGCGGCGCTGCCCCGAGCACTTCCTGTGCCCTGAACGCGAGAAGTATGTTCATTTTTTCCTCGTCGTTCATTTCAATGTTGAGTATTTCGCGGATCACCTTCATTTTATAGTTCACCGTGTTGCGGTGGACGTCAAGCCGCTCCGCTGTGAGCTGAACGCTGCCGCTGCATTCGAGATACACCCTCAGAGTGTGCTCGTAGTCGGTGTTGTTCATGCTGTCGTATTTGATAATGTTGCCGAGCACGCTGCTGACGTAGCTGCGGAGTATGCTGCGGTTTTCAACGCCGAAAAGAAGCTTGTAAACGCCGATGTTTCTGTACGGCATTGTCTGGCAGCCCTTTATCTTCGCCGCCGCAAGCGCGGACACCGCTTCCTTGTAGCAGGTCGGTACTCCGAGGTAGCCCTCGCCCTGCTCCGAAACGCCTATGTTAAGCTTCATGTCGCATTCAAGCTCGGACAGCGCCTTTATCAGTCTGTTCATTTCCTCCTGATCGGCGTTCTGCCGAACCGAGATCAGCTTGTCGTCCTGAAAAAACATCGCAACGGGGCTTCGCGAGCGCTTTAACAGCCGCCACAGCCCGAAGCGGTTGTTCCGCATGAGCGTTGCAGCAGCCGCCTTGTCCCCGCCGACGGATACCGCAAGCACCGTGTACGAGGCGTTTTCCGAAAAGCCCATTCGCTCCAGTGCGGCGGCGTAATCCTCCCGCTTGTCGGGGGCGAATATCAGGTTTCTGAACGCTCCCGCGAGAGTTGTTTCCGCCTCCTCGTTGTCGATTATCCTGCGGCAGAAATTGTAGGTGATGTCAATTATATGCACCTGCCACGGCAGCGTGAACAGCGGGAAATCGTTCTCCTCGCAGTAGACTATCACCCGCGACGGCACCGCGTCGATATGCGGTCCGAGGTTAATGACAAGCCCTACGGCGTTGTGCTCTTTAAGCCCCTTTACGAACGGCTCCAGCCAGTCATTGCCCGAATGGCCTATTCCCGTCGTAAAGACAAGCTCGTTTCCGTGGAGGAAATCCGGCACCTCGCTGTCCTCCACCATATGTACCCAGCGGACGGTGTTGTCCATTCCGCCCCGCCCCGCAATGAGTTTCATGTTGTAGTTCTTTTCGGCATTTCTGCAAAGCTGAGTAAGCGTTATAGCCAACCTGCCCGCCTCCTTCCGTTTTTTATCGCTTGGGGATACGCTTCGCGGCGTCTATCGCGCCCGTTGGGCATACCAGCCTGCAAAGGTGGCAGCCAACGCATTTCGAACCGTCAAGCTTCGGCGTTCTGTCCGCGCCGAACGTTATCGCCTGATGACCGCCGTCATAGCAGGAAACGTAGCACCTGCCGCAGCCGATACATTTCTCGCGGTCAAATTTCGGGAACACCACCGAGCTTCTGTCAAGCTCGTCTGCGGGAACAATGCGTTCCAGCTCCGTCCCGACAAGCTCCGTTACGCTCGCCGCGCCCTGCTGCTTCATATAGAGCGAAAGCCCCGAGATAAGATCCTCGACTATGCGGTAGCCGTACTGCATTACCGAGGTAGTCACCTGCAAATTCGTGCAGCCGAGGGAGAGGAAATCCAGCGCGTCCCGCCATGTTTCAATGCCCCCTATGCCGCTTATCGGAATACCTTTAAGCTGCGGGCATTTCGCCATGTCGTTTATAAAGCGCAGCGCTATCGGCTTGACCGCCTTGCCGCTGTAGCCCGAAACGGCGCTCCTGCCGCTCACCTCCGCGCCTGCCGTGGTGGTGACGCTCTTTATCGTGTTAATTGCCGCCAGACCGTCCGCGCCACCGTTCACCGCCGCCATTGCGGGGATCTCCATGTGCGCGAGGTTCGGGGTCATTTTCGCAAGCACGGGGAGCTTTGTCCCCTTTTTGGTCAGCGCGGTATAACGCTCGACAAGCTCGGGGTCCTGCCCGACGTCGCTGCCCATTCCCTTGGCGCTCATCTGCGGACAGGAGAAGTTGCATTCGATTATGTCCGCGCCCGCCTCCTCGGAGAGCCGCGCAAGCTCCGTCCATTCCTCGTCGGATTGACCCATTATAGAGGATACGATGACCTTTGTCGGGAAGTCGCGCTTGAGCCTGCGGAGGATATCGAGGTTTTCCTCAAGGGAGTGGTCGCTTATCTGCTCCATATTGCGAAAGCCGACGAACGGCGTTCCCTCTTTCCTCACCGCGTCAAATCTGGGTGATACCTCCTGCGGCTTGTAAAATCCGATCGTCTTGTAGACCGCGCCTGCCCAGCCCGCCTCGAACGCCTTTGCAACCATTTCATAGCTGCTCGCAACGACAGAGGAGCTGAGGAAGAACGGGTTTTCGCAGCGCACCCCGCAGAAGCTTATCGACAGGTCAACATCAGCCTTTTCCGCGGGAGCAAGCCTGCCCACAAGCTCCTTTATCCTTATCGGACGGTCGTAATGAATGCAGGCGCTCTCGCAGGGGGCGGAGCATTCCGCGCAGGCGCTTCCGGCGAACACCGCCGCGCCCGCCTCGTTTTCAAAGTTGACCGCCCTTACCGCCCTCGCGGGGTCGTATCCCGCGGGACAGGCGCCCGTGCAGGGCGCGTTCTCGCAAAGCAGGCAGCGTGCAGCTTCCTCGCGTATGTTCATTCCTTTGTATGCCATAAAAACCATTCCTTTCGCGCGGGGAAGCCGCACTGTCCCGCTAGGGACACGCTGATTAAAGCGAAGCGTAACAAAATCAGCCGCGTGAGTATGCGGGTTTGAGCGGGGCGATTTTGTTTTAATCAGCGTTTCCCTAGATTATTTTCCTGTGTGCTTAGCGCACTTTACGAACTTGCCCCAGCCTCTCTCGCCGACGAACTCGCCGTTGTCATAAACGAGCTTTCCTCTCGAATAGGTCTGTACGGGGTAGCCGTGCACCTCGACGCCCTCCCAGATGGTGTGGTCGCAGTCGGAGTGCATATTCTCCTGATGTATCGTGAAGTTCTTCTTCGGGTCGTAAATAACAATGTCCGCGTCCTTGCCTACGGCGATCTCACCCTTTTCGGTGCAGCCGAATATCCTTGCGGGATTTGTCGAGCACAGCTCAACTACCTTTGTGAAAGGAAGCACGCCGTCGTTCGCCTTTCCGAGCATATACGGGTACATATTCTCAATGCCCGCGCAGCCGTTCGGTATCTTGCGGAAGTCGTTAAGACCCCAGTCCTTTTCGCTCTGTAAGAACGGGCAGTGGTCGGTCGCAATGGTGTCGATATCGCCGCGCTTTATAGCCGCCCAGATAGCGTCCTGCGACTCCTGTCCCTTCATTGGAGGAGAGCAGACGAAGTTCCTGCCGTCCGCGCGCTTGTAAACGTCGCTTGTAAATTCGAGGTACTGCGGGCAGGTTTCCGCGTAAATTTCATAGCCCTCGTCCTTTGCCTTTGTTACCGCGTCAACGCCCTGCTTGTTCGCAAGGTGAACGATGTAAAGCGGAGCGTTCGCTGCCTTTGCAAGGTTAATAGCGCGCTCGTCAGCCTCGCCCTCGACAAACTCGGGACGGCTCATGTAGTGATACCACGCGTCGGTCTTGCCCTCGCCGATATATTTCTCGGTCAGCGTGTTAACCAGCTCGTTATTCTCCGCGTGTACCGCAATGAGCGCGCCGAAATCCTTGGACTTGCTCAGAAGCTGATAGAAAACGCCGTCCTTAACGCCGAAATCATAAACCATGAATACCTTGTAGGAGGTAATGCCCATGTCGCACGCCTCGCCGATGGAATCGAGCAGCTCGCCGTGGATATCCTTAACGCCGATATGGAATGAGTAATCCACCGCCGCGTCGGGAGCCGCCAGCGCGTTCCTGCGCCTGAATGTATCGGGCATTGTTTCGTCGAAATTCTGGAGCGCGAAGTCGAACACCGTTGTCGTGCCGCCGCAGGCAGCCGCTCTTGTTCCCGCGAAATAATCGTCGGAGGAAATAGTGCCGCCGAAAGGCATTGCAAGGTGAGTATGCGCGTCGATCGCGCCCGGGAGAACCAGCTTGCCCTCCGCGTCGACCACCTTATCCGCTTTCATATCGGATAAGTCCGAGCCGAGCGCGGCGATCTTTCCGCCGTTCACGGCTATGTCAGCCTTGAACATTTCCGTCGCCGTAACGACTGTTCCATTTTTGATGATAAGATCCATATGTAAAGCCTCCTGTTGATTTGTATTTGAACTTACCGGATTCGTCGGAAAACCTCCGCACTGCTGCGCGGGGGCTTTCCGACGAGCCCGCGGGCGGCGGGAGAACCGCCCGTGAGCCTTGGGAGTGAAAACCTATGAAAACAATTACTTGGTGAACAGCTCGTTCTTGTAAACGAGAACCAGACCGGATCTCTGATATACCTGCGCTACCTCAAGCAGCTCCATGCCGCCCGCGTTTGCGTTGATAAGGTTGGATACCCATGTTACGCCGAAGTCAACGGTGCCGTTGTAAACCGCTGTTGTTTCGGAGATATCGCCGCCGCCGGAAACGATGTTGACATCAAGACCAACCTCGTCATAGTAGCCCTTTGCCTCCGCTACATAATAGCCCATGAACTGAGCCTGCGGCAGCCACTTGAGCTGAACGGATACGGAAGTCTTTTCGGGAGCGCCGTCCGCTGCGGGGTCATATGTGAGGTAATCCTTGCTGCGGATATCGTCCAGCGTCATTGCCGCCAGAGCGTCCTTTGCCGCGCTGTCCTCAAGAATGATGTACTTCTTCGCAAGGTCAAGCGTCTGCTGCATTGCGCTGTCGTCCATGTTGCCGACAGAGGATGCGGATACGGAATTGCCGTTCATGTCTGTTGTGACAAGCTTTGCTACCTCGCCAGCCATGTATGCCTGATGATCGGCGGAAACGGAGGAGCCTGCCGCGAATACTATTTCAGCAGCCTCTTCGGGGTGCTCGCACGCGTAAGCCCAGCCCTTCATGGAAGCGGAAACGAATGCCTTTACGGTGTTGGGGTTAGCTTCTGCGAAAGCCTTGGAGCAGAAGAGGTTATCCTCCAGCATCGCAACGCCCTCGTCGTTCATGTCAATGATACCAACGTCGTCGCCGTAGCTGTAGCCGCCGTCGTAGCTGTTCTTTACAAGACCAAGCTCGTTATAGGTCATTGCGGAAGCAAGCGTTACCGCGTCGGAGTCGAACTGATCCATTGTGAAGTCCATTGTGATGTAATCGGTGGGCAGACCGTACTTTGTCAGCAGAGCCTGTATCTCGTACTCGTTGCCAAGACCCCAGTTGCCAACCTTGCCGTCCGCAGCAGCCGCCTTGATGATCTCCTCGTGGGTCATCATGCCGCCCTCGTCGGAGGAAGTCTCGGAGGAAGTGTCAGCCGAAGAGGAATCGGCAGCAGAGGAAGAGTCAGCCGCGGGAGCGGAGGAAGATGTGGGAGCGGAAGAAGTGCCGCCGCTGCACGCTGTGAGCTGTGCGCAAGCGAGTATCAGCGCTGCCGCCGCAATTAAGGTTTTTCTTTTTGTAGTTTTCATTTCAGTTACCTGCCTTTCAGTTTGTTTTCTGTCTGAATTTCTTTTATTCATAAGCTTTCGCTTATTAACGGGTTAGCGCGCTCTTCTGTTTTTCAGAATGAGCCGTTCGGCTATCATTAGGATAGCGTACATTATTATTCCTATCGCACAGGCTACCGCGATATACGCCCACGCCGTGGGGTACTGACCCTTGACTATGTTCTCGCGTATCTGCCTGCCGACGCCGACCGTTTCCTCCGCGAAATATTCCGTTACCAGCGCGCCGATAACGCTCGCGGGGACGCTGACTCTCAGCGCCGTGAATATGTAGGGAATGCTGTTCGGAAGACGGAGCTTCGTGAACACCGTTATCTTTTTCGCCGCGTAGGACATCATCAGATCCTCCGAGAACGGCTTGAGCTCCGTAAGTCCCCTGAACGCGTTCACGCTCATTGCTGCGGTGCAGGATATCGTGACGACGATTATCTTTGCGACCGTACTTCTGACGCTGACATCGCCGCTTAAATCTCTCGTCCAGTTGTTGATAACGGGAGCAAGCGCTACCAGCGGTATCGCGTTGAACGCGGAAACTATCGTAAGTCCGCCCGCGCCCCATTTTGAGAACACCGTTGCGACCACCGCGATAAGATACCCGAGTATCGACCCCATGACCAGACCGCCCAGCGCAACAACGACCGTTATCTTAACATGACCCATTATCGTATCGGAGTTCTGCGTGATTATCTCGCCTATTCTTGTCGGGAGCGGGAGCGTTATCGTGTCCGTTCCCATCCACGCGTGCAGCACCTGCGTCTGCCATAAAACCGCGATGATAACGCCGAATAACACAGGGAGTGCAACGCCCGAAATATTGTTCAAAATTCGTTTTGACTTCATTTCGTTACCTCCCCTTAATCTTCGCTTTTCTTTCTCTTATAGGGGCAAAGAAGCCTTTCTATAACGCCCATTACCCAGTAGCTGAGTATGCCGATGACCGCGCTCATAAGAACAATGTCCCAGAAAACAAGCCTCGTCATGCCGCCCTTCAGCGACTGCGAAAGCATACAGCCCAAGCCGTTTCCGCCCTGTAGCGTGTCGACAAGTATCGACGCGGTTATCGCCATGGGAGCGGATATTTTCAGCCCCGTGAAAAAGTAGGGAATGCACGAGGGGATAAGCGTTTTCGTGTATAACTGAAATTTATTTGCCGCGTAGGAATACATCAGCTCGTGCTTTTCCCGCTCGACAGCCTTGAAGCCCGCGAGGACGTTTGTCGATACGGGGTAAAAGGTGAGTATCGCCGCGATAACTATTCGCGAGGTGTTGATGTCGCCGGTTATCGCGAGGATTATCGGAGCCATGCCGAGAATAGGTATCATCTGAATCAACATCAGATACGGGAACGCTATCTTCTCAACTACCCCCGAAAGGTTCATCAGCAGCGCGAGTATGTACCCGACGACTGTTCCTATTATAAAACCAAGTCCCGCCCTTAAAAGCGTTTCGGAGCAGCTCTGCCCGATAAGCTCCGCCATGGTGAGCTGACCGCTGACCTTGTTGTCGGAGAAAAACGAGCCGATTATCTGCCATACATGAGGAAGAACGTTTATCGGCGTGCGCTTCGTTTCCTGAACGATGAACGCGAATATCTCCCATATAACCAGTATCCCTATGACCCAGACGACAGTTACCATTTTCTTGGATCGCAGGATCTTTTTGAGCTTTGTCATGCGACGACCTCCTTAAACCCCTTCAAAGCTTCCGCGCACCTTTGCGACAAGCTCGGTAAATTCGGGGGTGTTTCTCATTTCCATTGTCCTCGGGCGGGGGAGATCAATGTCAACCACCGCCGAAAGGCGTCCCGGGTGCGGCGAAAGCACGCATACCCTGTCGGAAAGGAAAACCGATTCCTGAATGTTGTGGGTTACGAAAATGATCGTTTTGTTGGTCTTGCGCCAGATTTTGAGCAGGTCAATGTGCAGTTTCTCGCGGGTAAATTCGTCCAGCGCCGAGAAAGGTTCGTCCATAAGGAGTATCTCGGGCTGAAGCGCCAGTGCCCTTGCAATGCCGACTCTCTGCTGCATACCGCCGGAAAGCTGATTGGGATAATGATTTGCGAAATCCGTCAGCCCGACGAGCTCCAGCATTTTGTCCGCGCGCTCCGAGCGCTCCGCCTTGGGAACGTGCATTATCTCCAGCGGGAGCATTACGTTCTTCTTTACCGTGCGCCAATCGTAAAGCACCGCGCTTTGGAACACTATTCCGTAGCGCTGCTTCAGGCGCGCCTGACGGGGAGTTTCGCCGCCTACCGTAATTGTGCCCTGCGTCGGCTGAAGAAGGTCTGCTATGATCCTCAGAAGCGTTGTCTTGCCGCAGCCCGACGGTCCGAGGAGGGAAATGAACTCGCCCTTCTGAATATTGAGGGATACGCTTGTAAGCGCGGTGACGTCCCTGCCGTCCGTGGTCTTGTAGGTCATGCCGATGTTGTCAAGCATGATTTCTGTCTGAGTATCCATAGCCATCATCCTTTCAGGTATTGCAAATAAAAAAGCGAACAGGGTATCGTTTCAGACGCCCTTGTCCGCTTTCCTTAATATGAATTTTCTGATTTCTTTTCTTGCAATTTCTTTATGTGCTTATTATACCAAAGCCCAAACGAAAAGTCAAGGCAACACAACGCCTACAGCTAAATACCGTCAGTTTGACGTCAGGATTGCCAATTTCACAGGTTGAAAACAGGCGTTTTGCACATATCCAAAAACCAAAGCACAACATTTGTGCCGGAATTTCATTGCTTCGCACTGCTTATTCTGTGCGGCAGCACAAATAAGGTGTACCCATTTTTGAATATTTGATTTTAGCAATATTCATTTTAACACAAAAAAGGAGCGCCGAAGCGCTCCTCAATATTATTTTGTTCAGCCAAGCTTTATCGAAATGAAGTCGTTAATAATATCAACGCACTTTTCGAAGCCGAGATCGCCGCTGTTAAGGCACAGGTCGTAATTCCGCGCGTCGATCCATTCTCTGCCGGTATGCGTTCTGTAATAGGCTGCGCGCTCCTTATCGGTCTGAGTTATGCGCTTTATCGCTTCCTTTCGGTCGGTTATCCCGCGCACCTCCGCGACATTCCTTATGCAGTTCTCCTCGTCGGCGTAAACGAAAACGCGCACCACCGACGGATCGTCCCGAAGGATATAATCGGCGCAGCGCCCGACAATAACGCAGGAGCCCTCCGCGGCAAGCTGCTTTATCACCATCGCCTGATAGTTGAAGAGATTTTCCTCGGAGGTAAAGCCGCTCTGACCCGGGGAAATAACGTCGCCCTTGTATACCCTCGGTTTGTTGAATACGCCCGACGTGGTTTTTTCGTCGTTCACCCCGAAAAGCGCCTCGTTGATACCGCTGACATCGGACGCAAGTCGTATAAGGTCCTTATCGTAAAACTGAGCGCCGAGCTTTTCGGCGAGCATTTTCCCGATAGTTCTTCCGCCGCTGCCGTAGCCGCGGGCTATGGTAACAATAAACTTATCCATTGCGATCCCTCCTGTCTTATTATAAGGTTAACATATTTCCGCTCGTTTGTCAAGTGTTTTTGTGTAAATTATACAACAAATGCAGCAAAAAGCAGCGCCGAAGCGCTGCAATAATATTTATTCGCCAAGATATGCCTTTTTGACCGAATCATCATTCATAAGATCCTTAGCGTTGCCCGAAAGCACTATCTTACCCGTTTCGAGAACATAAGCCCTGTTCGCGATCGAAAGCGCCTTTTTCGCGTTCTGTTCAACCAGCAGAACGGTCGTTCCGCTCTTGTTTATCTCCTGAATGATGTCGAAAATCTCGCTTACATAAAGCGGCGACAGACCCATCGACGGCTCGTCCATGAGGATTATCGACGGCTTCGACATGAGCGCTCTGCCCATAGCGAGCATCTGCTGCTCACCGCCCGAGAGAGTACCCGCCGACTGATTGCGGCGCTCCTCAAGCCTCGGGAAGCGCTTGAACACATTCGCAAGCGATTCCTCGATCTCCTTTTTATCCTTCCTCGTATATGCACCGAGCATGAGGTTTTCGTAAACCGAAAGCTGCGAGAAAACGCGGCGTCCCTCGGGAACGTGCGCCATTCCCATGGAAACTATCTTGTGCGCGGGCGTTTTTGTGAGATCCTTCCCGCCGAACATTATCGAGCCGTGCTTAGCGCCGACAAGACCCGTTATTGTGTGGAGTATCGTTGTCTTTCCCGCGCCGTTCGCGCCGATAAGCGCAATTATCTCGCCCTGCTCGACATCAAAGGAAATGCCCTTGATGGCGTTTATTGCGCCGTAATATACCTGAAGATTTTCAATTGACAGCATTGCCATGAGCGTTTCCTCCTTATTCTCCGAGATATGCGGTGATAACCTTCGGGTCGTTCAGCACTGCGGAGGTTTCTCCCTGCGCAAGCTCCTGACCGAAGTTGAGCACCGTCAGCTCCTCGCATATGCCCGAAACGAGCTTCATATCATGCTCGATAAGCAGGATCGTCATGTCGAACGAATCGCGGACGAAATGTATCGTCTGCATAAGCTCCGCCGTTTCATTCGGGTTCATACCCGCAGCGGGCTCGTCAAGCAGCAGCAGCTTCGGGTCGGTCGCGAGCGCACGCGCGATCTCAAGCTTCCTCTGCTTTCCGTAGGGAAGATTTGCAGCGAGCTGCTCCGCCTCTCCGTCAAGCTCGAACACCTTGAGAAGTTCCATAGCTTTCGCAGTCACGCGCTTTTCCTCGCTGAAATAACGCGGCAGACGCAGAACGCCCTCTATCGCAGTGTATTTCGTGTGGTTATGCAGACCTGCCTTTACGTTGTCAAGAACGCTCATATTCTTGAACAGGCGGATATTCTGGAATGTACGCGCGATACCGTCGCGGTTTATGGAGATAGCAGGCTTGCCCGTGATGTTCTTCCCGTCAAGGATTATGCTGCCCGAGGTCGGCTTGTAAACGCCGGTCAGCATATTGAAAACCGTTGTCTTGCCCGCGCCGTTGGGACCGATAAGCCCGTAGAGCTGTCCCTTTCTGATAGTCATGTTAAGCCCGTCTACCGCGCGCAGACCGCCGAACTGTATCGAAAGGTTCTTGACTTCAAGCATGGGGGTATTGTTATTCTCTGCCATTATGCCGCACCTCCCGCTTTAGTATTTTTCCTTGTAAAAATGCCCTTTATTTTCTGTACGGGGGCAGACGCGCCGATCCTCTCGCGGAGCATTATGAACGACGGTGCGTTGTTGAATATCATCATAAGGATAAGAACGACCGCGTAAATAAGCATTCTGTAATCGCCGAGCTCGCGGAATATCTCGGGCAGCGCGTACAGTATCACCGTCGCGATGACCGAGCCGCGCAGGCTTCCCAGACCGCCCAGAACGACGAATACGAGAATGAGTATCGACAGGTTATAGTCAAATTTCTTGGAAACAAGAGAGGTTATCGAGTGGGAATAAAGCACGCCCGCAACGCCCGCGATCGCCGCGGAAACAACGAACGCGATAAGCCTGTACTTTGTGACATTGATACCGACGGACTGCGCCGCGATGTAGTTATCGCGGATAGCCATGCAGGCGCGCCCTGTGCGGGAGTCAATGAAATTCATAAGGATAACAAGGCAGACAAGCAGCACGATAACGACAAGCAGCAGATTGGTGTCCTGCGGGGCTTTCATGCCGAGCGGACCCTGCGTGACGTCGGTCTTTGTCGCCTCGTCAAGGTCGGATATCGAAGCCGCGAAGCCGAAATGGAGCCCGTTCTTGTCCATCGCGACATACACGTTATTGGCAATCGCCTTGATTATCTCGCCGAAGCCGAGGGTCACGATAGCGAGGTAGTCGCCGCGCAGACGGAGCACGGGAACGCCGATAAGAACGCCGAATATTGCTGCCGCAATGCCGCCGATAACAAGCGCAATAACCATGCGCAGCCATGAGGGCTGTATCGTTTCCTGCGTGATTATGGAGAAAATACCGCCGACGTATGCGCCCACGCACATGAAGCCCGCGTGACCGAGCGAAAGCTCGCCGAGCACACCGACGGTAAGGTTGAGCGAGATCGCGAGAATGATATAAATTCCGATAGGAACAAGCAGACCCGAAAGCTGGCTTCCGAGAACGCCCGCCATGGAAAGTACACCGAACAGGAGGAAGAACGCAAGCGTTATCCCAAAGGTTATAAGGTTGTTTTTCGTTACTTTTCTCATGAATATGCCCCCCTTATACCTTTTCGTTTATCTTCCTGCCGAGGATACCGGTAGGTCTTACAACAAGAACGATTATCAGCACGAGGAACACTATCGCGTCGGACAGCTGCGAGGATATGTAAGCCTTGGAGAGCTGCTCGATAACGCCGAGAAGAATGCCGCCGATCATAGCGCCGGGAATGCTTCCGATACCGCCGAATACCGCCGCGACGAACGCCTTGATACCGGGCATGGAGCCTGTGTACGGGCTTATCTGCGGGTAGCTGGAGCACATCAGTACGCTCGCGACCGCCGCAAGCGCGGAGCCTATCGCGAATGTCAGGGATATCGTGCCGTTGACGTTAATGCCCATGAGCTGAGCCGCGCCCTTATCCTCCGACACCGCGAGCATTGCCTTGCCCGCCTTTGTCTTGTTGATGAACAGGGTCAGCGCGATCATTATTACTACGGAAACGGTTATCGACAGGAACGTTTCCATTGAAATGGTGAGAATCGGCTTTGCCGAGTCGGCAGACACCGCCGTGAAGAACTGGGGAGCGCGTCCGTCGTCAAATACCGTAAGGAAAGGAGGCGCGCCCGCTGCGACGGAGGTGAAATTCCGCGCCGCAGAGCCGAATATCAGCAGCGCAAGGTTCTGGAGCAGGTAGCTGACACCGATAGCGGTGATAAGTACCGCAAGAGGAGGCGCGCTTCTGAGCGGCTTGTATGCCACCTTTTCGATAACAACGCCGAGCACCGTGCACACGACTATGCCTATGACGACGGAGAGCCACACGGGGCACCATGCGGTCGACATGGCGGTAAACACCGTGAAGCCGCCGACCATTATGATATCGCCGTGCGCGAAGTTCAGCATTTTCGCAATGCCGTAAACCATCGTGTATCCGAGCGCGATAAGCGCGTAGATACTGCCGAGGCTTATTCCGTTGACAAGGTAAGATACAAAGCTCATCATAGAGCTGTCTCCTTTCGGGTTAAGAATTTCTGCCGCATATTAAAATAAACTCCCGCGCGGAACTGCCTGTCCGCTTTTTGGGGGAATTTACTTTAATTTACGGCAGCGGTCATGCCGTAAAGAAAATTTGTCCCAATTACACAAATAAGACCCGTACAGTCCCGCCCGAAAAAGGCGGAACCATACATACGGGTCTGAAATTTGTTAAGGCAACACCGCACAATTACCGGCTGCGCCTTTGCCGCGCGCTTGCTTGCATCTTTTCCGCCATATTGCACAAAAACTCCTTGACGGGCGTCAGCCCGCCTGCGTCGCTTTTGTACAAACTGCCAGTTTGGTGCAAAAAATTTGTTTCTGCTCATGTGAAAAGTTATATATTGCACCAAACTGAAAATCTGCGGCGCAATCACACGACAATAATTATGCGGTGTTGCCTTAAGTGATTGTACGCCGGGCGGTTACTCCCCGCGCTTATGCGTTACATCTGCGCCGCAGATCACATAGCCTCGTAAGAACCAACGCCGTCGGTAACTACGATCTTCATAACCTGAGGAGCCTTTGTGGGCTCGCCGTCAGCTGTCCATGTTGTTGTACCGGTAACGCCCTCGAGAGTGATCTCTGTCATGGCAGCCTTTACCTTATCGCAGATATCGGAAGCGCTCATGGAAGCGTCGGAAACGCCTGCCTTCTCAAGAGCAGCCTTGATAGCGTAAACAGCGTCGTAGCCGTCAGCTGCGAACTGGATCGGAACCTCGCCGTTTGTCAGCTCCTTGTATGCGTTTGTGAAAGCAACCGACTTGGGATCGGGAGAAGAAGCCGCAAAAGGAGTCATAACCATAACGCCGTCAGCAATAGCAACCTTGTCGCCGAGCTGGTCGATAAGTCCGTCAAGACCGTCGCCGCCGAGTACGGGAACGTTCAGACCGAGGGACTCAGCCTGCTGGAGGATAAGAGAAGCCTCCTGATAGTAGATGGGCAGGAACAGCAGGTCAGCGCCGCTGTCGATAACCTTCTGGATCTGTACGGAGAAATCGGTCTTTGCGTCAGCTGTGAAAGCCTCGGAAGCAACTATCTCAAGACCCTTTGCTTCAGCCTCAGCCTTGAAGCCGTCGAGGATACCGGTGGAGTAAACATCGGAGCTGTCGAAGATAACGCCGATCTTGGAGCCGAGCTTGTTGTCAGCGATGTAATCGGCTGCGATCTTGCCCTGTCCGGGGTCGGTGAAGCATACACGGAAGCAGTTGTCGCCTGCCGTGATAGCGTCGATAGCGGAACCGGAGGGAGTGATAAGGAACATATTGTCCTTTGCAGCCTCAGCGCTTACTGCGATGCAGGGAGCGGAGGTAACAGTGCCGACAAGCAGCTTCATGCCGTTGTCCTTGAGGGTGTTGTATGCGTTTACAGCCTTCTCTGCGTCGTGCTCATCGTCCTGGAAGTTGAGCTCGAGCTTCATGCCGTTTACGCCGCCTGCAGCGTTTATCTCGTTTACTGCGAGCTGAACGCCGTTCTTAACTGCGTTGCCGTAAACCGCAGCGCCGCCTGTGAGCGGGCCTATGCCGCCGATAACGAGCGTGTCGCTGCCGGAGCCTGCGCCGTTGGAGGAGCATCCCGCGAAGGGAACTGTCATTGCCGCAGCGAGAGATACCGCTGCAACCTTAGTCCAAACATTTTTCATTTTAGTTTTCTTCCTTTCCTGACAAACCCCGCGCCGCATTCCCGTAAAACAAGTCGGCAGCGCAGAGCACCGCATTTTTTCAATGCTTATCGAATTGCAAAAATTATCCTGCGATAATTTTCTTTGCAATAATATAATAACCTTTAATTCAAAATCTGTCAATGATTAAAAAGCATTGATTATTTAAAGCAGCGGGAGAAAATTTTGTACATTTTTAACTAAAATCACACCAAAAGTACATTTTCCGCACCGCCGCGCCGGATTTTATCACACAGGCGCGCAAAAAATCGAGCGCCTTAAACATTTAAGGCGCACCGATATCTGTATATCAGTTCGAGAGGTAGGACTTGACGAGCACCTGAAGCAGCTCGTCCCTGTCGATGTGGCGGATAAGACCGCGCGCATTATTAAATGTAGTGATATATGTAGGGTCCTCCGAAAGAATGTAGCCGACGAGCTGGTTTATGGGGTTGTAGCCCTTCTGCTTCAGCGCGTCGTAGACCGTGGTAAGGATCTCCTTCATTTCATTTTCTCTGTCCTCATGAACCGAAAAAGTCATTGTTTTATCTGTCATAACATCAAATCCTTCCTTAGGGTTTGCCGGCACAGTGTACCGTGTCAGCAAGCCATGCTCTGACCTGCCCCATTCTGTCCCATGCTTATTATACACTTTTTGTCCGCCGATTACAACCTTATTTCTCGATTTAGCCGGATACCGGCGGTAAAATCTCCGATTATCACAAAAAAAATCTTTTTCATTTGGATAATCTAACAAAAAAGCAGCCGCAAAATCTACATTTTTATAAAATTTACTAAAGCACTTGTATATTAAAGACATTTGTGCTATAATCAATATCAGACAGTGTATATTTTTCAGCAAAATTTTATTTTTCAGGAGGAATTTATTATGGCAGTCGGCGACGGCGGATTCAGCACACGACCCATGGGCTTTGATAAAAACGAGGTCAACGAGTACATAAGCAGTCTTCGGAAAAAAATGCAGGAGATCGAGGCGGAAAAGAAGGTTAACGACGCCAAGACGGCGGAAGCGCTGAAATCTGCGGAAACCGCCGACGAGCGCGTTAAGGCTGCCGAAAAGGCGGGCGAGGAAAAGGCGGCGGAGCTTGAGCTAAAGCTTTCCACCGAGCGCCGCAACTCCGAAATACTTCAGGATCAGGTCGACGACCTCAAAAAGAAGCTCAATGCCGAAAAGCAGAAGATGACCGATATGCTCAAGACCGGCAAGGGCGTCAACGAAGAGGCAAAGAACGCTTACACCGAGATAGTTGATAAGGCGAACCAGGACGCAAAGGAGATCATTGAGGAAGCGAAAAAGACCGCCGAAAGCATTATTGCCGACGCAGAAGCCCGCCGCGCAGACGCCGACGGAAAGCTCAACAGCTTCATGTCGACCTTCAGGGAAAAGGCAGAGGCAATGAACGCGCTGTACTCTGCTATCGGCGAGTCAGCGTCCGCTCTCCTCGGAGCGGCGATCGCTCCCGCAAAGATAGCCGTTCCCGATTTCGAAAGGATCGCCGCGGCGCAGGAGGCTGCATTTGAAGCCCCCGCAGAGCCCGAAAAGGAGCCCGAAAAGCCCGCTGCTCCCGCAGAAGAACCGGCGGCAGAGCCTGTCGAAGAAGAGCCCGCCGAGGAGCCCGTTAACGAGCCCGTACAAGAGTCCGCTCCCGCGGAAGAACCCGAGGAAGAGCCCGAGGAGCTTCTTGAGAGCGCGTTCGACGGCGACTGGGGCGGAAACGAGATCGCACAGAATATCGAAAAGACGGAGGAAGCCGTTCCGCTGGTCAACCCCGATGTTAAGGACGACCTGTTCGGCGACCTGTTCAGCGGCAACGCTCCCGCAGAGGAAGCAAAGCAGGACGACGAAATGGTAAGCGAGGTTGCTCCGTTCGACAACAGCGATCACGCTAAGCCCTCCTATGACCATGAATTTGGCAACGACCTCATTGCGCAGACAATGACAAGCAGCAATCTCACAAATGACATAGACAGCTCTATCATTGACGCCGTTAAGAAGGCGGAGGAGCAGTTCGCAGTCAAGCCGAACGAGCCCGACCGCATGGCGGATTTCGATATGGACGCGGACACTAACTCCGCTTCCGACGAAGATGAGCTGATGAAGGCTCTCCGCGACGCCGAGGCAAATCTCGGTATGCTCGGCGGCAGCATGAGCGAAAGCGAGCCCGAGGCCGAGGAAGAAAAGCCCGCTCCCAAGCTCGATATGGGCGATCCGTGGGCAGATCTTCAGGCACAGCTTGAGGCTATGGAGCAGGCAGGAAACTTCGGCGACGACGGCTCCGCAGCGGCTGAACCCGCGCCCGCACCCGCTCCCAAGGCAAAGGATCCCGAGGCGCCCTCTGCCGATGACGCGTCTATCTGGAGCTTCGGCAGCGGCAGCAGCGATGACAGCTCCGACGACGATATGAGCAGCGACGCTTTCGGCGGCTTCGGCGGTTTTTAATTTTACGGCAATTTTGGCAATTTAATAAGGTATATTATGACAGAGCTTAACACGAACGAATTAAAGGAAAAGGCAAAAACGCTGCGCGCGGGAGATAAGGTGCTCCTCTCGGGGACGGTCTATACCTCGCGCGACGCGGCTCACAAGCGCATAAAAGAGCTCATCGCAAAGGGAGAGCCTCTCCCCTACCCGCTCGACGGCGCGGCGATTTATTACGCGGGTCCCACCGCCGCAAAGGACGGAATGGTCATCGGCTCCTGCGGTCCGACTACCTCGGGAAGAATGGACGTCTATTCCCCCGATATGCTGGATATGGGGTTATCTGCAATGATAGGCAAGGGCGAACGCTCGCAGGCTGTCTGCGACGCGATCGTCAGGAACGGCGCGGTGTATTTCTGCGCGATCGGCGGAGCGGGCGCGCTCGCCTGCAAATGCATAACCGAATGCGACGTTATCGCATTCGAGGATCTCGGCTGCGAGAGCGTAAAGCGCCTTAAATTCGAGAAGTTCCCGCTTATCGTTGCGATAGACTGCGCGGGCGGCAATATTTTTAAGGACGGAAGAGCAAAATACGCTCAGCCGCAGGTCTGAATACCGCCAATAAAGGTAACCGAAAAGTAATAGGCGTTTTGCATAAAAGCAGAGCGCCTGTTTCATAAAAAAAGCCATTTTTCGGTAAAATTCAAATTTTCCATTGACAAATAACATCAAACGTGCTATAATAACTAAAGTGTAAAAGTTTAACAGTCAAACGAATCGGTAGCGTATCTATGACGGATTTTTCTTCTATGAGCGACGAGGAGCTGCTTGGCGGCTCACGCGATAACGGCGAGACCGCAGAGCTTATCTCAAGGTATATGAAGCTCGTTTTTGCCATTGCGCGGCGGTATTCCCGCGACGCGGATTATGAAGAGCTTGTTTCCGACGGAATGCAGGCGCTGCTTTGCGCCATAAGCTGCTATGATAAGGAAAAGGGTGCGTTTGCCGCTTTTGCACAGACCTGTATCGCGAACCGGCTGAAAAATACCGTGGATCGCTCCGCAAAGCGCGCCGCAAGGCTCGCCGACGAGGACGAGATGAAGGATATGGAGGATCGCTCCCCTTCTCCCGAGGAGCTCGTTATCGCGCGGGAAAACACCGAGGAATTTCGCAGAGGTATGGAAACGGAGCTCACCCAAATGGAGCGCAGCTGCCTTGAGGGCGTCATAATGGGGCTTTCATACGCGGAGATCGCGGAAAAGACGGGCGAGGACAGGAAATCAGTGGATAACGCTATCGCGAGAGCGCGTGCAAAGCTGCGCAGGCGTTTCCCTCAGACATGACCCAATAGCTTAATTTCAGAGCGTTGTTTATCAAAGGTGTCGGTGTAAATCCGACTGGGCAAAATTTTTTTTAAGAGGTATTACTTATGTACACTGACAAGACTTTAAAGTGCAAGGACTGCGGCGCGGACTTCGTTTTCACAGCAGGTGAGCAGGAATTCTACGCTGAAAAGGGCTTCGTAAACGAGCCCCAGAGATGCAAGGCTTGCCGCGACGCTAAGAAGAACGCGGGCAGAGGTGCAAGAACATTCTTCGAGGCTACCTGTGCAAACTGCGGCGGCGTTGCAAGAGTTCCCTTTGAGCCCAAGGGCGACAGACCCGTTCTTTGCAGCGAGTGCTTCGCTAAGCAGAGAGGCGAGTAATTCGCCGAGCCGAAAGAACAACGTTCCGGTCAAGCATTAAAACGAGAAACAGCCGTGCATTTTTGCATGGCTGTTTTTTTGCGCGTCGCTGCGCTTGGGCGCTGTTCCCCAAAATTGCACCGGCTTTTCGGGCGATTTTTTAAAAAATTTGCCGCTCCCCTTTTCACAGAATATTCAGAGAGTTTACACACATTATACCGTTATAGTGTGTATAATAACGCTTACAGAACCTGAAAGACATAACATTCCGCAGCAAAATTGCCCCTTGATTTTTTTATGACAATACTGTATAATAAGCCTTGCTTATAACATTTCCAAACAAAACGCGGAGGTTTGATATGGGTTACAGGACGGATTTTGACGCGCTTATGAAAGCGCTTGACAGCAGGGAAATTTCGGCGGACAGGCTTGTCACCGACGACCCTACCCCCAACACCAAAAGGCTTTTTGACTTCCTCAGGGCGTGCAGGGGGAAAAAATTCATCTCGGGGCAGCAGTACCTTTTTGAAAGCGAGCTTGAGGACCTCGTTTACTACAACGCCTGCGGAAAAATCCCCGCGATACGCGGCTACGACTTCATGGGAATAAGCGGGCTGGGCGGCGGCTACGATCAGATAAACCGTGCGCTCGACTGGGCAAAGCGCTGCGGCGGCATTCTTACCATGTGCTGGCACTGGTACGCGCCCGATGATATGTCGGACATTCATAAAAGGTCATCGTTCTATTACAAAACGACAGGCTACGACCACAAGACAAGCTTTGATATCATTCGCGCGGTAACGGACGGCACGCCCGAAAACGACTTCATTATCCGCGAGATCGACATGGTAGCCGAGGCGCTCAAGGTGTTCCGCGACGAGGATATCCCCGTCCTCTGGCGGCCTCTTCACGAGGCAAACGGCGACTGGTTCTGGTGGGGAAACCGCGGCAGGGAAAGCGTCGAAGCATACAAAAGGCTCTGGTATACCATTTTTGACCGCTTCATGAATTACCACAAACTCACTAATTTAATCTGGGTATGGAACGGGCAGAATAAGTGCATGGCAGTGCACCCGAACACCTTCGACATCGCCGGCGAGGATATCTATACCGACCCGCCGACTCACGCTTCGCAGATAGAAAAGTACCGCGAGGTGACAAGCTATACCTCCGGAAAGCTTGTGACGCTCTCCGAATGCGGCGCGATACCCGACCCCGATGAAATGCAGCGCGACGGCGCGGAGTGGCTGTGGTGGCTGCCGTGGTGGGGCGGATTTGTCTACGAAACGGGCGAGCGCGGCAGACCCGTTCTCGACGAAAACGGAGCTCCGAAGCCCGCGCCGAAATACATGGACGAGGCGTTTATCCGCCGCGTTTTCAACGACCCGCGCGTTATAACCCTTGAGGATATCCCATGGCGCGATAAGGACAGGTATACCCTCCCCGCGCCGCTCACCAAGCACCTCGCACCTCGCACCTCGCAAAGCATGACTGAAAGTCTGCGGAGCAATTGAAGCAATTGACATTACAGATATCAGACAGATAACGGAACAAATGAACAGGAAAGGAAGCATACTTAATGAAAAAGATGATCGCGGCAGCCGCGATACTGTCCATGGCGGCAGTTTTCGCAGGCTGCTCGGCAAAAAACGACTCCTCGGCGGCATCTCAGACAGAAAGCACTTCCGAGGCAGTATCCGAAAATTCCTCCGTAACAACGGAAACCTCCTCAGCCGAAGCTGACAGCAGCGCGGCGGATAACACCCCGTCCACGGACGGCTCCGCCGACAGTACGACCGACACCAACGACAGCACCACCGACAGCACCACCGAAACTGACCCCGAGATCGCGGGCGACAGCAGGGCGGCAATGTACGCCGAGGCTGTGCTCGGCGCGGCGAATTGGCCCGATATGGAGCTTATCTCCGGGGAAACCGCCGAAGCGGCTTACTCCTTTACGGGGATAGACCTTTCGCTCTGCGAGGACTACTATTTCGCCCTGCCCTACACGAGCGTTGACCTTGCGAGAATAATTATCGTAAAGCCCGCCGAGGGGAACGAGGACGAGGTGAAGTCGCAGGTCGAAGCACACTTCGACTATATAAAGACCTCTGCGGCGGACTATCCGACGCAGGAGGCGGCAGTCAGCGGCTCTGTTTCGGGCGTAACGTCTGACGGCTACTATTATATTATTGTAAGCGAAAACGGCGCGGCGGCTGCCGACGCTATCGCAGCAATGGAGGTTTGATCATGAAAAAAATAATCGCATTATCCGTATTTTTATCCGCTCTCGCGCTGGCAGTAACGGGCTGCTCCAACAACGCGAACAGCTCCTCTTCCGGAAATTCTTCCACCGGCTCCGAGGCTACCTCCTCGGTGACATCTGCAAGCGAGGCAACTTCCGAAACCTCAAACACCTCGGAAACCTCTCCCGCAGGAACATCGGATACTTCCGAAACAAATGACACATCGGAAGCGCCCTCTGCCGCTACCCGTGCGGGGCAGTACGCCGAGGCAGCGTCCGGCGCGGCAGAATGGCCCGCAATGATGGAGGTCACCGATCCCGAGGAAGCAATGCTCCAGTTCAGCATTGACACCGCGCTCTGCGAGGACTACTATCTCTCCTGCAACCTTATGAGCGTTCACTTCAACAGGATCCTTATCGCAAAGCCCGCAGCAGGCAGCGAGGAGGCTCTCAAGGAGCAGTTCGACAGCTACTGGTCCTACCTTGCGGGAATGGAAAAGGAGGGTCTTTACGAGGCACAGGCAGTATCCCTTTCGGGTATGGTGCGCGGCGAGACCTCTGACGGGTATTATTATATCATAGTAAATCAGGACGGCGCAGCTGCCGAGGACGCAATGCTCGCGCTCTGATAATTTTACCGGCAGTTTGGAAAAGGGACTTTTTGTTCTTTTTTTGACAGACCGTGGCGGGGACAGATGTTCCCGCCTTAATCTGTCTAAAGGGTCTTTTCGACAAGGAATGAATATTGAATAATGAATAACGAAGAATGAATAATG
>JBJFHP010000188.1:0-2162 GCA_051893715.1 Oscillospiraceae bacterium
CATTCGGCGCGGTTTCAACGGTATCAACTGCCGAAACGGAAACGGTTATCAATATCAACACCGCATCGTCGCTCACCCTTCAGAAACTGAACGGTATCGGCTTGATCAAGGCGAGGGCGATCGTTGAATACCGCGAGAAAAACGGAGCATTCACCAGCGTTGACGAGCTTGTCAACGTAAAGGGGATAGGCAAAGCAACTCTCGAGAAAATAAGAAACGATATCACGGTATGATATTCATGGATCGGATACAAGGCGGCTGTTCTTTTTGGGGACAGCCGCTTTCGTATTTGCTCACTTTAAAGCGTGCGTTGTATATTCTATATAAATACAGGCTCCGATTTTTTGCGGGAATATTTTTAAATATACCTTGACAAATACCTCTCTAGTCTATATAATAGATATTAGCGGCACATTTCTACTAGATATTGTGTCAAATGATATTACAAGGAGCGGATTTTTTTAATGGCAATGATAACAATGATAAAGAAGCGCGACGGCAGACAGGTTCCGTTTAATATAGAGAAGATCGCGGGCGCTATCTTTAAGGCTGCTCAGGTAGTCGGCGGCAACGACTACAACGAAGCTATGAAGCTCGCCGATGAGGTATGCCAGAAGCTCTCCGAAACGATAATCGGCAGAAATCCCTCTGTCGAGGAGGTTCAGGATATGGTAGAGCGCGTCCTTGTGGAAGAGGGACACGCAAAGACTGCCAAGGCTTATATCCTCTACCGCGCGGAGCGTACCCGTGTCCGCGAGATGGATTCCACCCTCATGAAGATATATGAGGATCTCACCTTCAAATCCGCCAGCGACTGTGATATCAAGCGCGAGAACGCAAACATCGACGGCGATACCGCCATGGGAACAATGCTGAAATACGGCAGCGAGGGCGCGAAGCAGTTCAACGAGATGTATGTCCTCGAGCCCGCGCATTCGCAGGCGCATATCAACGGCGATATCCATATCCACGACCTTGACTTCCTCACCCTCACAACGACCTGCTGCCAGATCGACCTGCTCAAGCTGTTCCACGGCGGCTTCTCAACCGGTCACGGCTACCTGCGCGAGCCGAACGATATAGCAAGCTATGCCGCTCTCGCGTGCATCGCGATACAGTCTAACCAGAACGACCAGCACGGCGGTCAGTCCGTCCCCAATTTCGATTACGCAATGGCGGAGGGCGTCAAGAAAACGTTCCGCAAGTTGTATATCAGCAACCTTGCCAAGGCGGTATGCTTCTCCACGGGCACCCGCGACTTCACCGAGGAAAAGGACAAGCTCACCGCAAATATGGAGCTTATCGAAAAAGAAACGGGTCTTTGCCCCCGCCTTTCCAACAATTACGAGTACAAGGAGAAGGAGTGGGAACGGCTCGCTCCCGAGTACGGCGACAAATTCTCCGAGCTTCAGGACAGCGCCGAAAAGCTCGCCGAAACAGAAACCGACCGCGCGACCTATCAGGCAATGGAAGCGCTTATCCACAACCTTAACACCATGAACTCCCGCGCGGGCGCGCAAAATCCGTTCTCGTCCATAAATTACGGCACGGATACTTCTCCCGAGGGAAGAATGGTGACCCGCAATGTAATGCTTGCTACCGAGAGCGGTCTCGGAAATGGCGAAACGCCTATTTTCCCGATACACATTTTCAAGGTCAAGGACGGCGTTAACTTCAACGAGGGTGAGCCCAACTACGACTTGTTCAAGCTTGCGATACGCGTGTCCGCCAAGAGAATGTTCCCGAATTTCAGCTTTATCGACGCGCCGTTCAACCTCCAGTATTACAAGGAGGGCGACTACAACACCGAGATCGCGTACATGGGCTGCCGCACGAGAGTTATCGGCAACGTCTACGACCCGTCCCGCGAGATAGTCACCGGCAGAGGCAACCTCAGCTTCACAACGATAAATCTCCCCCGACTCGGAATAGAGGCGCACGGCGATATCAAGGCGTTCTACGAGAGCCTTGACAACATGATGAACCTTGTTGTCGACCAGCTCCTCCACCGCTTCAAGATACAGTGCAGAAAGCACGTCAGAAATTACCCGTTCCTTATGGGACAGGGCGTATGGATTGACTCCGAAAAGCTTTCCGACAACGACAGCGTTGCCGAGATACTCAAGCACGGAACGCTTTCCATGGGCTTTATCGGTCTTGCG
>JBJFHP010000189.1:0-2156 GCA_051893715.1 Oscillospiraceae bacterium
ATGTACGGCATGGAATCCGTTAGGGTAGATTTTGTTGATTCCTTTTAGGGTTAAATAAGCCATATCCGTATCCTCACTTTATTCCGTAATTATTTCAGCTCCAGATTGCCGATATTGTCCATGTCGTCATAGGTCTGATTTTCGCCGCACATACCCCAGATAAAGGTATAGTTGGAGGTAGCCGTGCCGCTGTGTATCGACCACGAGGGGGAAATTACCGCCTGCTCGTTATGCATGATGATGTGGCGGGTTTCCTGCGGCTGTCCCATCATGTGGAAAACAACGTTGTCGCCGCTTAACTCGAAATAGAAGTAGACCTCCATTCTTCTCTCGTGGGTGTGGGAGGGCATGGTGTTCCAGCTGTTGCCGGGCTTAAGCTCGGTCATACCCATCTGTAAGGAGCAGCTCTCGCATACCGCGGGGTGAATGAACTGATTTATCGTGCGCGCGTTCATGTTCTCCTGCGAGCCGAGCTCTCTCTTGTTTGCCTTATCCTTTGTGATGTGAACGGTGGGATAGGTCTTGTGCGCGGGGGAGGAGTTGAGGTAGAACTTTGCGGGGCAGGACTTGTCCGCCGACCTGAAAACGACCTCCTTTATGCCCATTCCGACATAAAGTCCCTCCTTGAAATCAAGCGCATATTCCGTGCCGTCGAGCACGACCGTGCCCTTGCCGCCGACGTTGATAATGCCCATCTCGCGCCTTTCAAGGAAGTAATCGGTGCCGAGCTCCTTTGTGCTTCCGAGCGTGAGCTCCTTTTCAACGGGCATTGCGCCGCCCGCGATCATTCTGTCCTGATGAGAATAGGTGAGCGCTATATCATCGGCGACGAACACCTTTTCTATAAGGTAGTTCCTGCGAAGCGTTTCGGTATCATAGTGCTTCGAATCATCGGGGTGATTGCTGTATCTGATATCTAAAGTCATATTTATCTCCTCAAATAAATTGTTTTATATGCGAAACCGCATAGGGAATGTCCTCGCCGACTGTTCCCTCAAAAACAAGATTTGCGTCGGGACAAACCTTTTTTATCTCGGGAATAATTCGCGAATAATCGAAAATGCCCCTGCCGACGCCGACCTGCTTCAGCTTCCCGTCGTCGGTTATCACGCAGTCCTTTATATGGAACACCTGTATCCTGCCGCCGAAGGCTTCAAGCCCCTCTTTGAGTATATCGTACATCTCGTTTACATTTGATATATCGAGGTAGTTGTACAGGTCAAAGATGATCCGTATATTGTCCCTGCCGATAGCCTTAACAGCCTTGTCGAGGGTCTTTACGTCGTAGCAGACGTGCCCGAATGCGCCCTCCATGCCGATATACGCGCTGTTGCTTTTAGCATAGTCGGCAAGCTCCGAAAAGGTATTTATTACGCGGCGGAGCGCTTCATCGGTACGGTTGAGCGGGTTGTACGTCCACTTGTCGCCGTTGTAGGAGCCTGTTTCCGAGCCGACGATATCGCAGCCGAGCTCGTGGCAGTGGGCGAGGTAATCCTTGAAGATCGCCTTTCCGAACGCAACTCTTCCCTCGTTCGGGTGAACGGGGTTGAAATACGCCCCGATAAGCGGCACGGTCTTGCCCGCGCGTGCGAATGCGGCGCTGAACGCCTCGGCGCGCTCTGTCGTCATCGAGTCGGGCGCATAAATAACGTCGTCAAGGCATTTGTAAGCGACAAGCTGAACTCCCGAAAGCCCGAGCTCGTCAAGCCGTTTTACGATATTTTCTTCTCCCTTGACGCCGAGGTCATGGGCGCGTATAAACAGCTTCATTATCTCTGAACGCGTCCCGAAGCGTCGCCGCCTGCGAGGGTTTCAACCTCCTTGCGGGATACAAGGTTGAAGTCGCCGGGGATAGTGTGCTTGAGAGCGGAAGCCGCAACGCCGAACTCCAGCGCCGCCTTGAAATCCTTGCCGTCAAGCAGCCCGCAGATAACGCCGCCCGCGAAGGAGTCGCCGCCGCCTACTCGGTCAACGATGGGGTGAATGGAGTATTCCTTGGAGTGGTAGAACTCCTTTGTATCTCTGCTGTAAATGCAGGCGGACCAGCCGTTGTCGGAGGCGGAGTGACTTACGCGCAGGGAGGATACGCAGTATTCAAAGTTATAATCGGCAACCATCTGCTCGAAGATGGACTTGTAGCCCGCAAGCTCAAGGTC
>JBJFHP010000190.1:0-2155 GCA_051893715.1 Oscillospiraceae bacterium
GTCGGTAAATCTTGTGCTTGCGTTTACATAAACCGCCGCCGCGTCTACCATCTGCTGAAAATGCTCGGCATTTTTCAGCGAGGAGGTAACAATGCATTCGCTGTGCTTTGTTCCGAAGCGGTTGATGTGCGCTATCGCCTCGTCAACGTCCTTGACAACCTTTGAAGAGAGCTTATAGTCGAGGAACTCGGTCGCGTAGTCGTCGTCATCGGCGAGCTTTTCCACGGGGATAAGCTTTGCGGTCGCGCTGTCGCCGACAATTGTAACTCTGCCGTTCCACAAGGCGTCAAGCTTTGCAAAAAACTGCGGAGCGATCTTTTCGTGGACAAGGATATTTTCTATCGCGTTGCACACCGACGGGCGCTGTGTTTTCGCGTTGTTGACGATATTTACCGCCATGTCGATATCGGCGCTTTCGTCAACATAAACGTGACAGTTGCCCTCGCCCGTCTGAATGACGGGTATCGTCGCGTTGTTGATAACGGCGCGGATAAGCCCGCCGCCGCCGCGCGGGATAAGCAGGTCGATATAGCGGTTGAGCTTCATCATAGCTGTCGCGACCTCGCGCGAGGTGTCCTCTACGAGCTGAATGCAGTTCTTGTCCGCGCCCTTGGCTTCAAGTGCGCTGCGCATGAGCTCGGTGAGCGCCTTGTTAGAATTTATCGCGTCGCTTCCTCCGCGGAGGATAACGGCGTTGCCTGCCTTGAAGCACAGTGCCGCCGCGTCAACGGTGACATTGGGGCGGCTCTCGAAAATAATGCCGATAACGCCGATGGGAACGCGGCGCTTAACTATCCTCAGCCCGTTCGGAAGCTCTCCGCCGCCGATGACCTCGCCGACAGGGTCGGGCAGCGAAATGACCTTTTCAACGCCGTCAGCAATGCCGGAAATGCGCTCTTTTGTGAGCGTCAGCCTGTCGATAAGCGCGGCAGACATTCCGTTTTTCTTGGCGTTTTCTATGTCGGCGGCATTTGCCGCGAGAATAGTATCGGTATCGGAGCGAAGTCTTTTCGCTATCTCTGCGAGTACGGAATTTTTCTCGGCAGCTTTAAGCGAAGCGGCATATACTGCGGCGCTTTTCGCGGCGGCGCCGAGGGTTTCAATGTATTCCATAATGTATCCTTTCAGAATCATGCGTCGATTCAGTCGACAGCCTTGAAATATGTGCATACAGGGTCGCCCTCAAACAGCTCGTACAGCAGGCGCGGGTCTTGGTTGCCGATGATAACGGTGTCTATTCCCGCCTCTGTCGCTATTTGCGCGGCTTCTATCTTGGTGAGCATTCCGCCTGTGCCGACGCTGCTTCCCGAGCCCTGCGCTATTGAAATAATATCCGATGTTATCCTGTCAACTTCCCGTATGATTTTTGAGTCGGGATTTTTCGGATCGCCGTCATACAGCCCGTCAACATCTGTCAGCATTACAAGAAGATCGGCGCCGCAAAGCGTTGCAACTATTGCGGAAAGCGTATCGTTCTCGTCGAAATCGAGCTGCTTTATCGAAACGACGTCGTTTGCGTTTATGATAGGTACAACGCCCATTTCAAACAGCTTATTGAACGTGTTGATAACATTTTCCCTGCGCACCTGATTTGATATTACATCTCTTGTGAGCAAAAGCTGCGCTACCTTGTGGTTGTGCTCCTCGAAATTCTCGCTGTAAAATTTCATGAGCTCCGACTGACCGATAGCGGCGCAAGCCTGCTTTGACGGGATATCGGTCGGCTTTGATACAAGACCCGCCTTTGACGCTCCGACGCACTGTGCGCCCGATGTAACAAAGACGATTTCCTTTCCCGAATTTTTCAGATCGGAAAGCACCTCAACGAGCTGTCTGCTCTTGCGGATATTAAGATTGCCTGTCTGCGGGTATGCCAGAGTCGAGCTTCCGACCTTGATGACCACTCTTTTTTTATCACTGAATCGGGGCATAAAGCGACCTCTTTTCGTATGATCATATATATTCCCGAAAAAATAACGGGAATTTACGCTGTGCGTACTTTTTCATTATAACAAATATTAAGGAAAATTGCAACACGTTATTAAAAAATATCACCTAATTTTTATCTCGGGATAAAAAATCATTATGAAATATGTTAATTTTTATGCGATTTACATAAAAAAGCTCTTGATTTTTGTTCAGAATTATGCTATAA
>JBJFHP010000191.1:0-2135 GCA_051893715.1 Oscillospiraceae bacterium
GATAATTCTGTGCGGTGTTGTACAAAAACTATTATACCCCTTTTCTTCTGTTTCGTCAATACTGTAAAAGAAATCCGCGCCCGTTTCCGAGCGCGGATACTGGTTTTCCGTTAATACTCAACACAGCCCGGCTGACGCTTGTGCCACGGGAGATAAGACAGCGGATATACGGGGTTGTTGTTTATTCTCACCTCGAAATGGAGATGATTACCTGTTGCCTGACCCGTCGCTCCGACGTCGGCAATGACCTGACCCTGCGTTACATATTCGCCGACCTTGACATGAAGCGCGCTGCAATGCCCGTAAACAGTCTTTAAGCCGCTCGGGTGCTGTATCATAATGCAGTAGCCGTAGCCGTAATACCACTGCGACAGAACGACCGTGCCCGACTCCGCGGCGATTATCGGCGTGCCGTATGGCGCGGCAATGTCAATGCCGCTGTGACCGTAATAGCCGCCGTAGCCGTACATCGTTTCGCTTATCGCGCCGCCGTCGTAGCCGCCGACAGGCCAGTACATAAGCCCCGCCTCAACGTTCTGCTGAACCACCGCGCCGATGGGACGCTCCTTCGTACCGAGCGCGATCTGCTGCTCAACGGGCTCCTTTACCGTCACCCTCGACAGCACCTTTCTGCGCACCTCGACGCCGTTTACATAGGAAACGTTCGCGGTCACCGCGTCAATGCCCTTCTCGCCGTCCTGCGTGATGACCGACGCGCCCGTGTAGCGTGTGCTGTCGTCGTAGTAGACGGTTTCGAACGGGGTGTATTCCTCGTATTTTTCAAGTCTTGTAACGGATACCGAGAGGAACGGCTCCTCCTGATTTATAAGGAATTTGTCGCCGACAAATATTGCGGTTTCCGCAGAAAATCCCGGGTTCAGCACCGCTAATTCTTCATAGGTCATGTCAAGCTTGGAGCAGATCCCTATCGGGGAATCGCCCTCGACCGCGGTATAATACGCCGCGACCTTGTTTTTCGAGGTTATCTGGCTGATTATCGAGCGCTCGCTCACGAAGCTTTCGGTGAGGTAAAGTCCCGGCTCGAAGGTTATCGGCGTTTCGAACTGAACGGTTTCACTCGGATCGCCCGTTCTGTAAACGTCAAGCAGCGACTCCAGCGTTTCCTCAACCCTTGTTATATCCGAAAGGCAGCCGTAAAACGAGTTGCCGATATACATTCCGTAGCCCTGCTCTATCTGCGTGTCAAGCGAGGACAGCAGCTTATCCGCAAGCTGATACTGCGTGAGCGTCGAGCCGTAGCCCACCATTTCAAGCTCGTATGAGGGCTCGAAGGTAACGACCTCCGTATTGCTGTCCATGTAATTTATTCTCTGCTGAACGATCTTCTCCGCCGAGGTGAAAACCGTTTCGTCGTTTATATAGCCGACAAGATCGCCGTTTACCGTGAGCTTCAGCGCGTAGGTCATGGAGTTCGCGTAGCTTACTATATTAAACAGGAATACGCAGCTGACTATCGGCAGCGCGTAGTTGCAGACCGTTACCGCAAGACCGCGCTTTCCGAAAACAATTCTCCCGAAAACACGGAAAAACGCCTCCGCGCCGCCGAGCGCGCCTTTCTCGCGCGCCGCGCCCGAAATTTCCTTTGCGCCCATTCTTATCGCCTTGTAGTACCTTATAAAAGGCTGCGCAAGGATCGCGCCGTGCCGCTTGAAAAAACCTGCGAACCGCCCGCCCAGCCTTGAGAGCAGACCTCCCGCCATTGCGAAAAGGCGCACAAAAAGCCCGCCGACAAATCCTGCCGCCGTCATCAGCGTTATGAAGAAGTACATTCCGAGATCGCTTATCCTGTCGAAAAGGCTCTCGCCGTGCCTGTTATGTGAATTGTCCTCAGGGGACAATATCCTCTCTTTTTCGGAAACCATATTTTCTCCTGTTAAGTAAAATGCTTTGCACCGGATAATGCTTTTTCTTAAAATACTATTGTCATTATATCATATATGTAATCATTTTGCAACCTTTTGTAACCGTTTTGTAATAATTTATGAGATAATTTCAGTTTTTTATCACAAAAAAGGGTAAATATGCGTTATATCAGCCCATTAGCCCATTCAGCCTATTCAGCCCATTCAGCCTATTTCGGGGCGGGGGATATCGGTTATGCTGTTGATATCGTA
>JBJFHP010000192.1:0-8304 GCA_051893715.1 Oscillospiraceae bacterium
GACAGCTTTAACGCCAATGCTGCGCTTCTGAGCTGCCCCTGCGACGCAAAATCCCTCGCCGCCATTCCGTTTATATAGAAATTCACGTCGTCGCGGTGTACTCCCGCCGTCGTGTACCTTAGCTTCATCTCCGTTTCAAGATTTTTTTCGAGCTCGTCAATATATTTATTATACAATTCGTTTACATCACTAAAATCTATACTGTCAGTCTTAAAAACCGAGCTGTAATACTCCATTTCAAGCTTTTCCGCGCCGTCGGTTAACTCCGAATATATCCCCGAAGCATATTCCTTCAGAAACGCGAAATATTTCAGCCTGCCGTAGGTGACATTTATCCCCTCGCTTGCAAGCACGCCGTCCCATACCGAAAGCTGCGCGGCAAGCGCCTGCTTGTCCGTTGTATTGCCGAAGGCAAGGATATTGTTCCGCTGCTTTAATCCCTTATTGTAGCGCGCAAGCTTTTTAAGGTGCGTTTTCGTCTGCATGACCGCAACGTCGTCGAGGTAATTTCTCCGAAGCTCGGGCGCGCCCTTTATCAGGTTGAGATGTTCCGGTATAAAAACAACATATTTTAACACTCCGTATAATTCGGCAGCGTCTTTCATCTTCAGCCCGTTATATTTTACCGTGACAGTGCCTTTACTTATCGTATAATTAACGATATTTTCACGCTCGGTATTATCATCTTTAAAATAAAGCTCGATCACCACATCGGCGCCGGGGTCGTCTGCGGGGATATACTGAGAAAAACGCACATGGCGGAAGCTGCCGCCAAGACAGACGGAAACAGCCTCCATGAGATTAGTCTTGCCCTGCGCGTTTTTTCCCACGAAGATATTCAGATTTTTGTCAAATTCCAGCTCCGCTTCCTTTATGTTGCGGAAGCCTCGTATATACATTTTTGTGATATACATTTATTCGGGCTTGTTTTCTTCCTCGGCAGCGGCGTTCTCGTCAAGAGCGACCTTATACTTCTTTCCCTTGTATTCAATAACGTCGCCGGGCTTGATTTTCTTGCCCCTTTTGGTGCAGCATTCGCCGTTTACGTTGAACTCGCCGAGATCGATAAGAATGCGCGCCCTTGCGCCCGTTTCGGCAAGACCCGCGAACTTCACAAGCTGATCAAGCTTGATAAAGGGTGTGACTATTTTGATTTCTTCCATTTGTAACCTTCCTTGTGTTATATTTTGTAATAATATGAGTTATTTTAATCTCATCGGCAGCAGCAGGAACGTGAACTCCTTCCCTTCCATGGGGACAATGATTATCGGAGAAACAGAGGAGGGAGTCATCTTCATTTTAACCATGTCGGTATCGGCAGCCTTTATTGCGTCCATAAGATATTTCGCGTTAAAACCGATAACGGTAGGCGTGCCGTCGTATTTTATGGTTATTCTGTCGCTGACCTTGCCGAGCGCGGTCGTGCAGCTCATGGAGAGCGAATTATCGGCAAATTCGCAGCGCACGGGGCACTTGTTCTTTTCGTTTATGATAAGCATACAGCGGTCAAGCATTTCCATTATCTCGCGGCAGTTCACCTCCGCGCATATCGGTCTGTCGCCGTTGAGGTGATTTTTATAGGGAATAAATTCTCCGTCGATAAGGCGGGATATCATCGTATAATTCTCTACCTCAAAGGAGATCTGGTTTTTATCTATACAAAGAGTAACATCTTTGTCGCTTTCGTCTGAAAGTATATGAGTTAATTCCTCAAGGGACTTGAGCGGAACGATAAAGTCAATGTTATCATAAACGACAGGCTCCTGCCTGAGCGCAATTCTTATTCCGTCGACCGCAACGACATTGAGCAGATTATTGTCTATTTCAAACTTACAGCCCATGAGCGCCGGCTTGGAGTCGTTGAGCGAGCAGGCATACTTTGTCTGATTTATCATGCTTTTGAGAGTTTTCTGCGGCATGGTGAAGCTTGTTTCGGGGTTTACGGAGGGGACAGTCGGGTAATCATCGGCGCTTATGCACATTATAGATACCTCTGCGTCCCTGTTCTTGATTATGGCGACATTTGATTCATCGCAGGAAAAGGTTATATCGCCCGAGGGCATCTTCCTTATAATTTCTCCCGCGATCTTGGCGTTAACGATAATGCTGCCGTCCTCCTCGCCGTTTACGGGCAGCTCGGTCCTTATTCCTATATCAAGATCATAGCCGGTTATTGTGAGCACATTGCCGTCAAGCTTCATCAGAACGCCCTCAAGCGCCGAAATAGTGCTTTTTGAAGCCGCAGCCTTTGACGTGGTAAGTACAGCATTGAGAAGCTTTTCCTTTTGGCAGCTGAATTTCATCAAAATAACTCCTTTCTGAAACAAAACAAGAATTTTTCCGAAGGAAAAATCAATCGAAAAAAATATTTAAATTTAATAATAATAATAAGGGCGGTTGAAACTGTGTATTTTCCCGAAAACGGCTTGTACAGCCGAACGAGCCCCGAAAATTATTCACCCCGCGATGTTGATAACATTATCAAAAGTGGAGAAAACCGATTATTTTCAACAGAGTGTTGAAAACCAATCAAAACTTGTTGATAACTCGGGCAGAAAAAGCCGATTTATTACACAGCCGTCCCAAAAATAAAGGCAATCATTAAGGAAGGGGAGAAAAGCATTATCCTTAAGCAATTGCTTTTATTTTATATGTGATATTTCGGTTATCACTGATTAGCCTTGATATTCTTTATGATATCCTCAACGACGGAGCGGAAGCTGCTGTCCTTTTCCATTTCTTCCTTAACGGACTTTATGGCATAAACCACCGTTGAATGATCTCTGCCGTTAAATTCGCTTCCTATTGCCTCATAGGGCAGACCGGTGACGTCCTGTATAACATATATCGCGACCTTGCGCGCCTGTGAAATGTTAGCCGTGCGGCGCTGCGAGCGCATATCCTCGGGCTCAATGTTGTATATCTTCCCGACCTCGCTGATTATTTTGTCAACGGTCACGGGGATAGGCTGATGATCCGTGACGATATCCTTTATGACGTTCTGAGCGACCGTTATTGTGGGCTTGACCTGTGATACCATATAAAGCGCGTTCAGCTTTGTTACCACGCCCTCTATCTGTCTGATGTTGGACTTGAGCTTTGTCGCGATATAGTCAATGACTTCCTCGCTGATATTGAAATGCAGCAGCTCAGCCTTGCGCTGAATTATCGCGAGGCGCGTTTCATACTCCGGCGGCTTGACGTCGGCGATAAGACCGCTGCTGAACCTTGTGCGCAGTCTGTCGGAAATTGACTTTATCTCCTTTGCGGGGCGGTCTGACGTCAGAACGATGACCTTATTCTGATTATAAAGCTCGTTGAAGATATGGAAGAATTTCTCCTCCGTCTGCTCCTTGCCGGCGATAAACTGAATATCGTCTATGAGCAGTGCGTCGGCGCTTCTGTACTTGTCGTCGAACACCTCGACATTGTTCGCGGAGATAGAATGCAGAAACTCGTTAGTGAATGTTTCCGCGGGTATATATATAATGTTTATCCCGGGGTAATTCTTCTGCATTTCATGCTGAATTGCGGACAGAAGATGAGTTTTTCCCAGACCGGAATCGCCGTATATAAAGAGGGGGTTATACTTTTCGTGCTGCTTCTGCGACACCGCCTTTGCCGCGGCGAAGGCAAGGTTATTGGAGGGGCCGACGATAAAGTTATCAAATGTATAGGTTATCTTCCTGTCAATGATATCCATTTCCTTATTGACAGGCTCGGCGTTAATTATTTCGGAGATAGGCTGTCTGGGCGAGCCGATGTTGTTGTCGACAATAATTTCAACCTTCATCGGAACGCCGAGAATAACCTTGAACTGTTCTTCTATGTACGGGAGATAGAGGTTGTTGAGCGTTTCCCTCTTAAATTCGACATTAGTTGCGAGGGTTATTTTATTTCCCTCCATTTTCACCGGCTCAAGCGGGTCGAGCCACAGCTCCCGCGCGGGGCCGGAGATATCATACACCTTTACGCAGTTATCCACCACGCATTTATAGATGTCGGCAAGAGAAGACAATGAGTTCATTTTTATTCACCATTCCATTTATGATCCGTAATTATCGGCAGATATCGACAGATATCGACAGGATAACCTGAAGCCGCTTCCCGTATTGTAAAAAATTTCAATATGACCCGATTTATCGGATAATAAGACAATTAAAGCTACTAATTAACAGTAGATCCCGGCATTTATGATATTTCAACAAACGGTACTGAAAAATAAGAGTTCACTTATAATAATAACATAAAAATTGATTTTTTTCAAGCAAAATTCTTAATAAAATAAGCGCCTCAATCTGTGAATATTAAACAAACATATACACCGCGAGGCATACGGAAGCGCTTATCAGCGCGCCTGCGGCAGCCGCTGCCGCTATTTTTATACGCTGTGTTATTTTTGCGGCATTTATAAATGAAGGCTGCTGCCCGTTCAGATTGAGGGAAAGCTCCCGCTTGACAGTATCCTCGTCGGGGAGCGCGCAGTCGTTCCTCAGAACAACAATTGCGCGTTCAAAATATTTGCTGTCCATATTATTTATTTCGATAATGTTTCGCGTAACACCCTTTATCATTTCATCTCTCCTGTTATTTTTTTTAACTGCATTATCCCCGCAGATTTTAAATTTATACACATTTTAATCGGTTTTTCAACCAAAGAATGTTATAAGAGCAAAAACAGACAGTATAAACGGTTAAAAATCAACCGAATTGTTGAAAACTCTGTGGAAAATGTGAAAAAGTCCTTTTATCAAGATGTTTTAAACATATTTTTATTCAACCGTTATTTTGCTGTCATGTTGAATTTGCCGTTGATTACCTGTTGATTTGTGGTTATTATACTCTCGGTTTATTTCATCCGGCTACGAAATAATGGTTTTCGGGCTTTATTTTGATAATGATTACTGTTTTATATGTTGAAAATTTATTGACAAGGGGTTTTCACCAACTTTTTAAACATAGTTTTCAACAAAAGAAATTGTGGAAAGCCGTATTTAACTGTTGAAAACTATGTTGAATATGTTAATATTCCGCATTATCAAGACATTTTTCTTTTACGGTTGATAAGTGAGAACGTGGGTTAAATATATGTTAAATTATCATGGAAAACATAATTCTCAACTTTTCCGCGTTGATTGTTGAAACAAAAACTTCATTTTATCAACCTTTAAATTGATATAGCACTTTATTATAAATACAGGGAAAACAGCCGTCAAGCCCCGTGTTTTATGGTCAGGGAAGAAATTTTACAAGAATTTTACATTAAATCTCTTTTCGCCTTAACAACATTATCATATAATATGACCGTAACCAAAAGAGCAAAACAAACAGTAAGGAGAAAAACGATCATGAAAGCAACAAAGGTTATTTCCATATTTACGGCGGCAATGATGCTCGCCGCATTCACAGGCTGCTCAAACGGAACTACATCCGAATCCGGCAGCTACGGCAGCTCGGACAGCTCTTCGGCTTCCGCGGACAATTCCTCAAAGGAAAGCAAGCCCGACAATTCCTCCGAGGAAAACAAGGCGACACTGACCGACGACATCACCGTTATTTCCCGCGAGGAAGGCTCCGGAACAAGAGGCGCATTCGTTGAGCTCATGGGTATTCAGCAGGAGAACGATAAGGGCGAAAAGGAGGACATGACGACCGAAAACGCCGAGATAACCTCCTCCACCTCCGTAGTGCTCCAGTCCGTTGCGGACAACAAGGACGCTATCGGCTACATTTCCCTCGGCTCTCTCAATGACTCCGTAAAGGCAGTAAAGGTTGACGGCGTTGAGCCCTCCGTTGAGGATATTCTTAACGGAAGCTATGCTGTAGCGCGTCCTTTCGTGGTATGCTATAAGGAAGGCGAGCTGAGCGAGCTTGCAGCCGACTTCATGACCTTCATCATGAGCGAGCAGGGACAGGCGATAATCACCGAAAACGGCTACATCTCCGAGGGTAACGACGGCGCCTACACAGGCTCGGGAAAGTCCGGCAGCCTGACGCTCTCCGGCTCCACCAGCGTATCCCCCGTAATGGAGAAGATCGCCGACGCATATAAAGAGATAAACCCCGATACTGTAATTGAGGTACAGCAGACCGGTTCCGGCGCGGGCATTACAGCAGCGACCGAGGGCGCGTGCGACATCGGCATGAGCTCCAGAGCGCTCAAGGACAGCGAGCTTGAAAAGGGTCTGACCGCAAAGACCATTGCAAACGACGGTATCGCAGTTATAGTAAACCACGAGAACCCCGTTGACGACCTCTCCTCCGAGCAGATCATGAAGATCTACACGGGCGAGATCACTAACTGGGCAGAGCTCGGCTGATAAAGCTTCCCTTCCTGACCAAGGCGGGAAACCGCTGCGGACAGTTTTCTCCCGGAATGGCGCCGGACAAAGTTCGGCGCTATTTTTACAGGATTTTTAATGTTAAATTAAGGTGGTTATAATGACAGCTTCAACTGCAAAGCCTGCGATGACAAAGCAGCGCTTCACCGACATATTCATGCGCGTGATATTCACGCTGTGCGCCTGCGTTTCTATCCTCGCGGTGGTATTTATCTGCATATACATATTTGCGGGCGGATTTCCCGCGATAAGGGAGATCGGCATATTCGACTTTCTTTTCGGAACAAAGTGGAAGCCCTCCAGCGGGTATTACGGGATATTCCCGATGATTGTCGGGAGCATCGTCGTTACGGGCATCGCGATAATCGTCGGAGTTCCCATAGGAATACTCTGCTCGGTTTTCATGGCGTATTACTGCCCCGCATGGCTCTACCGCTTCATTAAGCCCGCCGTTAATCTTCTCGCGGGGATACCCTCGATCGTTTACGGCTATTTCGGATTGATGGCTATGGTGCCCGCAATGAAGGATCTGCTCGGCGGCTCGGGTAAAAGTATGCTTACGGCGGGTATACTGCTCGGCATAATGATACTCCCGACGATAATCGGCGTGTCGGAAACCTCGCTGCGCGCCGTTCCGAAGTCCTATTACGAGGGCTCGCTCGCGCTGGGCGCAACGCATGAGCGCAGCGTATTTTTCGCGTCGCTGCCTGCGGCTAAGTCGGGAATACTCGCGGGAGTTATCCTCGGCGTCGGGCGCGCTATCGGCGAAACTATGGCGGTAGCAATGATCGCGGGAAATCAGGCAAGGCTCCCCGAAAAGCTGACCGACGGCATAAGAACGCTGACCTCCAACATCGTTATTGAAATGGGCTATGCCGCAGAGGGAATACACCGCGATTCGCTGATAGCGACTGCCGCTGTGCTGTTCGTGTTCATTCTTATAATAAACCTCTGCTTCTCTGTTCTGAAGCGCAGAAAGGACTGACACCATGACGAACGAAAATGCCGCAAAGGCTGTGATATCTGAGCCTGCTCCCGAAAAATACATCAACAAGGTGACCCTGAAGCAGAAGCTGCTCCGATACAAGCGCAGCCCGCTTTCCCTTATCCTTATGATACTTGTCATGCTGTCGGCGCTGTTCGCGGTGGGAATACTGCTGTTTCTCATCGGGTTCATACTTGTAAAGGGCATTCCCGCGCTTTCGTGGGAGCAGTTTGAATGGAAATACACCGCCGACAACGTATCCATGACCCCCGCGATAATCAACACTGTAATAATGGTGCTGCTGACGCTTGTGCTTGCCGTTCCTGTAGGAATTTTTTCGGCGATTTACCTTGTCGAATACGCAAAGCGCGGGAGCAGGCTGGTAAAGCTCGTCAGGATAACCACCGAAACGCTTTCTGGCATTCCGTCGATAGTTTACGGTCTGTTCGGATTTCTGATGTTCGTTATCGGGTTCGGCTGGGGATATTCGCTTATTTCGGGCGTTATCACGCTCGCGATAATGGTGCTTCCTACTGTTATTAGAACGACGGAGGAGGCGCTGCTTGCCGTCCCCGACAGCTACCGCGAGGGCAGCTTCGGCTTGGGCGCTTCGAAAACGAGAACAGTTTTTAAGGTAATTCTCCCCTCGGCTATACCGGGCATAATGTCGGGCGTTGTCCTTTCGATAGGACGAATAGTAGGCGAGAGCGCGGCGCTCATATTTACTGCGGGAACATATGCCGCTATACCGAACGCTGACAATTTCCTTTTCTCCTCGACGAGAACGCTCGCGGTGCATATGTACGCGCTGTACAGCGAGGGTCTTTATACCCAGCAGGCGTATGCAACGGCGGTTATCCTGCTTGTTCTGACGGCTTGTATCAACCTGCTGTCGTCGTTTATCGAAAGAAAGATAGCGAAAAACCACAGCTGATCGAAAGGATATTACCATGAAAAAATCCCGTCTCTTGCTCACTG
>JBJFHP010000193.1:0-2100 GCA_051893715.1 Oscillospiraceae bacterium
GACAGCATTTCCGCGAAGTAATACTCAACTCGCGCGATATTCATTTCGTCGAGGAGTATGAAGTTTATATCGTCGTTGTATGACGAGGAATAAATTCTCTTGAGGACTTCCGTTTCGTTGAAGTTCTTGGTAAATTCGTTGAAGTAACCGAAAAGCTCCGTGCGGTCGCGCCACGACGGCTGAACAGACGCTATCGTCGTATCTCTCTGGAGAAATTTACCGAACGAATAAGGCAGCGACGTTTTACCTGTACCGGATATACCCTGCAATATGATAAGCTTGGTGGACGCCATGCCCGCTATAAACAGCCTTATCGTCTTTATGTCATAATACAGGTGCATACGCGAGCAGGCGAAAAATCTGTAAGCCTCGCATATTCCCGAAAGGGTGATATCGTTGTTGTATTCGGGCGGAGTATAGGTCTTGTAGAACTTGTCCACCTCGATGAGCTTGGAAAATCTGATGTCGTTGGTGTGAACAACGCCGTCGCTCGAGGGCGTCGCTTCGCCCTCCGCACCCGCTGCTTCCGCAGGAGCGCCCTCAACAGTGCCTGCTCCCTGAGAGAGATAATAGCCGTTAGACGCGGCAGCAGCTGCGGCTCCGCCCTGCGGAATACCGATCTGTGCTACCTTCATTGCCATTATTTCGTCCTTTTCGCGGGTGAGCCTTAACACCTGCCTTTGCAGCGTGCCGAGCTCCTCGATAATGTCCTCGTCGCTGACTATCGAGTGCCTGAACCTGATATACTTCCTTATCCCCATAACGATAAGGAACACAACAAGCCCGAATATCGCCACGACGATAATTATTGCCAGAACGGAAAGTATCCACCCGACAACGCCAAATTCCTCGGAATAATCCTTGAAAATATTTATGTAATTCTCAAAATTAAATATCTGTATCAATCCGTCCCACAGCCCCGTGAATATCATCGCGAAGCCCTTGAGTATTTCGGATATGAATACAAAAAACCATTTCAGAAAGCCATTCATGCTCTTTCTCCCAGCTTACGGTGCGAATATTTCGCCCGTTCAGTCATCTGTTTTTTCGTCCGAATTGTCCGCTTCTTTGTTGTCTGCCTTGCCCGCTTCCGCGCTGTCAGGTCGGCTGTCACTGCCGCCGTCCGCCGCGCTTTCTCCCGTGTTATCCGGCTTGCCGTCCGACGCGTTTTCGTTTTTCTCGGCAAGCTTTTTCTGTTCGGCGATGTATTCCTCTATCGCGCGCTTTTTTATCTCTTCCTCGTCAATTTCCTTTGCCGCAGGGCGCTTTATCTCCACAATTACCACAATCAGCTTGTACAGCTCGAACAGGAAGAACAGCACCAGTGGGATAATTACGCAGATACAAAATCCCGTCTGCGTCCGCAGGAAATTCATAACGCTGCCGAAGCCGCCAAGCTTAAACCCTGTCCATTTTCCGATGATATCAATGGGGTAGACCTCAAGGCTGTCCCTGACGTCCACATTGTCGCCCTTTGTGATAAAGCTGACGTTGCCGTAAACGTTTTTCACCTCTATGATACGGTGCGTGTTCTTGACCTTTTTTCCGTTTATAATTGTCCAGAAGGTTATCACATCGTCCTTTTGAAGCGTGTTAACGTCGTCGATCTCCCTGACCATGATAAGATCGTTCTGCGAAAACGTGGGAGCCATTGAATCCGACTCGACCGTCATCGGGATAAACCCGAAAAGGCTCGGCACGCCGCTGCTTCTGTCGGCGGTAAAGGTAAGAACAGTTACAATGAGCGCCAATATAAGTATTATCCATGAAATAACGGAAACTGCTGTTTTCAACGCTTTCTTCATCTTATACTCCTTATGTATTCTCAATTATTTCAAAATGCATTCCGAGCTTCATAGTTCCGCCGATTATGTTGTCAAGGCAGTCGGAGTCATTGCCCTCGAGCCACACTACGACAGTGAATTTGTCCTTTGCGCCGGGTCTGAACTGTTCATTTTTCGTGCTCATGACTACCGTCGACGACTCAAATTCCTCGTCGCAGTCGCTCTCCTTGCCCGTTCCGTTGGATTTCGTCTTTCCGTAAACGGTGCGCTCGCCGTTTTTATACACCGCGATCCTTACCGCCTCGTCAACGCCGAG
>JBJFHP010000194.1:0-2097 GCA_051893715.1 Oscillospiraceae bacterium
GATTTATCTAGGCAGCGCGGGAAGCGTTCAGACCATATCGTCGCTTGTGACGGTAATATAGGAAATATAGGAAATATAATATTAAAAAAAGGGAAACGAAGGGAGCAATAAAATGACCACTGTTATAGCAGGGGCAGGTCTTGCCGTAAACGAAAGGATCGAGATACGCAGGAACAGGATAACGGGGACGAGCGCCGACAAGCCGTCGGGAAAGCGCGTCTGTATCGTCACGGGAACGCACGGCGACGAGCTGGAGGGGCAGTATGTCTGCGCGGAAACGGCGCGGATGCTTAACGAAAACCTTTCGCTCCTGAACGGCGTTGTCGACATTTACCCCGCGTTAAATCCGCTGGGAGTGGACAGCATAACGCGCGGGATACCGCTGTTCGACCTTGACATGAACAGGATATTCCCCGGAAATTCCGACGGGACAATGGCGGAATGCCTTGCGGCGGAAATAATTTCGGACATAAGCGGCGCGGATATCTGCATAGATATCCATTCCAGCAATATTTATCTCAAGGAAATACCGCAGATAAGGATAAACGAGGTCAGCGCGCGGGAGCTTGTCCCCTACGCCGAAATGCTTAACTGCGATTTTATATGGGTGCATTCGGCGGCGACAGTCCTCGAAAGCACGCTCGCATACAGCCTCAACGAGCTCGGCACCAAAACGCTTGTCGTTGAAATGGGCGTCGGAATGAGGATAACAAAGGAATACTGCCGCCAGCTCACGGCAGGGATATTCAATCTCCTGAAAAACCTCGGAATGTGGGCGGGAAGCACCGAGCAGGTGCGAAAGCCTATAGTTTCGGGCGAGGGAGATGTTGAATTTATCAACAGCGGCGCGGACGGGATATTCGTCCCGTGCGTCGGGCATTGGGTCGACATTGAGAAAGGCGACCATATCGGCGACGTCATCGACCCCGGCACGGGCAGGACGGTGGAGCAGGTTACCGCTCCGTGCAAGGGCAGAATATTCACGCTTCGCGAGTTCCCGATAGTGTACGGCGGCTCGCTCATCGCAAGAATACTCGGAGGTGACGACAATGCGTAAGCAGACGCTTTATTCGGTTCAGTCACCCTACCGTCAGCCCATGGACGTCATCGGCTTCAAATTCGGCAGGGGCGAAAAATCGCTCTGTATCGTGGGGGCAATGCGCGGAAACGAGGTGCAGCAGATGTACGTCTGCTCGCTGCTGGTGCGCAGGCTGAAGGAGCTCGAGAGCGAGGGCTGTATCTGCGACGACAGGGAGATCATGATTATCCCCTGCGTCAATTATTACTCCATGAACATCGGCAAGCGCTTCTGGACAATGGACAACACCGATATCAACCGTATGTTCCCCGGGTACGACCTCGGCGAAACAACGCAGCGTATCGCGGACGGGCTCTTTGAAAAGATACAGGGCTACACCTACGGCATTCAGCTCGCAAGCTTCTATCAGCAGGGCGACTTCCTACCGCACGTCAAGCTCATGGAAACGGGCTTCACGCAGCATGAGGAAATGCTTGACTTCGGTCTGCCTTACGCCTTTATAAGAACGCCGCGCCCCTACGACACGACTACCCTTAACTACAACTGGCAGATATGGAGCACAAAAGCGTTCTCGCTCTACACCAACTCCACCGACAATATCGACGAAACCTCCGCGAAAGCCGCAGTGGACGCGGTGATACGCTTCATGGTGCGCAAGGGTATAGTTAACACCCGCGTCAGCAACGGCTGCCTGACCGAGATAATAAGCGAGAACAGGCTTATTCAGGTGCATTCCCCCGCGGCGGGAATATGCAGGAGCTTCGTCAAGACAGGCGACGAGCTGCGCAACGGCGAGCTTCTCTGCGAAATAACCGATCCGCTTGACGGCAGGGTCATCTCGCGCATTTACGCGCCTGCCGACGGAACGGTATTTTTCAGGTACAACCGCCCGTTGGTATTCGAGAAAAGCGTTCTGTACAAAATTATCGGGCTGTGACCGTATAACATCAATAACAAATACCCGCCGTCACGGGAGAGTACCTGTGACGGCGGGATTTCTGTTGAAAAAGTCTTTTCGACAAAAAATGAATATTGAATAATGAATAACGAAGAATGAA
>JBJFHP010000195.1:0-17457 GCA_051893715.1 Oscillospiraceae bacterium
CCTTTGCCTCTGCCTTAGGAGCAGCCTTTGCTTCTGCCTTGGGAGCAGCCTTTGCTTCTGCCTTAGGAGCAGCCTTTGCCTCTGCCTTGGGGGCAGCCTTAGCTTCTGCCTTGGGAGCAGCCTTTGCCTCTGCCTTGGGAGCAGCCTTAGCTTCCGCCTTGGGGGCAGCCTTAGCCTTTGTCCTGGGAGCAGCCTTTGCTTCCTTCTTAGCCTTAGCGGGAACAAGAACCTCAAGAGCCTTGAACTTAGCAACATCTCCGCTGCTGATCTTTACAAAGCCGTCATTAAGAGCCTTGTCGAAAGACATCTCGCCGCTGAACAGCTTTTCAACAGTTTCGGGAGCAGCCTCAATAGCGCAGTTGTTGTCTATGTAGTTATAAGGAGCAACGAGAATCTCGCCATCTCTTACCGCAACATACATATCCTCGGTATTCTCGGATATGAGCGAAACAGTAACAGCAACAGTGTCCTCAAACTTCTTTGCCTTCCTTGCGCTTGCCTTCAGTAAGCCTGCAACCTTTTCCGAAAGTTCGATATTATTCATACTAGATCCTCCATCGTAGATGTATTCCGAATGGTATGACAGCGGAATAAACCGCAGTTATCAATAACTTCGTTACAGATAGTATACCATAAAGAGGAAGCTTTTTCAATAGTCAATATCTATAAAATTGTTGAATTTTATAATGATTTTTAGGGAAAAGTTATAATGAATTGCTTCCCCGCGGTGTAAAGCGGTATTTTTCCGCTCAATTTTTCAGCCTGACGGCTCACCGACCCGCGCGGGCGTTCTTTCCCGCCTTTTTTTCGGGCAGCTCGATCGGCTGTCTGCGCGGCGCGAGATAAAGCTCAAGCCGCAGGATATCGCGGTATTCGGGCTTGACCATGTAATACATATAGCTCTCGAGAACGTTCGGCGTGGAGAGCGTTCTGCCCTCTATCTTGAAGTTGTTGAAGCCCATGTCGAGGTACTTCTTTATTCCCTCGAGCCCGACGAACGTGGGATATTTCTGTATCTGATAGAAATTGAGCGTTGTGTTGACGCACTCGAACTCGGACGCCTTGAGCTTATTGTCCGAGCCCGGAACGGGAACGACAGGCATCTTTGAAGCCGCGCGCTGGCTCTCGCCGAGAACCCTGTAATGCTCCGCGCGGCGCTTGCAGTGCGGTATGCAATAGGGGTTGATAAGTATTTCGCACCTCGGGCGAAGCTCCTCGGGTATATGCGCAAGGCGCTCGAAGTCGTTGTTCCAGTTATAGTCGAGAACGACAAGCTTATAATCCTTCTCGAACTCTTTAAGCAGTGTATCGAGATCCTCTATCTGCTTGACGGTGGAGGAGATTATCGGGTATTTCGGGTATTTCCCACGGATATATGTTTCGAGGAAATCCTTGTTCACGATGATCTCGTTGAAGCCGTTTTCCGCCGCGCGGCATATCTTGTTGCAGAACGGGTCGTCAAGGTCGTCCTCGGTAAGGGTCGGGTTGGTGAACGTGTAGCGTATCGGCACGCCCCTGTCGTTGAACTCGCTTATCGTCCTTGATATCCTCGTGGCGTTGGAGTGACCCGCGACGGCGCGTCCGCCGTTCCAAAGCGCGGGCGCAAAGCAGCCGTAGCAGGAAGCGATCTCCGTCCCGTCGTAGAAATACTCGGGGTGTTCCTTTAATTTATCGATAAGATTGAGGTTGAGCTCCCAATGCAGGTAAAAGTCCGGAATATGAAATCTTGCGTTCATTGTTTTCTCCTGAATTATTTTTGTCGGATATTGCGCTCAAGTTAATTATACACCACTTATCGCAAAATGTCAAGGATACGCGGAATAAAATGGCGGCGTTTGAAAGGAAGCCGCTCAAATTTAACTGCCCAAAAATCAAGGGGCTGTCGATAAAGGCAGCCCTACAAACTGTCGATAAACCCCGAAAACAGTGTTTATCTTAATGAATAATGAATATTGAATAGTGAATAAATGTGGTGTGCCCTTCGGGCAAGTATTTTTAAAATTGAGATATAATAATCGGCGGAGCCGATACCACAATTATTCATTCTTCTTTATTCATTATTAAATATTCATTTTATGTAGAAAAGCCTTTTCCGACAAGCCAAAGGGGCTGTCGATAAAGGCAGCCCCCAATAATTATCTCACCGAAAATTCATATGCCGTGGTGAAGTGATACTCGCTGCCCGCCTTGAGAACGCAGGACGGGAACTGCGGCTTGTTAGGCGTGTCGGGCGAGAACTGACTCTCAAGGCACAGACCCGCATACTTCTCGTATTTCGCGCCGCCCTTGCCGTTTTCGCCGTTAAGCCCAATTCCTATATAGAACTGCACCGCGGGCATATCCGTCTTAACGGTCATGACCCTGCCCGTTGTCGGCTCGTACACCTCCGCCGCCGTGCGCATTGTTCCCGGCTCGCCGAGGATGAAATTGTGGTCATATCCTGCGGGGAGCATTCCGTTGTCCATGTCGCGGCGGACGGGCTTGCCCGACTTGAAGTCGAACGCCGTTCCCGTTGTGTATGCGAACTTTCCGGTGGGAATGAGCAGGCTGTCAACGGGCGTGTATTTATCCGAATTTATCGTCACAACATGGTCTAAGATATCGCCGCAGCCTGCGCCTTTAAGGTTGAAATAGGAATGGTTGGTGAGGTTCACGACCGTGTCCGCGTCGGATACCGCCTTGTAATCTATTTCGAGCGCATTTGCGGCTGTCAGGGTGTATCTGACCGTTATTTTCAGCGTGCCGGGGAAATGCTCCTCCCCGTCGGGGCTGACGTAACCGAATGTTACCGACGGCTCCGCGCCGTCGCACACTGCTTCCACTGTCCACACGCGCTTGTTGTAGCCGAAAAATCCGCCGTGGAGGTGGTTCACCTTGTTGTCGTTGGGCGATATCTCATAGGTCTTGCCGCCGAGCGTGAATTTCGCGCCGCCGATACGGTTCGCGTAACGTCCCACGAGCGCGCCGTGGCAGGAATTTCCCTCGACATATTCCTCAAGCGTATCATAGCCGAGAACAACGTCCGCATAATTTCCGTCCCTGTCGGGAACGTTGAGGGCAACGACCGCGCCGCCGAAATTGGTGAAGGACGCGCCCATTCCGCCCGCGTTTTCAAGCGTGATAAGCTCGCACCTGTAACCGCGGAAATACCCGTATTCTTTCCTCATAATACTCATTTTGTTTTCCTCCGAATCAATATTTATCATCGTCAAGAACGATGGTTTTTACTGTAGTTGCCGGCTTAACGGCAGGCTCGGGCTTTGCCGCGGGGTTAACGGCAGGCTCGGGCTTTGCCGCGGGCTTAACGGCAGGCTCGGGCTTTGCCGTGGAGTTAACGGCAGGCTCGGGCTTTGCCGCTGGTTTAACGGCAGGCTCGGGCTTTGCGGGCTCGGTTTTTGCCGCGGGAGCGGACTTATCCTTATGATGCTTGTTTGAAAGGGTGAACGACTCCACCATATCGAGCAGCACCTTGCTCTCTGCGGAAAGCTCCTCTGCGGAAGCCGCGCTCTCCTCTGCGGAAGCGCTTGTCTGCTGAACGGCGGCAGAGATCTGATCCATACCCGTCAGCACCTGCTTTACCGCGCCCGCCTGCTCGTCGGAGGCTTCGGCTATCTGCCCGACAACGCGCGCCGCCTCGTCCGATTCCTCTACGATATGACCGAGCATTTCTGCGGTGTCGTTTGCGATAACAGTGCCGTTTTCCACTGCGGAAAGGCTCGTCTTTATAAGCTCCGTGGTGCTCCTTGCAGCCTCGGCGGTCTTGTTGGAAAGACTGCCGACCTCGCCCGCAACGACCGCGAAGCCCTTGCCCGCCTCGCCCGCGTGAGCCGCCTCAATAGCCGCGTTGAGCGCAAGGATATTGGTCTGGAAGGATATATCCTGAATTGTCTTGATGATATTTGCTATCTGCGAGGACGTTGCGTTTATCTCCTCCATTGCGGCGAGCATTTCGGTCATCTTCTCGTTTCCGCGGTTGACGAGCTCCCTTGAATTGGAGGTCAGCTCGCTTGCCTTTTCGGCGTTCTTCGCGTTTGCGTTTATCTTCTCGTAAACCTCGCTTAGGTTCGCGTTGAGCTCCTCGATAGTTGCCGCCTGCTCCGTTGACGCCTGCGACAGCGTGAGCGAATTATCCGACATCTGCGCGGAATTTGCCGCGACCTCCCTGCCCGAGCTTTCAAGCTGGCGCACTACCCTCGACATTGATTTCAGTATGCCGAGCAGCGCTTCCTTTATCGGGATATAGTCGCCGATATATTCCGCCTCGGGGTCAACGCTTAAATTTTCCTTCGATATCTCGCCCGCCGTGCGGCTGATGTCGCTGATTATCGTTTTGGTGTATTCCGACATGGTGTTGAGGGACTCCGCAAGCTCGCTCAGCTCGTCGTTGGTGTTTATTTCAAGCTTCTCGCCCGAAAGGTCGCCGCGCGCCATGCTGTCTATCCTGCCTGTCATCACGCCGATAGGCTTGGTGATTTTCCCGACAACTCTGATTATTATAATGATACCGAGGACAAACACCACCGCTATCATTCCTATGTACACGAAAAGTATCACAAATGTGCCGGAAAGATATTCCGCCGCATTCATGCGTACAACGAACGTATACTTGCCGCCGAGGCTCTTTGAGCCGTAGCTGTACCAGCCGCCGTCGCTGCCGCTGACAAGCTCGTTGAGCCTGCTGCCCTCGCTTACAACAAGGGCGGAATAATCGTATTCCGTGCCGCCGCTGCTTCCCGACGAAGCGGCAATGTTCCCGTTTTCGTCAAGGATAAATGCGTCGCAGCTGTTCCCCTTGAGAATTTCCTCAAACACCGCGTCGTCCGCGTTGGGGTCATATCTGAACACATTGCTGACCGAAGCCGCGCCGAGCTCAAGCCTGTCGCTGAGCGTTGACGAAAGGTCGCTGCTTGTCTGAAGATACAGCGCGATAATGCCCGTTGCGGAGCAAAGCAGCAGCGCTATCCCAAGCAGCAGCATACTTGACAGCATTATTTTGAACTTGAGAGAGCTTCTCTTTTTGTTGGTTTTCATGGTTTTCCCTCTTTAACAAAAATTGGCGGAAAATATTTCCGATAATACAAGAAATAATTAACACCCGCTGATTATAGAATACCACATCGGCGGGAAATTGTCAACAACGACAGCGCCATATTTTAATAAAATAAAAGCCCGAAGATACTCCCCGGGCTATATCAACAAATTCGTCCCTTGTCAAAATGTTTCCCGTACCCCCGTGATGTCCTTAATGACCTCGCCGGCGATAATAAGCCCGACAACGGGCGGGACAAACGCGCTGCTTCCCGGCACCTGATTTCTCGCCGTGCATTTGCGCTCGGTGCCCGGCGGGCAGATACAGTTTTTCTTACAGCTTATTTCCTCCGTTTCAATGGGGGTTATCGGCTTTTCCTTTGAATAAACGACCTTCAGCGACTTTACGCCGCGCTTTTTCAGCTCGTACCGCATCACCCTCGCAAGCGGGCAGACCGACGTGTCGAATATATCCGCAACGCGGAATGCCGTGGGGTCAAGCTTGTTGCCCGCGCCCATTGATGAAATTATCGGCGTGCCTGCCGCCTTTGCCTGCATGATAAGCCCTATTTTCCCCGTCACCGTGTCTATCGCGTCGACAACATAGTCGTACCGGGTGAAGTCGAACCGCTCCGCCGTTTCGGGGGTATAGAACACCCTGTGCGCCGTTATCACGGCGTTCGGGTTTATTTCGTGAAGCCGCTCCTCGGCGACCTCCACCTTGTATTTCCCGACAGTTTTCCTCGTTGCGAAAAGCTGTCGGTTAATATTCGTAAGGCACACTCTGTCGTCGTCGATAATGTCGACCGCGCCAACCCCGCTGCGCACCAGCGCCTCCGCCGTGTAGCTGCCCACTCCGCCTATTCCGAAAACAGCCACCCTTGCCGCCGCGAGCCTGTCCATCGCTTCCCTGCCAAGAATGAGCTCCGTCCTTGAAAACTGATTTTGCATATCCCGACCTCACACCGTATAAAAGCTAAGACCGTCAACGGTGAATTTTATTTTAATTCCCCGTTCGGCGAAAAATTCCCCGATAAAAACGCGCAGCGCCTCGTTGTCCTCGTCTGTCGAGAACGACTGCCCGCCGCAGCTGTCGTGAACGTGTATTTCCGCGGAAAACCGCTCCTTTGCCTGCCGTTTGAGCTGTGCAATGTCGCCGAGCGATACTGTATCCCTTGCCATATATTCTCCTTTGCCTACTCTTTTAATGTGTTATATATGCTATTATAGGATACTACAAATATTCCGTTTTGTCAAGTGTATGCGGATATATTGTCCCGCGCGGGTGCAAAAAAACCACGGCGCGATTGCCGTTTTTGTGAAAAACTGCTTGCCGCAATGCTTGATTTTTCATATGCTTTGTGCTACAATAACATCAAAAAAGGAGGAAGAGTTATGTCGGAAGAGATAATTTGGACAAAGGAATACAAGCTTGAGCGCTACCGCAAATTGAACGAGAGCGCCGAAAAGGGCGCGGTGCTGTTCGCGGGGTCGTCGCTCATGGAAATGTTCCCCGTGGAAGAATTTGCCCGCCGCGACGGGCTTAACGTCACGGTGTATAACAGGGGCGTCGGCGGATTTATCACCGACGAGCTTCTCGCCAACACCGACGTTTGCATAACAGATCTCGCGCCGTGCAAGCTGTTCATCAACATCGGCACGAACGACCTCAGCGACGCTTCGATACCTATGGAGCGCGCAATGGACAACTACGCGAAAATTCTCGCCGAGGTAAAGGAAAAGGTGCCGTCGGTAAAGCTTTACCTCATGGCGTACTACCCCGTAAATTACAACGCCGCGACAGAGGAAATGAAGCCCTGTCTGAAAATACGCAGCAACGAGAAGATCGCCCGCGCGAACGAATGCGTAAAGCGGCTCGCGGAGCGGTTCGGCGGGAAGTACATCGACGTAAACGCCCCGCTGAAGGACGAAAACGGCGACCTGCGCGCCGAATTTACCATTGAGGGAATGCATATAAACGAGGACGGTTACCGCGCGGTCTATCCGCTTGTAAAAAAATATATACTTGAATAACCGGGCTGCCGAGAAAGGTGCAGATGCTAGGAAGCGTTGCTACGACTAGGCTTTGTGCCTGTCGTAGTAACGCTGACAACGCAGATGTGCCTTTATCGACAGACCGAGGGGTGCAGCCGATTTGACTGCACCCCATTTATATTTAACGATAATAATAAGCATAAGCAACGCCGTCGCCGCAGTCAAGCTGCATGACTATCCTGTAATAATTCTCGCTCACCTCAAGCTTCAAGCCGTCCTCAAGGCTGAACGACCACACGTCCGCCGCGTCAAATTCGCTGTGCGAATACAGCGCCAGCTCCGAACGGTCACGCGACGAATTTCCGAGCGCGTTCAGCTCGTCAACGGTCAGCCGATCGCCCTCGCAGAGCGTTGAGCTGCCGCCGAACGCATAGCGCGTGAGGTAGTCCTCCGCATATATGAGCATATCCTCAACCTCGTCCTCGGTCAGCAGGAACGCCGTGAACAGGTCGTCCGCAGTACCTATAACGTCGCCCTGGCTCACCCTGTCGCCGACGGAAACCGACGTATCGACCCTGCAATACCAGCTTTCAAGCCCGTCGTCGTGCTTTATCCTGACTATATTTCCGCGCAGCGGGAAATCGCCCGTATATACGACCTCGCCGTCCCCCGCCGCAAGCACGGTGTTGTTTTCTCCGCAGGTCACCGGAAGCAGCCCGACCCTTTCCCCGCCGCCTTGGTAGGAGTAAAGCCTTCTCTGCTCGCGCAGGCATTCTGCCGTGTAATCGTGCTGTTCGCCGTTGTACCAATGGCTTGCTCCCGCTATCGGCGCGATATATCCGTCGGTTGAAACGTTGTTTTCGGAGAAGCTGTTTATAAAGCAATAATGCAGATCATCGGGGTAGCTGTACCACGAATAATGTATCTCCATGCTGTCGATATCGTTCAGCCCGAGCTGCGCGAAGCTGTCATACGCCCGCTCAACGCTCGCCTTTCTTTCGGAAATGCGCTCAATTTCCTGCTCGATATAGCCGTCCTCGCCGCGCAGATTTATCACCATAGCGGTGTCATAGTCGTAATATTTAAGGCTGAGTATCTCCGATCCGTCCTCGCCGACCTGCATAATCATCCTGCCGCTGCCGTCCCTGAGCTCGGCGGTGTATATTCCGAACTCCTCGCTGTATTCCGTATTGTACAAGGCTGTCACATCGGATATCTCGCTGTCGGTCATTGTGTTCCATTTGTGCAGGAATACCTCCTCAAGCGTTATCAGCTGCTTTATCTCCGCTTCGTCGGGGTAATAAAGGCAGACGAAAAGCGAGGGGTCAACCGTCATTCCCGTTTTGCCCGAATAACCTATTATATCGCCCCTGCTCACGCGGTCGCCCGACTGCACCGCAAACTCGCTCAAATGCCCGTAACGCACCAAATTCCCATCGTCAAGCTTAATTTCGCAGCAATAACCGAAGCCCGAATAATAAGCCGCCCATGTCACCTCGCCGTCCGAAGCGGCGTAAATCGGCGTGCCCTCGGGCATAGCTATCTCCGCGCCGTTCGTTGTCCCCGTTTTGCTGCGGTATACCGACAGGTCGGGGGTGTATTCCGCGGGCGCGGGCAGCGCGTAATCCTGCGGCACCTCATGCAGGACAGCCTGTATATCATTGTTTTCGGCGGCAACGGGCGTTGTTTCCGTTTCGGAGGAAGCGCCCGCCGAGTCTGCCGTTGCCTTTATCAGCTCGGAGAGCGTGCCGTCGGAGGGCATATCGCCGCTGCCCTCTACAAGGGAAACGCCCCTCTGCGGCGCGCCGCCCATGAAATGTCCCGCCGCGAGAATTACCCCCGCCGCGACAGCCGCCGCAGACGGGATAAGCAGATACCGCGCCTTAAAGCGGCTGCCCTGCCCGCTTTCGCCCGCAGCCTCGGCGATGAATTTATCGTCGATATTCCCAAGTGCATTGTTAAGCTTTGTGTTGAATTTCACTGTTTTCACCCTGTTCAGCCTCCGTTTGCATAGCCGTTTCTGCCGAGGAAGTCCCTCAGCTTCTTCATCGTCCGCGAAAGGCGCGTTTTGACGGCGCCCTCGGTCATTCCGAGCCGCTGCGCTATCCCTGCAATGTCGTCCCAGAACCAGTATCTCCGCAGGAAAACAACGCGGCTTTTCCTGTCAAGAGAGCCGAGAAAGCCGTTCAGCAGCTCCGTCAGTTCCCGCTCGGCAAGTCTGTCCTCCGCGCCGCCGCCTGCACTGAGGACATTCTCGAGGTCCTCAAGCGGGCAGGCGCTGCCGCGCTTTTGCGCGTGGTCGCGGTCGTACCTGTCGAACGCCGCGCTGCGCGATATCCTGCACAGGTATGCGCGGAGATTTTGCGGTCTTGCCGGCGGGATACTGTTCCATGCGCGAAGGTATGTATCGTTCTCGCATTCCTCCGCCGACTCGTCATTGCGGAGTATTCCGCAGGCAACGCTGCGGATAAGCCTCCCGTACCGCTTCTGTGTTTCGGATATTGCCGATTCGCTTCTCGAAAAGAAGAGGTCGATTATTTCCTCGTCCGTCACTTTTCCGCCCTCCTTTTTTATCCGTTCAACCATTAAGACGGGAACGCGCTGCGAAAGTTACAGTTAATTCAAAAAATAATGGGACAATTCGGGTGAAATTCACACAAAGAAACACCGCCCGTCCCCGAGCGGTGTCAGTCTGCCGATAAACACTGAAAACAGTGTTTATCTTAATGAATAATGAATAGTGAATAGTGAATAATTGCGGTGTGCCCTGCGGGCACGGATTTTAAAAAATAATCGGCGAAGCCGATACCGCCTTTATTCATTCTTCTTTATTCATTATTCAATATTCATTCCTTGTCGAAAAGCCTTTTTCGACAGCCCGACACCGCCCGTCCCCGAGCGGTGTCACTGTTTTATAATGCGCTGTCCGAAAAATTTACATCTCTCCGCCTTCAACTACAAGGTTATCCTTGTCAACGGTGTCGCCGTAAACGGAAGCGAGCGTTGCGTCATAATCGGCGTGGAAGAACTGCTCACTTGCGAGCGCCTTTATCTCGTCGTTTATCCAGTTGAGCAGGCTCTCGTTGCCCTTTGTTACCGCGGGAGCGATAGCGTCAAGGCTGCCGAGGGATTCAACGCCGACAGTGAAGCCGGGGTTGCTCATAGCCCATGCGAGCACCTCCGTGTTATCTGTGGAGAACGCGTCGCCTCTGCCGTCCTGAAGCGCGGAATAAGCCTCGTTATACTCGTCGTACTTCTGGAGCTTTACGTCGGGGTAATTCTCGGTGAAATAGGTTTCAGCCGTTGTTCCCTTTACAACTATCAGCGTCTTGCCGTTGAGCTGCGAAGCGTCGGTTATTACCGCGCTGTCGGGAGAAACAACGCCGAGCGCTACCTTCATGTAGGGAAGCGCGAAATCTACCTTTTCGCTGCGCTCCGCGGTCACGGTGAAGTTTGCGAGGATAATGTCAACCTTTGCGGTTTCAAGGAACTCTACGCGGCTTGCCGCCTCAACGGGAACAAGCTCCAGCTCAACGCCCAGATCCTTTGCTATCCTCTCCGCGAAATATACGTCGTAGCCCTGGAATTTGCCCTCGTTGTCAACATAACCGAACGGGTTCTTGTCCGAGAAAACGCCGATCGTTACCTTGCCGCTCGACTTTATCTCGTCAACTGTCCTGAACGAGCCCGCTGCGGCGCTTTCGCTGTCGGACGAGCCGCTGCCCGCGCAGCCCGCGAATGTAAGAGCCATTGCCGCCGCGGCAAAAACAGCCGCAATCTTCTTTAATACTTTCATGATAAATACCTCCGTTTGTCCCTTTTTCTGTTCGGGTTTAACCCTTGTTTTTATATGCGAAAACCTTTTCCCTGCGGCATTCCAAAGGCGCGCGTTCCTTCGGGAATGTCACTTGGAATAGGTAAACGTCTTGAGGAAGCGCTGTGCGCGCTCGGTTTTCGGCGAATGGAAGAACACCTCGGGCGCGTCCTCCTCGACGATAACGCCGCCGTCAAGGAATATCACCCTGTCTGCCACCGCCTCGGCAAACGCCATTTCATGCGTGACTATCATCATCGTGGTGCCGCCCTTTGCAAGGTCGAGCACAACATTCAGCACCTCGTGCACCATCTCGGGATCGAGCGCCGCCGTTATCTCGTCCAGCAGCATTATGTCGGGGTTCATGATAAGGCTGCGCACTATCGCGACGCGCTGCTTCTGACCGCCCGAAAGCTCCGACGGATAAGCGTCCGCCTTGTCCGCGAGCCCGACGCGCCCGAGAAGCTCCATCGCCTGCTTTGTTACCTCGTCTTTACTGCGCCCCTGCACCTTCAGCGGCGCAAGCGTGATGTTCTTCATGACCGTCATATGCGGGAACAGGTCGTAGCTCTGAAAGACCATGCCTATCTTCTGACGAATGTTGTAAAGGCTTGATTTTCCGTGCTCGACAGGCTCTCCGTGAAGCTTCACCGAGCCGCCCTGAACAGGCTCCAGCCCGTTTATGCAGCGCAGCAGCGTGCTCTTTCCGCAGCCCGAGGGTCCGATAAGAACCACTACCTCGCCCTGCGAAACGCTCAGCGACAGGTCGCTGATGATCACGTTGTCGCCGAATTTCTTTGTCAGATGCTCTATATCAATAATATGTTCTTCCATGGTCATTCACCCCTCTTCTTCGTAAGCTTTCTCGACAGCAGCGACAGCGGAAAGCAGATAATGAAATACATCAGGAATATCGCCGCGTACACCCACAGCGCCGCGTTCGGATACTCAAAGCGGTTGGCGTCGATTATCTGCTTGCCGACCTTGAGCACCTCGGTAACGCCGATGAGCGAAACCAGCGCCGTTGTCTTTATCATTCTCGTGGACAGGTTGATAACGTCGGGAACAAGCCCGCGTATCGCCTGCGGGAAAATAACGTAGACATACAGCTGCACCCTGCTCAGCCCCAGCGAAAGCCCCGACTCGAACTGATGCGACGGGATAGAGCTGAACGCCGCGCGTACAAGGTCGCCGACCTCGCTTGCGCCCCATATCGTCAGCATGATGACCGCCGCCGTTTCTCCGTCAAGGTCAATGCCCGTGAGCTTTGTAATGCCGAAGAAGATTATGAAAAGCCATACAAGCTGCGGCATTATCCTGACTATCTCAATATAAACGCGGCATATCGCCTTGACTATCGGATTTTTCACCAGCATGAACGCGCCGACGAATATCCCGATAATAAGCGACAGCCCTATCGAAATGAGCGAAAGCCTGAGCGTGACCCAGAGCCCGCCCCAAAGCCGCAGCATATTATTGCCCATGAAAAGCACTTCAATTCCCTGCACGGCGCATCCTCCTCTCCAGAACAGTAAACACGATCGAGATCGGAAGGATAATAACAAGGTACGCCGCGACAAGCATCGTGAGCGCTTCATTGGTCTTGTAATACATACCGATAAGGTCCTTTGCGACGTACATAAGGTCGGCAAGCGACACCGCGCTGAATACGCTCGTTTCCTTCAGCAGGAAGATAACATTCGCCGCAAGGGCGGGGATAGACACCCTTGCCGCCTGCGGGATAACTATGTATCTCATGACCTGCCCGCGGCGCAGCCCAAGGCTCTCCGCGCTTTCAAGCTGAATTTTATTCACCGACTTCAAGCCGCCGAGAAAGCTTTCCGCCATGTAGCTCCCGCCGAGAAACGCAAGACCGATAACGCCGCACGCCTCGCTCGAAAGGAGTATCCCTGCCTTCGGAAGTCCGAAATAAAGGAAGAAAAGCTGAACAATAAGCGGGGTGTTTCTCGAAAGCTCGATATATACCGCCACTATCTGCCGCGCCACGGGGATACGGTAGTATTTCGCCAGCGCGCAGACAAGCCCTATCGCTACCGAGAGAACTATGCCGAAAACGCCAATCGTTACGGTTAGCAAGCCCGCCTCGACGTACATCGGCGCGAATTTCTGATTAAACGACCAGTCCACAACATCACTCCGTCTGTATTGATTTGTTCTGAGTGCTCCACGGAGATAACGTCCGCCGACGTTTGTTCTTCGGTATGGATGTATTATAGCACACAAAACATATGATGTCAATAGGTTTTAAGTGAATTGACTCACAAAAACTTTCAACATTATCTGCGGAAAACCGTCATAAGCAATAAATGCCACAGTCCCGCACGACATTATATGCAGATCCGACCGTTACGGACATAAAAAAAGCCCCCTCGGACGCCGCATACTTATTGATTATACCACATTCCGACAAATATTTCAAGCACTCACCAAAAAAATTTACATTCATATAATAGCAGTAACTGCACAACGGCAGAATAACATACAAAAGGTGACAGCTATGGCTTACTTATACACCCTTGACGAAATTCAGCCCGGCAAGCGGGCTGTGGTGAAGAAGCTGATGATACACGGCGCGATGAGGCGGCGGCTGCTTGACATCGGGCTTTCGGAGGGAACAGAGGTCGAATGCGTCGGGCGCAGCCCCATGGGCGACCCCTCCGCTTACCTTATACGCGGCGCGGTGACCGCAATACGCCGCGCGGACTGCCGCGGGATAGCCGTGCTGCCCGAGGGGGAATTTGAAGCGCCGCAAGGCGCGAACGCTGATTTACCCGCCGATAAAGCGGCAGCGCCGCATGGCGCGAACGCTGATTTATCCGCCGATAAAGCGGCAGCGCCGCAAGGCGCGAACGCCGATTTCACCCGCGATAAAGCGGCAGCGCCGCATGGCGCGAACGCTGATTTACCCGCCGATAAAGCGGCAGCGCCGCATGGCGCGAACGCTGATTTATCCGCCGATAAAGCGGCAGCGCCGCAAGGCGCGAACGCCGATTTCACCCGCGATAAAGCGGCAGCGCCGCATGGCGCGAACGCTGATTTACCCGCCGATAAAGCGGCAGCGCCGCATGGCGCGAACGCTGATTTATCCGCCGATAAAGCGGCAGCGCCGCATGGCGCGAACGCTGATTTATCCGCCGATAAAGCGGCAGCGCCGCATGGCGCGAACGCCGATTTCACCCGCGATAAAGCGGCAGCGCCGCATGGCGCGGCGGTTAATTTTCCCGCCGAAAAATCGGAAGAACCGCATGGCGTGGCGGTAAATATTCCCGCCGAAAAAACGGAAGCTGCACGGAACGGGGCGGCGAATATTCCCGCCAAAAAAGCGTTAACTGCGCGTGGCGCGGCGGCAATTATTCCCGCCGAAAAAACGGTAACTGCGCAAGGCGGGGCGGGCAATATTCCCGCCGAAAAAAACACCGCCGTGATAGCCCTCGCAGGTAACCCCAACGTCGGCAAAAGCACCATTTTCAACAGCCTGACGGGTCTGCACCAGCACACGGGCAACTGGCCGGGAAAGACCGTTTCAAGCGCCAAGGGGCGGTTTTCCACCCCCGAAAACGACTATATCCTCGCGGACATTCCGGGGACATATTCCCTCATGGCGCATTCCGCCGAGGAGGAGGTCGCGCGGAATTTCATCTGCTTCGGCGGCGCGGCGGCAACCGTTGTGGTATGCGACGCGACCTGTCTTGAGCGCAGCCTTAACCTTGCGCTGCAGGTCATGGAGATCTGCCCCGAAACTATCGTCTGCGTCAACCTCATGGACGAGGCAAGGCGGCGCGGGATAGAGGTCGACCTTGAACGGCTGGAGGAAAATCTCGGGGTGCCCGTCGTCGGGACGTCAGCGCGGCGCAAAAGAACGCTGCGGCGGCTCACCGAGCGGCTTGACGATTTGTGCGCGGGGAGAACGGAGCTTCACCCGCGGCAGCTGCGCTACATACGCCCGATAGAGGACGCTGTCGCCGCGCTGGAGCCTGCGATAAGGCGGGAGCTTGGGGACAGGATATCCCCGAGGTGGCTTGCGCTGCGGCTGCTCGAGGGGGACAGCTCGCTCACCGGGGAGCTTGACCGCTTTTTCGGGGAACAATTCAGCGCCTGCGCAGATGAAGCGGAGCACGGGTCGGGGGCTTTCGGAAAGGACATTGCGCTGCGCCCCGAAATAGCACGCTGCCGCGAGCAGGGGCTGAACATTCTCGCCGCCGCGGGGATAACCGCCGACATTCTCAAGGACAGGATCGTGTCCTGCATTCTGCTCAATGCGGAGGAGGCGTGTGACGGGGTAGTCTGCGAGGGGAACTGCTGCCGCAGCAGCGATCGCCGCGCCGACCGCCTGCTGACGAGCCGCCTGCTCGGCTACCCGCTGATGCTGCTTTTGCTGATGATAGTTTTCTGGATAACTATAGTCGGCGCGAATTACCCCTCCGAGCTGCTAAGCACCGCGCTTTTCGCGCTCGGCGACCTGCTCTCCGACCTGCTGCGGCAGCTCAGCGCGCCCGAATGGCTGCGCGGGCTGCTGATAGACGGCGCGTACCGCGTGCTTGCGTGGGTGACCTCGGTAATGCTCCCGCCGATGGCTATTTTCTTCCCGCTGTTCACCCTGCTCGAGGACTCGGGTTACCTCCCCCGCATTGCCTACAACCTCGACAAGCCGTTCAGCAAATGCAAGGCTTGCGGGAAACAGGCGTTAACGATGTGCATGGGATTCGGCTGCAACGCTGCGGGGATAACGGGCTGCCGCATAATCGACAGCCGCCGCGAGCGGCTTATCGCAATGCTTACGAACAGCTTTGTGCCCTGCAACGGCAGATTCCCGATGATAATTACGATCATCTCTCTGTTTTTCGTCACCTCCTCGGGGCTTGGCGGGAGCATTCTCTCCGCTGTGGCGCTGACGGGCGTTATTGTCCTCGGGGTCGCGATGACGCTTCTGATGTCAAGGCTGCTTTCGGCGACAGTGCTCCGCGGGGAGCCTTCCTCCTTCACACTGGAGCTGCCGCCATATCGCGTGCCGCAGTTCGGAAAGGTGATCGTCCGCTCGCTGCTCGACAGGACGATTTTTGTCCTCGGGAGAGCCGCCTCGGTAGCCGCTCCCGCGGGTCTGGTGATATGGCTGCTCGCGAATATTTCCGTCGGCGGCGCGCCGCTGCTGACCCATATAACGCAATTCCTCGACCCGTTCGGCAGGTTCATTGGCATGGACGGCGTGATAGTCGCGGCGTTCATTCTCGGGCTGCCCGCAAACGAGATCGTCGTGCCGCTCATCATAATGACGTATATGCAGCAGGGCTGTCTTGCGGAGCTTGCTCCCGCGCAGATGGCGGAGCTTTTCGCCGCGAACGGCTGGAACGGCGTCACGGCGCTGTGCGTCATCATTTTCTCGCTCATGCACTGGCCTTGCTCGACTTCCCTGCTGACGCTCAAAAAGGAAGCGGGCGGCTTGAAATGGGCAGTCCTCGGCTTCCTGCTCCCGACTACGGCGGGGATAGTCCTGTGCGCGCTTGTCGCAAACGCTGCGCGGCTTATCGGGGTTTGCTGATTTTTTTCATGAATATCCGCGCCTTTTCCGATAAAAATAAGTGACAAAAACGAGGCGTTGATATGTGTATGGGAATTGTGATATGCAGCAGGGCAGTCTTGCGGAGCTTTTCGCCGCGAACGGCCGGAACGGCGTCACGGCGCTGTGCGTCATCATTTTCTCGCTCATGCACCGGCCTTGCTCCACTTCCCTGCTGACGCTCAAAAAGGAAGCGGGCGGCTTGAAATGGGCAGTCCTCGGCTTCCTGCTCCCGACTACGGCGGGGATAGTCCTGTGCGCGCTTGTCGCAAACGCTGCGCGGCTTATCGGGGTTTGCTGATTTTTTTCATGAATATCCGCGCCTTTTCCGATAAAAATAAGTGACAAAAACGAGGCGTTGATATGTGTATGGGAATTGTGATAATCTCGGGTGAATGCGCGGCGGATCGCCTTTTCGGCACGGTGTTCCCAAAAGCGGGCACGGTTTTCGTAGGGGACGGCGCCGTTATACGCGCCCCCGAAAGCGTTGTCATTCTCGGGCGGGGCGGTACGGCGCGCGTTGAAAGCGCGCTCGGGGTAGTTGTCAGCGGCGACTACCCGCTCCCCGTTCTCCCCGCGGATATTCAGCTGATAACCTGCGGGAGCGGCGCAAAAAACACCGTTTCCTTTTCCTCCTCGACCGACACGGAGCTTACCCTCTCGCTCAACCGCAGTATGCACACCGCTGCGGGTATCTGCGACCCGTTGGAGCTGCCTGTGCACAGAGAGCCCGCCTGCGGCGAATATTCCCATATGGCGGCATTCGCGGCGGCTGTTTTGCTGGGGGCAATTCCTTTTTAACAATAAATCGGCAGGACTGCCTCGGAGAGGTGCGCCGCAATTCCAAGCCGTTGACCGAAATTACACCAAAGCAATTTGTGGCGTTGCACACGAGGTAAAAAGCCCGCCGCGCCGCAATTCCGAGCCGTTGACCGAAATTACACCAAAGCAATTTGCGGCGTTGCACACGTGGCAAAAGCCCGCCGCGCGGCAATTCCGAGCCGTTGACCGAAATTACACCAAAGCAATTTGCGGCGTTGCACAC